>CAVOCY010000016.1:0-21702 GCA_963694385.1 Candidatus Altimarinota bacterium
GAAGTCTTGCGATCACCGTCTTGCGACTTTCTTCTGGTGTTGGGTCTGATACAGCAACGACTCTGGCTGCAGAACTGCGAGATGAAGAAGAAAATGTTATACGTCTAGGGGCAACAACATCTTGTGGATCATCAATGCGTGCTACCCTACGCTGCTCAGCTCTGGAAGCTACAGTAGTAGGTGATGCGACCTTCTCGAAGTGACTTTGTACATAAAGAAGTGGATTGATGGTATACGCGTAACCTTCTGTTTGATTACTTGGATAAAAAGGAACAAACGGTGCACCCTCTCGTGCTAGCGAGAAGTGCAAGTGTGGTCCGCTGCTTTGTCCGGTGTTTCCAGAAAGCGCAACACTCTCACCCTTGTGAATAATATCTCCTACCTCTGCATACACAGCACTAAGGTGAGCGTACTCACTGTAAAGCGTTACAGTGCCTCCACTTGGATCATCAGGATCAGGAACGTTCGGGTGAATGATTACGACATACTTACCAAATCCTCGAGGCTGATCTCCTACCCTATGCACCTTTCCAGTCATCACCGCACGAACAGGCGTTCCGACAGGAACACGAATATCAACACCTGAGTGTGTACCCGACCCCTCCGTAGTAGCTGTGTAGCTACTCATGTATTGCATAGAAAACAGATCATCTCTGTTTGTACTTGTCGTGTACTGAGGAATATCTCTGTGACAACTATCTGGAGACTGACGGTAGGTATGTACTTTGTAATCTCCACCAAATTTCGCCCAACAACCATAGTCGACCACTGTCTCTAGAGGTGACACTGTTCCAACGTACGCAATGGCGCTAATATCTTCCTGACCCAAGACCGAAGCCCAGAATCCATACCATCCATGTTGCCCCATCATATTTCCAATCAAGAACGTAAACAGCGACAAAGACGCTACCCAAAACGATACCCTCTGCTTAAGGTAAAACAACGGATGCGGCTCCTTTTTGGAGTGCAATGCGTTATGATTAAAGCCGACGTTTTTATGATTTTTTAGTCCTTGCATCTGTATTTGTATTCATAGATATTATACCACTTTTTAGACTTTTAGACAATGACTGATAAATGCACTATTTGGCTATCTGATGCGGATTCCACGCATTCTGCGGGGGTATCCCTAGCATCTACGCTCTATCGTACAAATATCACTATAGGATTCATCGGAGAGCTAGGTAGCGGCAAAACAACCTTCTTACAAGGATTCCTAAAAGGATTAGGGGTTTTAGACACTGTTACCAGCCCCACATACGCTCTAGAGCAGCGATACAAAGCGGAAAGTGGAAAGTGGAAAGTGGAAAATGATGCGTATGAGATACTTCATATTGATCTGTATAGACTTACTGAAAAACAATCAAATGAACTCTTGCAGCAATCTGATGACCATACTGGTATTCGTTGTATCGAATGGGTAGATCGATCTTCTATGACACCTGATATTCTTATAAAGCTTGAAGAGAAGGATGAAGGGCGAAATCTCACCGTATCCTTTGATGATATGAATCTTCCAACAGAATCTGATATTGTAGAGTGGAGAAAAGAGGTTGCACTCCCTCATCGTATTTGTGACCACTGCGATGCTGTATCACGTCTCTCGGCAGATCTTGGTGAGGAGATGATGAACCGTGGAATAATCATCCGTCCACAGGCTCTTAAGGTATCTGCACTTGTGCATGATCTACTGCGATTTATTGATTTTTCCCCAGGAGGAGGTCATGGGCCAGATGAAAAATCTGAAGCGCCTGAATGGAAACTATGGAAGAAGAAATACAAAGGCAAAGAACACGAAGAAGCCTGTGCCACCCTCCTGCAAGAGCGTGGGTACCCAGAGCTTGCGACTATCGTAGAAGTACACGGACTTATACTCCCCTCGCCCGACCGCGTCACCATCGAACAGAAACTTCTATTCTACGCAGACAAACGCGTCAAAATGGATGAAATTGTAACACTGGAAGAGCGCTTTGATGACTTTCGTAAGCGGTACTCAGGTGGCAAGAACACTAAAAAAGGTGACATCTGGTTTGCAGAAGCAAAGGCTGTCGAAAAAGAGCTAGGCTTCTAAAGGTTCCAAGGAATAAGCTCTTCTGCAAGAATCTCACCTACTAGGCTCCACTCTACGTGCATCAAAGGAGCTGCAAAAATAAGGAGGAATACAGAGAGACCGAGGAAGTAAAAACAAAGGATATCCATTCCAGACCACTCTTTTCTATGACGAGGATGTACCTGCTCTAGATAATGATGCAAATGCGCAACTATCTTTAAGAAGTGATGCAAAATCTTTAGCTTTGGCACAAGAAGTGCAAGCATACGAAGAATACTAATTTCTGCACGCATGAGTCCAGAAACACTAGCCACCCCAACTCCGTGGTGTAGATACACAGAGAACACCAAACCAACAATAAGCAACGTTACATCTACCAAGCTTTCTCGTACGACACCTTCTACTGTTTGCTTCCATGAAAAGTTATGACGCTCACGATACTTCACCACGTCCAATGTCATATGAGCAATAACAAGCAACCCAAACGCACCAAGGTTTAAGAGTCCTGCTGTAAGAAATGCCAACACAAGAAATGCTGCATGAAATGCAGGTAAATCATCGTGCTGATGTGCAAAAGCCTTAAAGGAAGCAATAGCGGAATTCATGTGTATGTTCTTAAATATTATACAACATTTTACACTTTTCTGCAATTCCTGAATTCACTGCCATTCGGTACAGTAAGTACACATTATTCCTTCCCCTCATCTCTATGGATACTTGTGGAAAATGCAATTCCGACCCATGTACGTGTGGCGGAGATTTCAGTACAGATGCACCTGGTGCACAAGAAGCTGCAACTCCAGCCGAAGGTACTACAGAAGGTGGTGCATAGGACTTTTGAAGTCCTACCAATATGTTGGTGGGACTTTTTTATAAAACTTGCTATAATAAATAGTAACGATGACAGATTTCTTCTCGAAAGTAGCAGCGGCAAAAGATCTGACACACAACGATCAGAAAAAAGCTGGTATGCCTGTTTCTGGGACTATTGAAACAGAGCACCGTGACTTTTTAAAGTCGCTTACGAAGATGATCGAATCTGGAGACATCAACCCTGATGAACCAAAATCTCTTTTGAATACTGATGTATATGATGGATTAGATGAAACATGGAAAGACAAAACCGATCTCATCTTGATGAATGTTGCTCAACAATTATTACTTATCACTCAATTTATGGACTCTGCAGAAACACCAGCAGAATCTCCACAGCTACAAACAATGGTAGAGCAGCTCTGGCAGAGTAAGCAGCAAATAGAAGAGCACTACGACGTATTCAAATTCTAAGGTACGAGCGGTTGTCTTAAAGCCAATATATTCTAGTGTCATTTCGCCACCATGTCATTTGCCGTCTGGCATACTGACGAGTTTTAGCTGCAATTGAATCTTTAAGCTCTTTAAGATCTGACTCTTCGATAAGGTAATCGATGATTTCTCGATACCCACAAGCCTTCATACCGGGATCATCTTTTGTGTATCCATCATCTACCAATCGCTTAACTTCTTCGATCCACCCTGCAGCAAACAGCCCCTCTGTTCTGTTGTTAATTTTAACAACAGTTTCACTTCTTTCCTTCCCTAGGCCAAGTATCAAAAGATCATATTTGCATTCAGCCTCTGGAGAGCGAAGCTCATTACGAATATCTTCATCAAAACTAAGACCGTCAGTAACGCCGGCAATATACAGCATCGACCCTCCTACAAGGATTGGGATCTTATCCTCCTTAAGAAGTTGATCTATCTTCTCCTCTGCTTTCTCTTTAAACCATGCCGATGTAGCACGATCCTTTGGGTCCAGCACGTCTAGTAAATGATGAGGAATTCCTTGCATTTCTTCCTGTGCCACCTTTGCAGTCCCTATATCCATACCACGAAAAAGTTGTCTGGAATCGGCATTAATCACTTCGGCATTTACAAGGGTCTTCGCAAGTTCTATAGAAAAACCTGTCTTCCCAGAAGCAGTCGGACCAAGAACCACGATCAGCGGCTTCTTAGATATTTTTACGTGATCTTTTATCATCTGTTGCCAAGGATGCTTGTCAGGTGTCATTGCGTAGATTATGGCTTACTCTAGAGAAATACCCAAATGTTAATTTTGATTATCATGACTATTGCACAACAGAACCACCAGTCTTCCTAGTCCTCAAACAAAAGGAAATAGCGTATAATATATTTGAAAGGTTAAAGACAAATACTCTTTATCCACTATCCACTTTTACTTTCCTCTTCTTCTATGGATCCCGCTATTCAATCAATCTACAAAGGAATTACCGCTGGTAATATCACTCCGCAAAACACGCTAATCCCAAGTGTTATCGAAAAGACACAATTCGGGGAGCGAACATACGATATTTACAGTCGTCTTCTCGAGGAGCGTATTATTTTCCTTGGACAAGGTATCGAGGATACAATCGCAAACTCAATTATTGCTCAGCTTCTCTTCCTCGAAAAAGAGAACACGGAAAAAGATATCACTCTCTACGTAAACTCCCCTGGAGGACAAGTGAGTTCTACACTCGCTATGTACGACACGATGCAACTTATTAAGCCTGACGTATCAACAGTATGTCTTGGAATGGCTGCATCTGGTGGAGCACTGATTCTACTTGGAGGTGCTAAGGGTAAGCGTTACGCTCTCCCGCACTCTGAGATTATGATTCACCAACCACTTGGTGGAGCACAAGGTCAAGCTACTGATATTGCTATTCACGCAGATCATATTGTACAGACCAAGAGAATTCTTAATGAAATGATCGCAGAACATAGTGGTCAACCGTTTGATAAAGTAGAGCAAGATACCGAGCGCGATAACTTCATGACAGCACAAGCTGCTGTGGGGTACGGATTGATCGATAAAGTGATTAAATAGGAAATCAAAGAAATCGAGGGTCCTTGTTTTCCTCGATTTCTTTGATTTCTTCGTAGTAATTTATTCTCCACCACCAGTTGAACAACCACCAGCGCCACAGCAAGTACACATCTTTACGACAAGTGCGTACACAATCAACCAGATGAATGCGTTGACTGCAGCTGGCATCATATCTGGAAGAGCTGCTGCAGAAAGCACAGGCTTTAAGAGCATTCCAACAGGAATAGATGCAAGAGCAACTCCAGCTGACCAAGCAGCAATCTTGTAGTACATACCTACGGCAAAAAGTGCTCCGCCAACAATCTGAAGGGCAGGAAGGATGTACGCCCAAATTGTACCGAGCATAGTAAGAGGTCCGAGACCTTCTGAAGTCATAGCCATGAACATTTCGAAGTTCATGTAGTGAGTAATACCCACAAGAAGAAGAGAAAGTCCAAATGACAGACGAAGTACAAGCTTTGCTGCAGTCTTAGGATCATTCATATTACAACAAGACATAATAAAAAAAGGAAAAGATTAATGAGTTCCATTCTCATGCATATTGATGATGCAAACAATTGACACGCATGAATTATGTGATGTATGCAACAATTATTACCAAAAGGAATCGAGGGAATCGAGGAAAACAAGGATCCTCGATTTCTTTGATTTCCTAGTTTTCTTTGATTTCCTTCTTTGCTGAAGCCTTAGCTTCTGCTGATGTTTTAATATTGGTAACCTGGATCTCAGTGTATCCCTGACGGTGACCGTATGTTCTACGGTAACGCTTACGACGCTTCATCTTAAAGACACGAATCTTATCTCCTCTTCCATGATTTAAGACCTTAGCCTCGACAGAAGCACCTTTAACCGTAGGAGTTCCGACTGACACATCAGAATCTGACGTAGCGATAAGATAAACCTTGTCGAATGTGACCGTCTTACCTTCTTCTGCCTTGATAGTAGGCACAAAGAGCTTTAAACCCTCTTCGAGTTTCTCTTGGAAGCCGGCGACGTCTGCGATAGCGAACATAAGGTTATAAAGCCCAGACGGGCAAATCGGAAGGATTCTACGCAAGCGCTGGCTTTTCAGCAAGCACAAACCCTCAATTTCTTGCATATTTCTAGGCGAATCCTACAATGTGCCAAAGTATCTGATCTTTGTACACCACAGAAATTACCGCTGGGAGGTCTGGTGACACACGCAAAGCCGCCAGATTTTCCCGCAGTTTTGGTTAATTATGAAAAAGGAGACCCAGGGATGACGCCAAGAACCGATTTCGTAACACTTCAAGAAGTGCTAACGAAGACCCTCGCCAAAGAACCAACAGAAAGGCAGTCTGAACTCTGTGAAATTCTTGCAAATGCAGGGAAGTTGAGAAGTGTAGGCGATTTTGTAAGAGGGGCTGGAACCTCACTGAGTTTTAGCATTGGAGAGACCTCCTACGTAATTACAAGAACCTCCTGTTCTCTCAAGGTAAAAGGCAAACCAAAGTGCCTACTTACAAGAGAAGTCCTTTTCAAGATCACAAAAAGGGATGCACGAATGGCAATCATGGAATCATTGTTTCTCGAAAACGATGAAGACGGTGAGGATGATTAAGAGTCCTCCTCGGGCGAAGCATTCACGATTGACCGAAACCGCGAAACAAAGACTGCTTGGTGCCACTTGGTGCCGGGCAGTTTTTTTAAAGCTTCACACCAAACTCATCTTTTGCCGTGAGCGACTCTACAAATTCTGTAAGGAGCGTAACTGCATGATCGATATCCTGGATATTCGCCATCTCTACAACCGAGTGCATGTACCGAAGTGGAATCGAAACAAGTGCTGATGGAATCCCCTCTTGTACGTGGTAAATTTGATCGGTATCTGTTCCACTATACCTACCTGCTGCTTCGTGCTGGATCGCGATCTTTTTCTTTTTTGCAGTATCAATCAATCGGTTTACTACAGCTGGATGGTTACAGGCACCATGGGTCACTGTTGGTCCTTTGCGCATTTCTAACTTGCTGTGCTTTTCTTTTCTGATTCCTGGAGTATCTGTGGAATGTGTAACATCAAACACAACAGCGACATCCGGAAGAAGGCGGTGTGTGATCATCTTCGCTCCGTAACCACCAATTTCTTCTTGCACAGCGTTTACTGCGTGCACAGTCCACACAGGCTTTTTGGCTTTAGCAAGTTTGCGCAGTACCTGTGAAACAATGTATCCACCAATGCGATTATCCAATGCGCGTCCTGCAATACATTCTTTTCCAAGTTCGCGAAGTGTATCACTGTAAACCGCTGGATGTCCGACGCGAATACCCATTTTTTCTACTTCTTTATCCGTCTTCGCACCGACATCAACATACAACTCGTGTATATCAGGTGTTTCTTCTTTTATTCCTTTGCGATCACGAATGTGAATAGCCGTGTTTCCAATTATTCCTGGCACCTCACCCTTATCACCAAAAAGTGTTACCCACCTTCCGCGAGCAGTGGCAACATCCGATCCACCGATAAGGTCTACCGAAAGAAAACCTTCTGGCGAGATATATTTTACGATGTAACCAATTTCATCTGCATGCACCTCGAGCATCACACTCTTCGTTTTGTGTGTCCCCTGTACTGTCGCCCAAGTATTTCCATAGGCGTCGTTATCGACACTATCAGAGTATTTCTTGACATACTTTGCCCATACACGCTGACCCGCTATCTCAAACCCTGTTGGGCTAGGAGTAGAAAGTAGATCAAATAAGAATTTCTTTGCTTCGGTATCCATATGGACCAATTCTACAGGTGTTTTACGTTTCCTCCACTCTTTATTCCATCCTTTCCTCAAAAGAAAACAATATTGCAGAAAGACGGTTCTTAAGAAAGAGATTTGCTATACTATTGCCTGCAATGGGGCGTCGCCAAGTGGTAAGGCAGTGGATTTTGGTTCCACCATTCGGGGGTTCGAATCCCTCCGCCCCAGCCAATTACCTCCTCTCCGTATGAAGCGGAACTATCCACTTCTGAGGAAAAATAGACCATTCCACCTGTGCAAGATCGACTGAAGGATCTATCAGTCTTTGCTCTTGCCTTCCATTTAGAGCAGCAAAGGAATCTGCATAGATCTCTACATTCTTCATGCCCTCTGCATGGTAATTGCCCTCAAGCCAATGCGCGAACTGCAATATCATCGTCGGACGAGAAGCCATCTTTCGTTCCTGTCTTCGATTAAGGTAATCATCTGGATCGATGCTGTACGTACTATCTGTATCTGGATCTTTAACAACAAACATTACGCGTCCACGTTTGCTCCGCAGTTTCATGTGCCAGCTATACATATGACCTTCCTCCGTCCAATGCACACTCCCCGGATACGCCCAGTGACGAAGCGGAAAGAGAAACTGATAGGCAAAGAATACAACCATAAAGCCTGCTAACACCCTCTGCTTGCCAGACGTAGCTTTGGCGTAGGCTGATCCTGCCTTTCTTTTTGTACTTTCCACTTTCCACTTTCCGTTTTCAATTGTACAAAAGTCCCATACACGCTTTGGCCAATCGCTTTCCCAGAATGTAAGTGTTCCAAGCACCATAAACATGGGGAATATTCCAATGGAAAACATCTGATCGTTCATGTAATTAAATGACAAAGCCAATGCAAACCCGAGCCAGCGCGTTCGCTTATACAAAAGAAACGGTACCAATAAGAGGTCTAACATCAGTCCAGAGTAGCTTAAAAGCAAACCCATCCATCGCTCTTGTACCCATTGCCCGATAAAGATTACGTCCGTTTCATCGTAGATCCAATCTGATAGAGGGTATCCACGAAGCCAGTCTTCGTTAAGCTTTGCTAGGCCTCCATAGAAATACGTAATACCAAACTGAGCACGAATAGCCCAGAGGCCCCAGTTGTCTGTAAATGGAGAGCGCTTTTTAAGAAATGGCCACCAAGAAAACTTGGATTTAAGTAAAGAATCTACGCTCCAAGATCTATGAGCGGGAATAAATATCATTGCTATGGCAACGAGAATCACAAAATAGAAGTGATTTAAATACCGAGCCTGCTCTAGGAGATACACATAACTAAACGCTACAGCCAAACCAGCTGCCGCAAATCGGTAACAAAACCCCACCATCACCATCGTTGCCAGCACTCCTATAAGGATAAAGTGCCACTCCATAAGCTCGAGTGTCGGCCAAGGATGCACCCACGAAAAGCCTGGATACGTGAAGTAAAACTGCTTTCCGGTAAAGTATGCCTTGATCCAATTATGATCAAAATACCGAGTAACTTCCCAAAGAATGATTGCTCCGTATCCTGCACGGAATACTGCCACAGAAGACCCGTCTATTGGTCTATACATCCATCGCAGTAGCCTATGAAACCAACCCGAAGTGCTCACAGGTCCCAAATTTACCACGTGATGGACACTTTTCCAAGTAACTAAGCGCTTTGTAAGAGTATTGACAAATATACATTTGTTATGTATAAATATCTCCTTTTTTCCACAATATGCGTACGGAGAATCAAAAAATGCGACGGTTCTGGTCCAGCATAACAATGCTAGGACTCATTGTGTCACAACTCTCGACTGGGGTATTTCCTATCCCTATCTCGCCAGTACAGTCTGCACATGCAGCTGGATTCTTTATTAAGAAAGAGCTTACCAAGCCTACAAGCAGACCAGTAGAACCTGGAGATGATGTGCACTACAAAATTACTGTAGAGAACATCATAACAGGAACTGCAAATAGTATTGTAGTAACAGACAGTATCCCTAGCGGTCTGATCTACAACTCAAGTACTCCAAACATCTGTAGTAGTAACGGTTCTACCGTTACCTGTAATATTGAAAACATCAACGAAGGAGTCACCGAAGATGTCACCATAAAATTTACTGTTGATCCAAATATTCAATCTAGTGATAACCGTTGTTACAATAATATCTACAACCAAGCTCGTGCCGATGCAGACGATGACGATAATACTCCAACAGATCTTACAATAGACAAAACGGCTAATACTACAGAAGCTCTCGCTGGTACCCATGTCTCTTACACCATCACTATCCGTAACACTGGTGGATCTGATCTTACGAACGCAGTACTTACAGATGACTACCCAGAACAATACGTAAACATCACCGATACAGGTAGAGGATCTGACACTGGCGGAAGGCTAACGTGGAACCTCGGAACACTTCGAGCAAACTCTACAACAGTCGTTCGTTACAACGCTCGCCTTAAGACTGGGGTTACTCGTGGAACAAGTGTCCGTAACACAGCAACCGTACGCAGCCGAAATATTACACGTACAGATGACCACGTGATTGTTATCCCTTCCCCTCCTGTTACAGGTCTTGGTGGATTCATTAAGGGGTTTACTCAGTCAAACGACTTCCTCTCTGATGATACTGCCTACACAGGATCAGATACTTCTACACTCGTAGCAGTACGCCCACAAGCTCAGTCTATCACTGCTAGTACTAGTGGTGTAATAGATACAGAAGCCGCTACAGCTGCAACAAACCTTCCAATGATGATCTGGATCACAACAATGCTTACAGGTCTTGGAATGGGTGGAATGTTCGGACGAAAGTTCCTATTTTAGAGAAGTAACAGAAGCACTAATCACCAATGACAAATTCCTCTATGATTTTCGGAAGCTCTTTAAAGCTTCCACTCAGAGTTTCCATCTCTTCTTTCATTAATGTACTCAGTACCCAGTTACTAAGATCTTGACCCTTTGGTGGCTGCCCAAGACCAATACGAATACGAGGAAAATCTTCTCCGTAAACATCAACGATAGACTTTAGTCCGTTATGAGTCCCCGGACCTCCTTTCATACGTAAACGCAACTCTCCTAAAGCAATATCGATATCATCAGAAAGAACAAGAACTTGAGCTGAAGGATCCATTTTATAAAACTCAACAACTTTACGTACAGCATCTCCAGAGAGGTTCATAAACGTTTTAGGCTTTACCAATAAAACGGGTGCAACACCGATGCGTGCTTCTTGGATATAGGAATCAAACTTCGGCTTGTCCTTCCAGTCGTCTTGTCCATACTCCTCGCTTAAAACATCTAACGCTAAAAATCCTGCGTTATGCCGTGTGCGCTCATACTGAGCACCTGGATTCCCAAGGCCGAAGATCACAAGAGCAGGCTTCATTGGTAATGACTATAGCAGAGATGTTGTCGCTTTAAGCAAAGCATTTACCGCTCTATCAGCATCAGTAGCCGAAACCGTAACTTGCGGCTCATGTGCAATGCGATTGCGTAACTTGTGGGCATTCCACACAGGCTGCTCATTTGGAAGTTTAGATCCATAGCGCTTAAGCAAATCACCCAATGACGCATTCGAGCCAAAAGATTTTAATGCTTCGTGCAATACCTTATCTGCTTCGAGCACCTTCTTCGCAGGGTCATCAATCGTTTCAATATGCTTTACAAGAGAGCGAATGCGCGGACGTGCATGCAGAGGAATTCTTTTCTTTCCAAGAAGAAACCCGAAAATAGTTTTCAAAAATTTCATAAGCTAATCGTCGTCGTTATCATCCTCGTCGTCATCTTCGAACTCATCGTCATCATCTTCAAACTGCTCTAAATTTACTTCTCTTGCAACAAGCTGTGCAAGAATATCTTTGACATGCTTTTCATCACCCAAGTTTTTACCACGTAGATACCCTTCCATAGCCTGCAAGATGAGTGCTTCTATGGCTCGAGGATTTTTGACACTATCCATAGAGAAAACACTTCCTGTAGAAATTTTCTCTACAGAAATAGCTCCAAATCGCATGAAGGTTCCTAGTACTCCTTGGATCTCATAACTTATACCTTGAATATCACTGTACAGAACACGAGTGGACTGACGGTGAAACCAACCATGCCATTCGACGTCGATAATTCCTTGGTCCGTAATAATCCACGCATCAAGATAATAATCGTAAAAACTACGCAAAGCCCAAACCATAGTACCAATACTTGCAAGGGCTGCGACGTAAAAAATAAATTTGTAGGGTGCAAAGACAAACAAAGCCCAAGAAAATGCAAAAGCAAGAATTGGCCAGAACAAGTATTTGAACCCAAGCAACCAGTGCTTATGAACAACCATAATGATTTCTTCTTCTTCATCAACATGCCGACGGAAATGTCTTTGGCCTACAAGCATAGGTTGAGTATACTACGATAGATGCGCACAACGAAACAGCACGGGCTCTGGTTCCACTTGTTCGATGTAATCCTTAACATTGTCATCATCGTCGGTGTTGTTGCAGTAATACGTACATTTCTTGTTTCACCGTTTCAGGTGGAAGGAAACTCCATGCTTTCGACATTAGAACACAAACAATACATCATTATCAACAAGCTCATCTATCACACAGGGTCTCCTTCTCGAGGAGATGTTGTAGTGTTTCGTCCGCCCAATGACCCAAAAAAGCCTTACGTAAAACGAGTTATTGGTCTTCCTGGAGACCGCGTAGTCATAGAAGATGGATATGTGCATCTACAAGTAAAAGGCTCTGACGAACTCGTAGCCCTCGACGAACCCTACCTCAATAGCAAAAATGCAGGCCGAACATTTCAGGCTCCACCAAGTAGTGGAAACACTGACTATATCTCTTATACAGTCCCAGAAGGACGATATTTTCTCCTTGGAGATAACCGCCAAGGAAGCCTGGATAGCCGTAGTTTCCGCGATAAATCTGGAGATTCTATCCCATTTGTAGAAGAAGACAGCTTTTTAGGACAAGTATGGGTTATCGCTCTGCCCATTAGCAAGATGCATGCCTTAGAGGCTCCAGTGTATGATTTATAAAGGATTTCCTTGCACCTGCCCATCATCAAGGTATAATAGATACGTAAATCCCCGCTGGGGGTTTTTTAGAAAGAAAATATTATGAATATAGGACTCTACATCAACGAAGCATTAACTGAGTTGCGACATGTCCGCTGGCCTACCCGTCAGCAGGCCGTCCGTCTTTCTATTATTACTATTGGATTCACCGCAGCAGTTGCTGTGGCCTTTGGTGGTATCGACTATATCTTAAACCAAATTATTAAAGTACTTCTCTCACTCGCCTACTAATCATGGGAAAGCAAGACCCGTCCGCCGGAAGAAATTGGTACGTTGTTCACACGTACTCTGGATACGAGGATGCCGTAAAAGAAGCCCTCGTACAGCGCATCGAAAGTTTCGGTATGGGTGACTACATCTTTGATATTCAGGTTCCTAAAGAAAAGCAGCTTACCTTCCGTAAAGGAGAGCCTATTGAAGAAGAAAAGAAGCTCTTCCCAGGATACGTTCTTGTAGACATGATCGTAACCGATGAAAGTTGGTACTTAGTGCGAAACACACCAAACGTAACAGGGTTCGTAGGTTCTGGAAACATTCCAGTTCCTGTAACTCCAGAAGAGTTCGGTGTTATCGAACGTAGAGTTGGAGAGCAAGAAGCGAAGTTCAAGTCCGACTTCCAAGTTGGAGACCTTGTAGTCATTGTCGATGGACCATTTAAGAACTACGAAGGTGCAGTGGATGGTGTTGATATCAATAAAGGAAAAATCACGGTTAATGTATTGATCTTCGACCGAGAAACTCCAGTGGAACTCGACTTTACGCAAGCGAAGAAAAAGTAGCTATGATCGCCAAAAACATCCGCGTAAACGGCACCGTCCAAGGAGTCTTTTTTCGAGCAACGACAAAAGAGAAGGCGGACGAACTTGGAATAAAGGGCTGGGTACGTAATTGCAGAAAGCGAAGCGACAGTGTAAAGATTTACGCAGAAGGCGAAGAAGGCGCGGTAGAAAAATTTATAGAATGGTGCCGTAAAGGACCAGAACGTGCTGACGTGAAAGAAGTGGAAATAGCCGAAGCTAAAGCCGAAAACTCTACATCATTTGAGGTGACTGACTAAAGCTACATCACTTTCTTGACTCTCCTTGGTAGCATAAGGCTAAGGCCTATTAACTGAATCCCCTGTCCTATCGCAAATCCCATGGCAAGACTATAAATACCAAACTTCGGGGCGAGCATCCAAGCAGCAGTAATAGCACTTAAACCATTGATCACACTAAAGATCGCTGGAGTAATCGTATGCTTTGTCGCATAAAACGCACGCAGCAAAAGATGATTTATACTCTCGAATGGAATCGAAATACTATAGAACAGTAAGCAGAGTGAAAAGACCGGAAGCACATGTGTAAGGCTTACAAGGCTCGCGGCTACTGGTGCCAGCATCACCAAGGCAATCGCTCCGGGAATTGTCATCAGTAAAATAAACAAAACACCCTTACGTAGATATATGTAATAGCGTTTCTTTTGTTTTTGAGCTGCAGACTGGGAAAGCAAAGAGAAAGCAGACTGTGCAAGTGCGATACCCGCGACTCCAACAGCAACTGCCTGAAAGTTTCTGGCGTAGGCATTGATGGTGACAGACCCTGCATCCAAGCCTGATGCTACTTTATCAAACAACAAAAGTTGTGCTTGCAGTGCACCGAGTGCTGCCATTCGAGGCCACATCAAACCAAGAAGTTCTTTTAGATCTGGATGAAATAACCGACAACCGACAACCGACCACCGACCACCCGATCTTAGGTTGACTGCAGCAAACCGTAGCACAACATAAACAACCGCTCCCCCCAGCGTTCCATACATAGGACCATATGCTCCGTACTCTGGTGTCAGGTAAATCGTTCCAAGAATTGTACCTAAGGTATAGAGCATTGGTGTTAGTCCGTAGATCCAATACTTCTGTACTGTAATTAGATACTGACCAAATGCATTTCCAAAGACAAAGAGGAAGTTAGTAATCAGTGCAAGCCTCGCAAAATCAATATAAAGCTGAAGTGACTCTCCTGTAAATCCTACAAGGTACGGGGCGATATTTGGAAGAAATAGGGCTAGGACTAGGGCTAGGACTCCAAATACAATTGCGCCTAGAGAGACTACAGAATTCATCAGATCGTGCATCTCCTGCCTCTTGTCCTCTGCATGATAGGAGGCAAGCATAGGGACAAGCGCTACAGAAAACCCCGCCATAATCATCATCTGAAAACAAAGATCCGATGGGCGAAAAGAAGCAATGTAGACATCTACAGTATCAAGACTTGGAAACGTGGAAGCTAACGTTCTATCTCGAACCAGCCCCATAATAGAAGCACCAAGCTGCATAACAGCGAGTACTGCAGCACCTCCTAGTATACGATTTTGGCCAAAATGAGCTTTGAGGGCTTTCATATTGTCTGATAATACCAGAAGATTGCTTGGCTAAGATAAAGAATCACATTAGGATCATCCTCCTCTGTACAACAAAGTGCGACCTCCACTCCGCCTTCTTTTAAAATGCAAACCAAACTTGATTCTCAAGTCGCAAAAGATGCTGCATACTCTGTGTGTGACTATTTCCCCTTCTATCAAGACGCTTCCGTTCTCGACTGCGAGTGACGATGAAATTTCTGGCATACTTAAAGAATATCAAATAGGACTTACAGTTGAGGAGGCTAAGAAAATTGTCGATCTACTGGGTCGTGACCCAACGCTAACAGAAGCAGTGATCTGGGGAATACAAGGAAGCGAACACTGTAGCTATAAATCGAGTCGCAGATTTTTAAAGAATTTTGTTACCGATGGAACGCACATAATCCTCGGGCCTGTTGAGGATAGTGGAATCGTAGCGATTACCGACGGACCTAAAGGAAAACGCTGGGGATTTGTCGTCACACATGAATCACATAATCACCCAAGCCAGATTGTTCCGTTCGAAGGAGCAGCAACAGGAATAGGAGGAACCGTTCGTGATGTGCTGTGTATGGGTGCACGTGTTATCGGTTGTATGGATATGTTGCGACTTGGAGATCTAAAGACTGATGAATCCAAGACCATAGCTAAAGAAGTCATCAGAGGAATTGGCGGATACGGAAACCCTCTAGGGGTACCAAACCTTGGAGGAGACACGATGTTTGATAGTTCGTATAACAGCAACTGCCTCGTGAATGCTATTGCGCTTGGAATCGTGCGCGAAGATGAGATCATCCATAGTTATTGCCCTAAAGAAGCAGGAAAAGTTGGTTACGACATTATTCTCGTCGGGAAACCTACAGATCGATCTGGTTTTGGAGGAGCGTCTTTTGCATCAGCTTCTATGGAAGAAGAAAAGAGCGAGCAAAACAGCGGAGCCGTACAAGAACCAAACCCATTTTTGGAGCGGCATCTACTGGCTTCGTTCTATGCACTATTTGACTGGCTAGTAGCCAACAAAAAGCTGGATAAGATCAGCTGTAAAGATCTAGGGGCAGGAGGAGTTGTCTGTGCATCCGTAGAACAAGTGGTAGATCTTGGATACGGAGCAGAGGTAAATCTCGATAATGTTCACGTTGGACTCGAAGGACTTCCTGCGGAAGTCATCGCCTGTGCAGAAACCCAAGAGCGACTCTGCTTTACGTGTCATCCAGATTTGACGGATCATATCCTCAAGCACTTTAACGAAACATGGGACCTCCCAAGCGTTATGGAAAACGCACGAGCTAGCCTGATTGGCAAAGTAACTTCTGATGGAATCTACAAATGTACCTATAAAGGAGAAGTCGTTTGTGAAGCCTCTGCGCAGGCACTGACTTGTGGAATTCAGTATGAACGTCCTACTGATTTGAAAGTAGTTGATCGTGCTGAGCCAGAGATAACTTGCGAAGGGACCCAGTTGTCGGTTATCGGTTGTCGGTTATCGGTTGGAGAAGTGTTTACAGCTATGCTCGGTCACCCCAACCATGCCTCCAAGTCCCCTGCTTTTTTGCACTTTGATAAAAATGTGATTGGAAACGGAATCATCGAAGCCGGTGAAGCAGATGCAGGTGTAATCGCCCCTCTTCAAGACTTGCAAAGTTACGTACTCGATGGCGAACATCCTGGATGGGAACTTTCCGAAGAAGACCGTTGGCGCGGAGTCGCGATCGCCGCTGATGGAAACGGACGGTACGGTCGCATCGACCCGTACTGGCAAGGGGTAAATGCGACAGTGGAATCTATGTGCAATGTTGTAGCAGTTGGAGGAACACCAAGAGCACTTACTGATTGTCTTAACTACGGAAATCCCGAGATCCCCGAACAACTTGCGCAGCTTGAAGCTGGAGTACAAGGAATTGCTGATGCAGGAAAATCCATTACCTTCGAAGGCGAGCCTGTACCTGTGATTTCCGGAAACGTTTCTCTGTATAATGGTCAGCCTGACGGATCTTCCATCGATCCAACAGCAATTGTTTCGTGTACTGGAATTCTCCCAGATGCGAGAAAAGCTGTGACCATGCAACTTAAATCGGAGAATTCATCGTTGATTCTGATTGGCGAACGCAAGGATGAGTGTGGAGGATCTGCCTATTATCAGATGCTCGAAGAGATGCTGAATGCTCCTCGTGACTCCTATCTAGGAGCCGATGTGCCAAAACCAGACTTTGCGCAGACTGAATCAATGCTGAGGTTCATCCTTGCATCCATAGCAAATGAAGATGTACTTTCTTGTCACGATATTGCAGATGGAGGACTAGTACTCGCCGCTTTTGAGATGACACTCCCCCAGCGCCGCCAAGGAGGCAGCATTGGCCTAGAGCTAGACCTAGGAATCATAGAATCAGCTCTTCAGAGCGATAAACTACTATTTTCTGAGTCTCATGGGTTCCTCATAGAGGCAGATTCGCAGTCTGCCGAAAAGATCCTCTCAGAGGCTCAAAAAGCAGGTGTTTCAGCCTACAAAATCGGTAAAACGACTAAAGATCCTCTGCTACGCATAGTCCGAGGAGAAACTACTCTCATAGACCAAGAACTGGAAGAATTACATCATATTTGGCAAATGGGGCTAAAATCTATTATCTAGGAGCATACAAATACTTGACATCTATCAATTTGAGTGTTTTAATACTTCTCCTAATTCGTGACCTTACCCCCTTTTGCCATGGTACAACTATCTACTTTCCTACTCTTGAGAATCTCTAAAGCTCTCTCCACAGGCCTCATGAGCATCGCTCTCCTAATGAGCGTTGGAACTGTTGGTCAGGCACAAGCTGCTGGAGGATCACTTTTCATAGACCAAGTTAGCCCTATCGCTGATTACGGTCACTGGATTGTTACCATGCCTGGTGATGCCATATATCAAAGTTCACTAAAGACGAAAATTTTGAATAACCTAGATGCAGGTACCTACACACTCTCGATTTCTAACCCTGCAGGATCTTTTACTAAGATCACTCTCCTTCGTGATGGAACTCTTCATCAGGAAGTTGCAGGAAACAGTATTACCTTCGAAGTTGCTGATGGTCAGTCTTTCCGTGCGAACATTGAATTTACCTACACAGGTAATGTAGAAGTACGGTCAGATCCTGCAAATGTATCCTTCGAGATGGAAAGCCTCGCAGACGGAAGTAAATTTACAGGAAGAACTCCTACTGTATTTACTGACATGCCTCCTGTTGGATACAAAGTAACGTACAATATCGAGCCTTCATGTGAAGTACAGAGAAGTATGCAACGTGAACTTATTCACGGAAGCAGGATCGTATTCTGGGCTGAATTCACTTGTGGAGACCAGCGTATCCCAACTGCAGGTCGCACTATAGAGCGCATTGGAACAAATAGGCCTGTTACCGCTCCAGCTCGACCAAACGCTCACATGGATATGCCAGACAAGCGCATCGTACAGACTACATCTATGTCAGAAGTTGTTGCTGGTGGAAACGTTCGTTTCACTATCACTATCTCAAATACTTCACGTACTACATTACACAATGTTGATGTTGTTGATCGTTACAACCCAGAGATGATTGATATTACTCAGCCTCTTCTCGATGGTGGTATAATCGATGGAAACGAAATCGTTTGGAGTATTCCAAAAATCTACGCAGGAAAGACATGGACCACAAGTTTTACTGCTCGTGCAAAAGACCATCTCGTAGCTGGTGACCGTATTGTTCTAATGTCACATGCTTACAGTGATGAAGCAGACTTCGATCTCTACCCAGAGGCTTGGAGTTCTGTAGCAGGAGTAGGAATCGCTTATATGCCACAAACTGGAGGAAGGTATGATGTCCTCTTCGCTCTTGCAGCCCTCGTAGGCGCTGCCCTTATTACGAATATCACGATCCGTAGAAAACAATTAGTAGTATAAACAGCATTCAAATCACTTCATACTGGAAGGGTTCCGTCTAAGCAGCCACTAGGCTGCTTTGGCGGTGGTGGATGAAAAACACGCTCTTGGGTGTTGCTCTTTTAGGTAACTGGCTCCAAAATAGTGGTCGAAAAACCTTCCACCTACCACCTATGAAAAAGCTCTTCTCCTCTTTGGTTGTTACAAGTCTTGCATTTGCATTACTGCCAGTAACCTCTCTACAAGCTCAAGAGCTTGCTGGAGTAGGAAGTATCTCCTTTCAGCAGATTGGACCCGAGCAAGCACCAGATGTCATAGGTGAATGGACCCTTGTTCGCCCTGGAAACCAACGTACAGAAGGAGCAGAAAAAAGTTTTGAATTCGACGAACTGATTGCAGGAAACTACACATTTTCTACAAGGCTCCCAGAAGGAACATCCGCAACAATAGAACTACTTCTAAATGGTCAGCTGATCGAAACACTCGAAAGGCCTCAGGTATCTATCTCTCTGGATGGTCAGGACCAATATCTGATCAAGATTACCTACGCTTACACAAGAACTGGAATGGTAGCAGTAAACAGTACTCCTTCGGGGCTTTCATTTATTTTGAAAGGACCAAACAACACAGAGCACCGTGGAACAACACCCAAATCTTACATTGAGCCAGAAGGACAATGGGCTGCGTACTTCGAAGACATAGAAGGCTGCCCAAGTATGCCAGCACAATCAGACAAACTTGTAAAAGACAGTCGTATCACTTTATCTGTGACTGTTGTATGTGAAAATCTAAAAAACTCAGACCTCGGTAAGGAGATAGAACGAGCAAACGAATTTGTTTCTGTAACCATCGATGGTAAGACCGTAATCTTCGAAGATGTTCGTACAGAAGATTGGTTTGCACCATTCGTACATAAGGTAGCTAAAACTGGTGTGATCAGTGGATACAAAGATCGCTCCGGAAATCCATCTGGAGAATTTGGCCCTACTGACAATGTCACTGTCGCACAACTTGCTAAAATTGCTCACGAATTTAGTGGGCTTGATGAAAACAAGGTTCGAGTACCTGTAATAAACATTCGAGCACAAAATCAGTGGTTCGAACAATACTTTGCATCAGCAGAGCAACTCTGGTGGGAGGTATGGCGCAACCGAAGAGTTGACCCTTCTCGTCCTGCAAGTCGAGGAGAAGTGATTGCAACAATACTCAGAGCGATGCATGTACGCACTGTTTGGGCAGAAGGAAAAACCTTTAGTGATGTTTCTCCTACGGATAAATATGCAAACGCAATAGAAACTGCTGCAATTGATGGACTCATTGATATTGGAGGAAACTTCCGCTCAAATGACCCCATCAACCGTGCAGAAATTTCAAAAATCGTCGCCAATGCATTTGATCTATATATCGAAGACACTCTCGAATCCAACGGTCACCAGAGCCAATAAAAAGTAAATAGAGAAATTTCTCTATCCGTTATCCATTCAGGAGTTGCGTAGCAACTTGCGTTACGTCTCCTGCTCCAAGCACAAGTAGCACGTCATCCTGTTGTAAATAATGAGAACAGAGTTGATTCTTGGCTTGTTCTAGCGACCCTCCGTAGAAGGAATCTGCATGGATATCTTGGGTGAGCTGTAAAATATCCACTGTCTCCTTTTCTGTATCTGGTCGGGCGTCATAGATATCAGTCGTTACTACAAAATCAGCTGCATCAAACGCTATGAGGAATTCATTATAAAATCTGATCGTCCTATCGTGAGTATGTGGTTGAAATAGACATACGATTCTTCTTCCAGGGTACTTTTCTCTTGCTGCTGCAATCGTTGCTGCTATTTCTACTGGATGATGGGCGTAGTCATCAATCACTGTTACACCTTGATTGGTTTCCCCTTTCACCTCAAATCTGCGCCATGTTCCAGTGAACTTTTTCAAGGATTCATTGGCACTGATACCTAAATGATCTGCAAGACTTAAGACCAATTGCGCATTCTCTTTCATATGTTGACCTGGAACAGATAGGTCTGGAAGTGGAAGATCATCTACATCTTTGACGACCCTATTGACTAATGACAATTGACTAATGACTTTACTGCACTCTGGATCATTCATATGAGTAATGACTACACCATCATCTGGAAGACAATCTATAAATTCTTTATAGGCATTCTGATAATCTTCAACACTATCAAATGCATCGAAATGATCTCCATCGACATTGGTCATCAAGATAATATCTGGATGAAGGTTTAAAAATGATCCACGGTACTCACACGCTTCGAGTAAGAAGATGTCTGAGTCGCCTTTTCTCCAGTTGCGACCATCGAGCTGAGGAACTTTTGTTCCAACAACTACTGTAGGGTCTTTCCCTCCATCGATGAGCACCTGAGCAGCCATTGCAGTCGTCGTTGATTTTCCGTGCGTACCACATACCGCTATCACAGTGTGGTTCTTGCTTAATTCACCAAGTGCTGCGAAGTAACTGATCTGTCGAATGCCAAGCTCGGAAGCTTTTTTTCTCTCTGGAGCATCCTTAGGAATTGCTTCGGAATAAACAAAAAGGTCTGCATCCTCTGGGAGGTTAGACCCATCTTGACCATCAAAAACTTCTATACCTTGGGCTTCAAGATCTTCTGTAAGGACAGTAAGAGATCTATCACTTCCACTGACCTCATGATCAAACGCATTCTGAAGTGCAGCGTAGGC
>CAVOCY010000017.1:0-20752 GCA_963694385.1 Candidatus Altimarinota bacterium
TCTGCACTCCTGGCCTTACCTCTATTCGATTTCTACCTCCTAAGGGCTGAACCAATGGAACACAAGTTCGCTTAATAGTATTCCCATCTTCATCCTGAGATGCACATGTTCCTGGTGGAGCTTTACCTGCACTAGGTCTTACCGCAGAACCACCGCCGCCGCCAGTACTTACTATACCTACGCCACCACCTCCGATAATTCCACCAAAGGTACCACCAAAGGTACCACCAGTTACCCCTCCTACTGTTCCACCAAAGGTATCACCACCACTATTTCCACCACTTGTACCGATTCCACCTCCTGATGTCCCCCCTGTTGTCCCCCCACTCCCACTGGCATAGAGGACCGACGCAGGAGTATTTGCCGTACTAGCAAATCCAGAAATAGCAACGAAAACAAATGCGAGAGCACTGCTTATTCCAAGAACTATGTATAGGTGTTTCTTTTGATACATCAGATGATTATACCAGAAATTTAACTTAGAATCGACTCCTAGAGCTTGAATAGTTAAGACAACTTAGCAAAATCATACTATTATAAAACATTTGCACATATACTGCAATGTCTAGTGGAAAGGAATGGCCCACCTTCGCTGTGCGAAGGTTGGAGCGGATGACGAGATTCGAACTCGCGACCTTCGCCATGGCAAGGCGACGCTCTAGCCAACTGAGCTACATCCGCATGTGCCGAAAATCCTAGTCATATTCGACAAATTTCGCAATCTATAATCCATAAAACTTCTCTGCATTGCTTGTTGTAGCCTTATCTACCTCCTCATACGAGATGCCTTTGATATCAGCAATTAGCTTCGCCACTTCGATGACATATGCAGGCTCGCAACGCTTTCCTCTGTATCCTTCCGGCGCTAAATACGGTGCATCCGTCTCAACCATCATCTGCTCCAACGGACACTGCTTAATAGTATTTCTGATCTCCTCAGATTTCGGATACGTTGCAATGCCTGTGAATCCGAACAAGTATCCTCTATCGATAAACTCTACTGTGTCCTCCCACTTCTCTGTATGACAATGTAATACAAGACTAGGTGGCTCTAGATCTCTGATGATCTCTAGATAATCCTCTATCGAATCACGATTATGCGTGACGATAGGAAGACAAAGCTCTTTTGCAATTTCTATCTGATCTCTAAATGCTCTGATCTGATCTTCTTTTGAGGAGTTCATGTAATGATAATCCAATCCAATCTCTCCAACAGCAACCATCTTCTCATGTTTTGCAGCCTCTGTAATTACTGATCTTCCCTCTTCTATATTCCACGTACTTGCCATGTGCGGATGTACTCCCATTGTACAAAAAATTTGATCATGTTTATCAGCAAGTATCAGACACTTCTCCCCTTCTTCAATAGTATCTGCAATTGCTATAAATCGATCAACTCCAACAGTAGCTGCACGCTGCAAAACTTCAGAAAGATCTGTTTCAAACTTGGGGTCTGCTAGATGGCAGTGGCTATCAATCATACTAAAAGAATACCATTTAAGTGGCGACAATCTTATTGTAAAATGGTAATCTTCCGATCGCAATGGTAGCACTACTCATCACCTTACGAGAAACCCTTGAAGCTTCCTTGATTGTCGGCATCATGCTGGCATTTCTTAATAGGACACAAAACAGAGATCGTAACCCTATTATCTGGGCAGGGGTTGCTGCAGGAATACTCACTTCTGTAATTACAGGATTTCTTATTATAAAATTTACAAGCGGGTTTGAAGGTAGGGCGGAGAAGATCTACGAAGGAATAACGATGCTCGTTGCAGCGGGACTGATTACATGGATGGTGGTATGGCTAGCGACACAGGGCAAATACATGCAAGAAGGTATAGAGAAAAAGATGCACATTCACTTAGAAACAGGGGCACTGATTAGCCTCTTCTTATTGGTCTACACAAGTATCCTTCGCGAGGGAATTGAGACTGTGATCTTCTTGCAAGCTGCATTTATGCAATCAGAAAATGCTACGACACACTACGGTGCTATTGCAGGAATGGTATTAGCGGTTAGTGCTGCATGGCTACTCTTTAGAGGAATGATGACATGGTTCTCTCTTAGTCGCTTCTTCCAATTTACCGGAATACTATTGATGTTTTTTGCAGCGGGTCTTATTGCACATGCAGTACACGAACTACAAGAAGCAAGCTTGATTCCAATCATGATCGAACATCTGTGGGACACAAATCACCTGATTAATGAGCAAGGTGCCTTCGGAGGGCTCCTCAAAGGTGTCTTTGGATATAACGGAAACCCAAGTCTCATCGAAGTGCTTACCTATGTCGTTTACTTAAGCGGAGTTGGAATGCTGTGGAAGAAAATGAATGCATCAACCAAGTAGTTTTTCTTTCTGTTCTCGCGACATCTGTTTGACGAGTGCTTCTCTGCTGCGTGCCTCGCCGAGCGTCTCGAACTCTTCGTGATATATAAACTTCACCGGCAAGCGACTGCGTGTGTACTTAGACCCTGTGCCACTGTTATGTTTTGCCTCACGCTTAGTAAGATCGATACACGTCCCTGCATACAGGGACTCATCTGCGCACCGTGCTAGATAGAAAAAGTGATGCATAGAACTAGCTTATAGCTTATAGCTATTAGGTAATAGATGGATTTTGATTGTCTCTTAGCCGCTTCCTCACTACAATTTCAGTACTTGGGTCGGTAGCTCAGTGGTAGAGCAGAAGGCTTTTAACCTTTTGGCCGTGGGTTCGATCCCCACCCGACCCACCAATCTATGAAAATTGCCCTAGTCCATGAACTTCTTACTATGCGTGGTGGTGCCGAGCGGGTACTACGCATATTGGCAGAAATGTACCCAGAGGCCCCTATATACACACTTTTGTACAATGAGAAGAAGCTTGGAGACTGGTTTCCCAAAGAGAAAATTCGAACACCCGCATCCCCTGCTCTTCATAATCTCCTTCCACCGAATCTAAAATATAACCATCATCTGTACTTGAAAGCCTTCCCAAAGATGATCGAATCTTTGGATTTTTCGGAGTTTGATCTAGTGATTTCTACCTCATCAGCCTTTGCCCACGGGATCATTACCAACGGTAACCCTAAGCATCTGACATACATTCATGCTCCTGCTAGATATCTTTGGGACAGAACACACGACGTCACAGAGAAAGCATCAAAAGGAATGCTGGGGCCATTGAAGAAGAAACATCTAGAGCACACATTCCACAAGCTTCGCACTTGGGACAGCGAAGCTGCCAGCAGGGCAGACAAGATACTTGCAGCATCCAAAGATGTCCAAAGGCGAATAGAACTGTATTGGCGCAAAGAAAGTAGCGTGGTGTATCCACCTATTGATGACTTTTGGTTTCAGAAATCTTTTGGTGGTGCCGAGAGAGAAACATCAAAGTATTTTCTGATCGTTTCTACGCTGGTCTCTTATAAAAATATCGACCTAGCGATAGAAGGCTGCAACGCACTCAACCTTCCACTAAAAATTGTTGGAGAAGGACCATACAAAAAACAACTTGAGCGTATGGCTGGTCCAACAATAGAATTCTACGGATACAGAGAGTATAATGAACTGGGAGACTTATATGCAGATGCAACTGCAGTGATCTTCCCAGGACAGGAAGACTTTGGATTGGTCCCACTAGAAGCTGCCTCTTGTGGAACACCAGTAATCGCCTTTAGAGGAGGAGGTGCACTAGAAACAATCATCGAAGGAAAAACTGGTACATTTTTTGATGAACAAAACGTGCAATCTCTGATGAATGTCCTCGAAACATTTGATGCTAAGAATTTTGCTGTTGAAAATTGCAAAAACAGAGCAAAAGAATTTTCTCGGAGACAGTTTGAAAAGCAGATTAAAGAAGCTGTTTCAAAATTATAAGCTCTTCTCTTTGCTGCTTTTCCTATAAAACAGAGTCTTCTTACTTTGTTTTCTTCTTGTGGGACCAGGGAACCTCATTCGGTTCCCTAGCTCCCCCAAACCCCCATTACCCTCCCTCAAGCGAGCGCTTATGAATTACTTGGTATATAAAGACCATATGATGAAAGACCTCGTCTGCCACTGTAGTGTGAACGAAGATGACTCAGCAGTCCTCTTGCTATTGCTTCGTTCACATCAGTGGCAAAGATTTTTGGTTACTTTTGATCTTTCAAAAGTAGCAAAGAGAAATAACTTCTGTATGACAAATGCCATACAATGTCATACAAGATCATTAAGCCCTTGCAACCACCACTCCACCAATAACAATCAGCAAAGAACCAAGAAGCAACTGCGGGACTTTAACCACCTGCCATTCAGAAAATAACCACAATCCCAAAGCCACAGTAATAAGAGTATTTGTATTATAGAGTGGAGCAAGAACGCTGATGGAAGCATTATAATTTTGTAGAGCAATCATTACTCCAGAGATTGCAAGTGCCCACAATGCACCTGCCCCGAATGCATATCCACCTGACGCCATGGTAATTTTCATATCACGCATAACAAACAACATAATGAGGCCTACAAGTAACGTCGCACCTCCTGTGCAGATAATATAGAGCGGAATAGAAATGCCTTTTTCGGTGCTGGCTTTTACCATTGCATTCGTCATACCAAATATAAGGGCCGGTAGTATTCCTCCGATAATTATTCCATATGTTTGTGGACTCATAGATCTATCTTACCCAAACATCTTCTGCTGCGCATCTTTCGAAAGCTCGATTCCAAGAAGAGCATATCCAAGCGCTGTCACTATACGTCCTTTAGATGTGCGCTGTAAGTACCCACACTGCATAAGATATGGCTCATAGACATCTTCTAATGTATCTATCTCTTCTGCGGTTGCTGCTGCAAGAGTAGAAACTCCAACAGGTCCTCCTCTAAATTTTTCTACAATCGTTCGCAGTATCTCACGGTCTGTGTGATCTAATCCCTTATCATCAATCCCCAACTTTCCAAGCGTTGTAACTACACGATCTTTACTTACAGTTGTTTCATCGCTTACTTGAGCAAAGTCTCTGATAGACCGTACCAATCGATTCGCTATACGTGGAGTAGAACGACAAGATTTTGCTACGAGATGTGCAGCTCCTGTTTGCATTGCCACCTCCAAGATCCCAGCAGTGCGCTCTACGATCTGCTCCATCTCAATATCATTGTAGAAATTCAATTTGAAGTTATGCGTAAAGCGATCGCGCAGTGGAGCACTTATTGAACCAATCTTTGTAGTGGCACCAACAAGCGTGAATGGCTTAAGTTCCAATCGCATCGACCTTGCTGCTGGCCCCTTACCGATAACAAGGTCCAATGCAAAGTCTTCCATCGCACTATAAAGCACCTCTTCTATTGCAGGTCGCATGCGATGAATCTCATCGATAAACAACACATCTCCTTCTTCTAAATTACTTAAGAGTGACGCAAGGTCTCCGGGTTTTTCTATTGCAGGCCCAGAAGTTATACGAATCTGCGAACCCATCTCACGCGCAATAATATTTGCGAGCGTAGTTTTTCCGAGTCCTGGAGGGCCGTGCAATACGGAATGTCCCAATGATTCATTACGCCTCTTTGCTGCTTCAATATGAACAATAAGGTGCTCTTTAATAGCACTTTGTCCTATGTACTCATGTAAGTGTTTTGGACGAAGTGTAATTTCGAAAGTCTCACTCTCACTTGGCGATTGCGCAGCCTCTACTGCCGGTTCCTTTCTTTTTTGTCGCTTGATTGCCATGGGAGGTGGATAATAGCAGAGAACGATGTACAATCATATCCAATGAATGAGAAGATGAAAGTTACTTCTGGCCTACTAACCTTGATGATACTTCTTGGAGTTGCAGATGCTGCACTGCTAGAAGGATTGCCAAAAAAAGCAGAAGTCGCTCAGGAGATCCCTGCAAAAACACAGCCAACAACAACGATTGAACCTACAGGAGGAGTTCGCAAAGCAACTGGTCCTGATGTTCTAGAAAGTCTGATCAGCAACTCATTTACGTTTAGTGATACACGAGAGAAATTTATTCTCTCACCTGTAGTAGGCAAAAGCTCAGACACCCTTACAGCCAAAGCCCTTCTTATAGATGGAGACAGAGCAGGGGCAATTGGGTGGATTAGCTCTCCTCATGTCAAAAAACACTATCTAGTCCTCAAAGAAGCCCTTCATTCTGCTTTTACACCAGAAGTACAAGATCTACTGGATGAAACTCAACGAAGAGAAAATCACCCTACAAGAAACCTCCTTACCTTCCTAGATGCAGGAATTCTGCCAGAAAGAGTGGTTTTCGTGCGTGTACGAGAACGATTGTATGAATTTCACATTGCAGAAGGCTCCTCTGATAAAATATTCAATTTAATCGAAGATTTAACGAAATAGAAGTAGTTTCCATTTGACCACACCCCCTCACATTCGTAAACTGCCTCGGCAATGGCAAAAAAAGTAACCAAAGTTATAAAGGCACAAGCTCGTGGAGGACAGGCAAACCCTGCTCCGCCACTCGGTCCTGTTCTCGGACAGGCTGGTGTTGATATCAATGCATTCTGCACACAATTCAACGACCGTACAGCAGACAAGCAAGGTCAGCTTATTCCTATTGTTATTAAGGTATACGACGACCGTAGCTTCGAGTTTGAACTGAAACAGCCACCTGCTGCTGCCATGATCATCGAGAAAGCAAAACTTAAGAAAGGAAGTGGTGAACCAAACAAGAGCAAAGTAGGAAAGCTCACCCGCTCTCAGCTAAAAGAAATCGCAGAAGCAAAGATGCCTGACCTTAACGCAATAGACGTTGAGGGTGCTATGGAGATTATCGCAGGGACTGCTAGAAGCATGGGAGTTACAATAGAATAATACATACTGCAGCATTTCTTGTAAAAAGTGCAATGTCTTTAATGTGCACATTTTCTGCATAAGCCGTAATCTACTCGCACCCTTCCTTACAGTTATTATGGTTGAAAACCCTCTCTCAACAATTTTAGGATTCATTGGATCCTTCTATGGTCTCGTGCTTCCGCTGATGACCATCTTCTTTCTAGCAGTACTATTCCTCGCAAGTATGAGCGTACCAGGAGCTAAGCCACGACACGTAGGCGAAGCTATCTACTGTTACCTTATGCATGCCGTATCAGTATTACTGATGACTATTGGTGCATTGCCAACAGTGTTTTCTGTCTTTGCAGGTATCGCCTTCACTGGTCGCACCTACATCGCACTTCTCTTAGTATTCGCCTGTGGTGGATTGCTCTTTCTTGTTCAAGATCAAGCAGTTCGCGGACTCGACAGCGCATCCAAGTCTGTCACAGAAGCAATCTACATGACGGCAATTAAGATTATTGGAAACCTCATCGCACTACTTTCTGGTCTATCCATCTTCCTAAGTATCGTATTGGCATCCTTCCAGCCAGGCTGGTGGGTGACTCCATTCGTTCTTCTTCTCTATGGAATGCTCCTTAGTTGGTGTACCAAAGGGAACCAAGATTGGGAGCTTATGAAAGCGCTTCAGGTATCAGGTGCTCCAGCTCGCTCTTCTACACCTAGGCCGAAGGCAAAAAAGCGTACAACCAAGAAAAAGCGTAAGTAGAAGCCTTTTTTCTTGCACAAACAAACAGTATACCTCAAAGTATCGCTACTTTACTTGTGGGAGACCCCTAGGGTCGTTAGAACCACATCCCCCCCACTCTCATGGCTAAACAATCTCCAATTGCTCGTATGCACGGTAAGAAGTACGAGAATTCACTCAAACTCGTTGATCCAGAAAAAGTGTACACCGTAGAAGAAGCTACTGATTTACTGACAAAAGTAAGCACAACCAAATTTGATAGTACTGCAGAACTACACATCAGAATCAATGCAGATACTACTCAAGCAGACCAACTCGTACGTACAACAGTGGCACTTCCACACGGAACAGGGAAGAAGGTTCGTATCGCGGCATTCGTCGCAGACGACCAAGCAGATGCAGCCAAAAAAGCAGGTGCTGATATCGCTGGTATTACAGAGCTACTCGCTGCTGTAGAGCAAGAGAAGATTGAGTTTGATATCGCTGTTGCAACTCCAGACGTAATGAAAAGCCTTGGAAAAGTAGCCAAGACTCTCGGACAGAGAGGTCTTATGCCAAATCCAAAAGCTGGTACTGTTACTCCAGACTTTGCAAAAGCAATTGATGAACTTAAAAAGGGTCGCATCGAATGTAAGATGGACAAGCAAGGAATCATCCACACCGTATTCGGTAAAGTATCCTTTGGTGCAGACAAGCTGAAAGAAAACCTCGAAGTAATCCTTCAGGCAATTAAAGACGAACAGCCTGCCGGTATCAAAGGTGAGTACATCAAGACTATTTCTATCAGCCCAAGTATGGGACCGGGGATAAAGGTTCAACTCTAAAGAAGAATACGTTCTACCTCTTCGACACTCTCTACGCGCACAAGACGTGCACGTAACTCTGATGCTCCGTCGATAGCTTTGACGTAACTGGCAAGGTGTCTGCGCATCTCCAGCATTCCCCTCTTTTGCCCCTTTACCTTCACTGCAAGATTGCAGTGTTCGATGATAAACGGAATCTTTTCTGCAAAGCTAATGGTTTTGACTGTAGGTTCTCCAGGTTCTTTTCCATGTATTAACGCATCAGCAATGTCTTTCATGACCCATGGGTTTCCAAATGTTCCTCTGCCCACCATGACACCATCAAGATTTTTTATCTTATCGATGGCATCCTGCGCACAGCTGATGTCTCCATTTCCAATAACAGGAACTGATACATTCTCCTTTAATTCGTAAATAGGATCCCAGTCTGCATCTCCACCAAATTTTCCCTCATAAGTCCTTCCATGAATCGCAAGTGCCTGTGCACCTGCGTCTACAAGTCCTTTGCAAAAAGGAATGAGATCATCAGTACAATCCCAACCAAGGCGCGTCTTTACACTTACAGGGATAGAAACTTCTTTGGTAGTTGCTTCTACTAGCCGCTTTGCAAGGTCTGCATTCTTTAGAAGAGCTGACCCGTGGCAACTTGATACCACCTTCGCAGCTGGACATCCCATATTGATATCTATTCCATCTGCACCCATCTCTTGTATCACCTTAGCAGCAGAGAGAAAGTGCTCTGGATCTTTGCCAAATACCTGAACAATAAATGGGTATTCTACTTCTTTATCAAACTCTAACTCCTGCATTGTCTTCTTGGCACCATAGTGAATTGCATCCGTACTTAAGAATTCTGTATAAACAATTGTTTCTGGAGCGAGCTTTTTTATCAACTGTCTATACGAAGCATCTGTAACACCTGCCATAGGCGCAAGGCAGAGTAGTGGCCGAGGATAGGTTTTCCAAGAAAATGCCATCGAGACAAAGTATAACAATATATGGCTTTGTAAAGCCAGAAAGAGTCTCCGAGAATGCATTCCATGGCAACATAGTCCCAATGAACATCTCTCTCGCATCTATTCTCATTCCTATTGCAAAAGCGCGAAGTACCCCATCCTTGATAGATGGGAGTGTTGCAGGATGTAATTTTGAAACTGGATATATTAACGCAGGGGAATGTTTACCAGGATTTATCGCCCATACTATTCAATTTGTTTTTGCTTTTTCTGCAGGTCTTTGCATGATCATGATTGTGTTTTCTGGATATGAAATAGTAATTGGAAGTTTGCCAGGTGGAAGTAGTGAGTCTGGTAAAAATAGGCTAACATGGGCTATCATTGGATTCATCATGGCAGCAACGTCTTTCTTTATCATGGACTTCATTATTTCTGCCATCGGTGGCTAACCCCCTCTATCATGCCTGCTAAAAAACAACCAAACGCTTTTACCTCCATCCGTGTCATCGGTAAGAAGGCACAACACATACTGCAAAAAGCAAAAGGAGGTAAGAATGAAAAGACAAAAAGAGCAGTACAAAGACCAGCTATAGCAAAAAGGCATGATGAAATAGTAATGCATATCTCTGTACAGAGTGTGGTACGAGCTACCTTTGGTATTCTTGCAATCGCTGCGGGTACCGTTCTGGTATATCACCTACGCGATAAGCTTATTCTTTTATTCTTGGCAACATTTATCGCAGCGGTCATCGACCCTAGTGTCGATAAGATGCAGCGTCATGGATTTCCAAGAGGGATTGCAATCTTAGTGCACTACTTCTTTGCCATATTTATCCTGCTATTTTTGCTACTGTCCTTTATTCCTATTATTGCAGAGCAAATACAGGGTATTGCCATCATCATCTCTGCAGAAGTAGACGCATTCCTTAGTAATCCACGAATTGATCTTCCTCTTGTTAAAGATGACGTAAACTTCCGGTTAACTGGTTTCGTAAAATCAACATTACAGAATCTCAACATCAACCAGTTTACGGATGCTCTAGCACAGTTTGGACAAAGTCTTTCCTCTGCAGCACAAGGAGGAGTGCGCTTTGCTACACGTGTAGCAGGTAGTGTCGTAGGATTCTTCCTTAACATGGTAATCGTATTGGTACTTGCATTCTTTATGCAGATAGAAAAAGAAGGGATCATACAATGGCTCCGCTCTTTCTTCCCTGCAAACTACCGTATTTATCTCGACAACAAGTTCGAAGCGATGCACTCAAAGATTGGCCAGTGGGCCCGAGGAGAGCTTCTATTGATGCTTACTATCTTCGCACTTACCCTCGTTGCCTTGCTTATCCTACGCATGCCATACGCACTAACCTTGGCTGTTCTTGCTGGTATCTGTGAGTTTATTCCTGCTATAGGTCCATTTATCGCTGCTGTCCCTGCGGTACTTATTGCCTTTACACAAGGAGGATTCGTTATGGGTATGGTGACTATGGGTGTGTACTACATCATTCAATGGTGCGAAAACAACTTGCTAGTACCTTTGATTATGAAACGTGCTGTTGGTCTTTCCCCTATTGCAATTCTTTTCGCCATGCTTGTTGGTGTTAGCTTCCCAAATACAGTGCATCCTATCCTTGGAATCATGCTCGCAGTCCCTACTACAACGCTTATTACCATCTTCCTCGAAGATTGGCGTATGGGAGGGAAGAAATAAGTGGATAGAGGAAAGTAGAAAGTGGATAGAGCAAATAATAATTTGCAATGATGTAATTCACTACATTTAGCCTATTTCTGTAACTATCAGGTTGTGGTTTTTTTTGGTAAAATAATCGGAACCTTGATCGACAGTTAGCACTCGAAATAGTAGACTGCTAATACGAATACGGATTCAACGTTCACTTTCCGTTTTCCACTTTCCTCTCCTCACATGCACCCTTTCGATCGCTTTACTCCCAACGCTAAACTTGCACTTCAAATTGCAGAGCAAGAAGCAAAAACTATGAAGAGTGATTACATTGGATCCGAGCATCTCTTGCTTGGCCTCCTTAGTATTCCTAAATCTCTAGGATTCTCTATCTTTACCGGTGCAGGAGTAACACAGGAAAACGTACGCATCTTAATGAAGTCGATGAAGACACCGAGTGTAGAAGGAAAGCACATCAAGCATGGTCTCTCTACCTACCTTCATAATGTTATAGAACAGAGTGTTATTACCGCTCACAAGTTCCGTCATGCAAATGTAGGAACAGAGCACCTCTTGCACTCACTCGTTAGCACCGGAAAGAACGCTGCGACAATTCTTCTAGAACAAATGCAAGTAGAACCAGAAGATCTTAAAATGCATGTTGAGGAAATGTTTGGACAAATCTCACAATTCAAATCACAAGGGCGCAACATGGAACAGTCATTGGAGTCATTCTTCCAAGGTCTCCAAGGAGCAATTGTAGGAATGCAAAATGGCATGGTCTCTGCAGATCCAGAAGCACTCAAAAAACAGAAGGCTGATGGTAAAAGTAAAACACCAGTATTGGATTACTTTACTGATGACCTCATTATTCGCGCAAAAGAAAATAAGATTGATCCTATTATTGGACGTGACGAAGAAATCGAACGAGTAGTGCACATCCTCAATCGTAAGACAAAAAACAACCCCGTTCTTATTGGAGAACCTGGTGTCGGTAAAACCGCAATTATCGAAGGGCTTGCTCAGCGTATTTTTGAAGGCAATGTTCCTTCAACTCTTATGAACAAACGAGTGCTCGTACTAAATATGGGGTCACTCATTGCAGGGACAAAGTACCGTGGTGAATTCGAGCAGCGCTTTGATGACATCATCAAAGAGGCTCTACAAAGCGAAAATGAAATCATTCTCTTTATTGATGAGATCCACACAGTTGTTGGAGCAGGGTCTGCAGAAGGGTCACTCGACGCAGCAAATATCCTAAAGCCAGCTCTCTCTCGTGGTGCCATTCAAGTTATTGGAGCAACTACACTCGACGAGTACAGAACTATAGAAAAAGACCGCGCGCTCGAAAGACGCTTCCAGTCCATCTCTGTTCCGGAGCCAAGCAGCGAAGACTCTGTTCAAATCTTAAAGGGTATTCGCAAAGGGTTCGAAGAATTTCACAATCTAGAAATTACAGATGATGCACTAGAAGCTGCTGTTACCATGAGTAAGCGCTACATCTCCGAACGATTCCTTCCAGACAAAGCTATTGATGTTCTCGATGAGGCAGCTGCAGGTCGAAGTCTGCAGGCAATGGATGAAAACCCCGAACTCAAAAAGTTCGAAGATAAGCTAGAAAAGCTTGTTGCAAAACAGCAGTCCGCTGTAAAAGAGCAAAAATATCACACAGCACTTAAGCTCAAACAAGAGCAGCAAGTTCTCCAGGAGAAGATTGGTGAAATACGTGCAGCTATTGATGGTGACAAACGCACGCCACTAAAAATTGATAGTGATGATATCGCACACGTTATTGGTCGCATGACTGGTATTCCTGTAACACGACTCCTCAAGTCTGACCGCAAGAAGCTCCAGAACCTCGAAATGATCATGCGTAAGCATGTAGTGGGTCAGGATGATGCCATTAAGAAGGTGGCTCGTGCAATTAGGCGTAGTCGTATCGGTATCGGTGACCAAAAGCGTCCTACTGGTTCGTTTCTTTTCTTGGGTCCTACTGGAGTCGGAAAAACAGAACTGGTACGCACAATTGCATCCGAGATTTTCAACCGTGAAGATGCGCTGATTAAAATCGATATGTCCGAATTTATGGAGAAGCACAACGTCTCCCGTCTTGTAGGAGCTACAGCAGGATACGTTGGATACGAGGAAGGTGGCCAGCTAACAGAAGCTGTTCGTCGCAAGCCATACTCCGTAGTGCTCTTTGATGAGATCGAAAAAGCACACCCAGAATTCTTCAACATTCTTCTACAGATTCTCGAAGACGGTGTCCTTACTGATGCCACAGGAAAGAAAGTGGACTTCAGCAATACGATCATCGTAATGACCAGTAACATCGGTGCAGAAAAACTTACAAAGCAAGCAGCAAAAATTGGATTCAAACTAGAAGAAGATGCTCTAGCAGAAGAAAAAGCATACGAAGAGAAGTGTAAAGAAGTTATTACTGAGCTAAAAGGACATTTGCGTCCAGAGTTTATCAACCGTATCGATCACATCATGGTCTTTAACGCTCTCGACCAACACTCCATCCGCAAGATCGTAAAGATGCATCTTGATATGTTAGAAGGACGTTTGAAGGAAAATGGATTCTTTCTCGAGGTAGACCAGAAGGCGATCAACCTTTTGGGAGAACTCGGATTTGACCCAGAGTACGGAGCTAGGCCTGTACGACGTGTTATTCAAGACAAAGTAGAAGATGAAATTGCTGAACATATCCTCAAAGGAATCTTCGAGGAAGGTGATATCATTCGCATAGTCAAAAAAGGAAAGGATACGCTAGATTTCCTCCACGGAGAGCGGAAGTCAAGACTAGCTGTTAAAGTTGAAGAAGTTGAAAAAGAGGTAAAGGGAGTATAAAGAAACATATAGAGAATTAAGCAACTCTCCCCACCTCCCACAAAACACAATTTTGTGGTAAAATAATAAGAATTATCTAAACAAATATCCATGGCTATAGATCCCGTCAAAATCCCGCAAAACGTATACGTAGAAGACCGAATTATCGGTCCTATAACGCTACGTCAGATCATGATCATAATAATCTCAGCGGGTATTAGTTATGCGATTTGGGCAATGATGAAATCAAGTGGAATGGTGTCTGGGGTACAGACTGCTATTGCTTGGTCTCCAACACTTGTTGGAGTGGTATTTGCATTTGTAAAAATTAACGGTATCTCACTACTACGTATTTGTTTGCTTTCAATAGAAAAGCTGGATAAGCCGTCAAAACGTATGTGGATGCCTAGACAAGGTATTTACGTTAATATTGTTACCAAAGCACCAAAAAAAGACAACTCTCAAATGCAAAAGAAAGAGAAGCAAAAAGGAGACACGCAACTCGAAGAGCTTAGCCGCCTACTCGACCAGGGTCCTAGTGAAGAAGAAGGGCAAGCAGCTGAAACTCCAGGAGTACAAAAGCCAGTAAAACGTGATCGCATTAAGGCAGAAAAACGAAAGAAGCCTGTAGATGACATCGCTGCGCCAGAAAAGAACACTGGATCTATTGGAGGAAACCTCATGCGAGATATTACCCCCCCACCTTCCCATGCCTGAAAAAAAAGATAGCACAGTCCGGAAGCGTACGTCTCGAAACAAAAAGATGGCTACCCAACGCTTTGTGCCCATCTCTGAGATTCGAAACGATACAGTACTCCTTAAAAAGGGAGGATTGCGTGCTGTACTCGAAGTAGAAACCCTCAACTTTAGCCTGAAGAGTGAAACAGAGCAGCAAGGTATTATCGCGGGTTACGAAGCGTTTATTAACACGCTTACCTTCCCTCTTCAAATCGTTATACGATCTACGAAAGTAAACATCGACCCATACATCGAACAGATTCGGCAAAAAGCTATCGCTCAAGAAAATGATCTACTAAGAGAGCAGACCGAATCCTATGGATTATTCGTAGAAAAAATCGTAGAGGTAGCAGATATTATGCAAAAACGATTCCTCGTAGTTGTTCCTCTGGATGATACTGAGGAAAAGAAATCCCCTCTTGCACAATTTTTCTCTTGGATTGGTATTGATGATTCTTCATCCAAGATTTCCCACCACCGCAAATACTTTAACAAGAAGGCAGCGAAGCTGAAAGATCGTATCAACCTTGTAGATGCAGGATTACGTAATATTGGCCTCTCTACACGCAGGCTGACAACTATGGAGCTTATCGAACTGTATTACGAGATCTACAACCCTAAAACAAGCCAAGAGCAGAAACTTCCAAAGAATCTCAACACAGCGCCTCTTCAGATGTAATGTAAGTAAATAGGCAATATAGTTGACCAAGTTAAGCCAAACTGGGACAGTAGACACGAATTCTGGCTTGTTGCTCGTGCAAGGGCAACCGGAAACCTCTCTCTACTTTCTCCCACTTGCACCACCTATTTACTATGGCTAATGCAACTGCACAAAAATCAGACCTTATGGACAAGCTTCTGGAGAACGCCCCAGAGCCTCTTAGAGTACTCCCTGGAGAATCTGTAGATGGAAAAGTAGTCTTCCGTGGAAAGAACAAACTCCTTATTGATATTAACGGTATTGCCGTTGGTATTGTTTCTGGAAGAGAGCTCCGTGATTCGTTTAACACCTTTAAAGATCTTCACATTGGAGACGAGGTGATGGCTCTTGTTCTCGAGGAAGAAAACGATGAAGGAATGATTGTGCTCAGTCTCCGTATGGCGAGTCAGCAAAAGGCATGGGACAGGTTCCACGAACTTGTTGATACTGATGGAACAATGAAGTTCTCAGCTCAAGAGGCAAACAAGGGAGGTCTTCTTGCAAACATCGATGGTATCCGTACATTCTTGCCAGTAAGCCAACTGGCCCCTATACACTACCCTCGTGTAAACAATGCAGACAGTAGCGAGATTATCTCTAGGTTAGCTAAGTACATCGGTCACACGTTTACTGTAAAGATTATTACAATGGATGAAGAAGCTGGAAAGATCGTTGTATCAGAGCGCTCTGCTATGGCCGAAGAGCGGTCTAAGGCGTTAGAGTCTCTTACCATTAGTGATGAGAAGGATGGTCTAGTTACTGGAATCGTGAAGTTTGGAGTCTTTGTAGCCTTTGATGGATTGGAAGGACTCGTACACATCTCAGAAATTGCTTGGGGACACGTAAAGAATCCATCCGAGCATGCACACGTAGGAGATAAGGTACGTGTAAAGATCATTGGCCTCGAAGGAGATAAGCTAAGCCTCTCTATTAAGCAACTTGCTACAGACCCATGGGAAGAGATCGCAGAAAGGTACCCTGTAGGTAAGCAGGTACAAGGAACAGTAGTTCGCTTTGCAGACTACGGAGCATTCCTTCGCCTAGAGCAGGATATCAACGGTCTCGTGCACCTTACAGAGCTTGCACACACCAAGGTAGAAGACCCTTCAGACGCACTAACTATTGGTCAGAAAGTCGATGCACAGGTAATAAATATTGATATTGATGAGCGCCGCATCGGTCTCTCTGTAAAAGCATTACTCCCTATTGATAAAGAAACTCTCGCTCGCATAAAGGCAGAACAAGCTGCAGAGGAAGAGAAGAAGAAAGAAAAAGAAGAGAAGGAAGAAAAACCATCAGCCTCCGCCAAGGCTACGGCCGACAAGAAGGCAAAGAAAGAAGAGAAGCCTGAAGAGGCTCCACAAATGAGCCTTGATGTTGGTGATGCTCCAGAAGCAGCTTTCGTTGCTTCTAAGACTGGTAAAAAGTACTACGTATCAGACTCTGCTGCAGGCAAGAAGATCAAAGAAGAGAACCGTGTCTTCTTTAAGGACGAAAAAGAAGCAGAAGCTGCAGGATTTTCAAACTAGAATTATGAGCAATCGTAATTCTTAATTCATAATTCTGTATTACTCAAGAGGTGCAGATGTAAGTAGAAAACCTCTTGCCCTCCACCTGTACCGCAATGAAATGTCAGCTTGTATCCGCCTAGACCTTGAGCTTTTGCAAACTCCTGAGCAGCGCGAATAAGCATGCACGGAACATGCTGCGTCTCATCTGTAATATCAATTATTGATGAAACAAAGTGCTCCTCTTTCTTGGCAACAAAAAGAATATGCGTCGGGGCCTTTGGATTAATATCTTTAAACCCTAAGACTTCATCGGTCTCAAAGACTTTTTCTGATGGAATCTCTCCTGCAATGATTTTATGGAATATTGTCTGATCACTCATAAGACGAGAATACCGCAAACAACAAGGAATTCGTAGGCCAATCGCCCATTCGACATTGATTTTTTTGCTAAAACATGAGACAATAGATCTATGTCCAGTGGCGCTAATCCAGATAAACAGGCACTACACACAGAGTCAGTAGACAACAAAAATCTGATCGTAACCCAGCCAGAGAAATTCGATGGCTTGCTCGAAACCATATCTTTAATGGATAAAGTTTCTGAGAGCATGGGTGAAGACAAGTCTGGTGATATGGGTGGAGGAGGTGGTACTAGCTCTGGAAAAGGTGATGACGGCACAGCCTCGACTCGTGCGCAGGCTATAGCTAACCTTCCTGATACTGCCGAGATGCGAAAAGAACTGGGGAAGTATATTCAAAAAGAAATTAAAGTACTGCGCAAACAAGTGCGTCGCAAAGCCTTTACTGCTGCAAGGCCTGGGTCAGCACACAAATTGAATGAGATATATGGAAAGATCCGTCGATTAAACAGCTTGCTATCAGAATTAATGGAAACATCAGTAGAAGTGTTGAAAAGACTGTTTATCCGTGTGTTTATCGATAAGCAATCTATTTAGTACGGACGTTGTGCACCCTCCATACGGAGGACAATATCCGAAACAATGTCTCCTATAAATGGTATCCAGTCTATTGAACTAAGAAGCCAAAGGAGTAACGGAAGAACTAGTGCAATGGCAACGATGATTCCAAGTCCGTATACGATACCGCGGAGAAATCCCATCCAAAGGTAGCGATGTGGTTCGTAATACCCAGCAAGCTTTTTCATGTGAAGATCCAAACTTCTCATAGTCTTAACAAGACCTTTTTGATCCGACTCTTTAGTATTGCCTGCCATACCCTATTTTTTCTTTTTGGTAGTTTTCTTCTTCTTTGGCTTCTCTTTTGATTGTGACTCTACAAAACTTAATATTACTTCAAGAATTTGATCTGCAGCACTAAGAGGTTTCATGATGATGCTTTCTACCTCTTTCGTAATTCCCTCAATTCTGCGCAATACCTTGCGAAGATCTACAGTGATAAATAGTAGATGATACAGCACTATAACGAGCAGAACACCAACGGTGATCTGAAGATAGATGAGAACATCTGCGCTGGTGACTATTGTTTCCATGTACACTTAGCCTACATTCCTCTCTCGCCTTGCGCAATATTGGATCTTTCATCTGGCAAATACCTCGTAGAATCATCACTTTGGTGATCTCTATCTATCAAGCTACGCTTTCGCCAGACCATGGTCCCATGCGTCATAGGCATCCCTATGGGTTTTGCAGGCATGAACCTACTTGCTCTGAGTATGGCAAAGACGTTATTGAGACCCGAGGAGTCCTCGTTGGATCTCTACTGATCATAAAGCGTCTCTCTAGCTGCCATCCATGGAAACCTCTATCCGAAGAGAAGGTAATGAAAATTACTTCACAGAGAGCATCTAATTAAATAAGATAACCATATGCGGGCGTCGTATAGTGGCTATTATCCCAGCCTTCCAAGCTGATGACGGCGGTTCGATTCCGCTCGCCCGCTCCACGAAGTACTGTTCCGCTTCGCTCCACAGACTTCGTGGCACCGCCTACAGATTTTGAATAATTTCCAAAGAACAGTACTGAGTGCCGTGTAGTGATCGAGGTGCGCACACCGAGATCTACTACTGCGGCTTTTTTCTTGTAAATCCATTCTCATCAAAGGATGATGCTCTGCTATGTTCCATGTCTACATTCTCCATAGTGAAAAAGATAACGGTTTGTATGTTGGCTACACAGCTAATATAAAGAATCGTTTGAAAGACCATAATGAGGGCAGTGTAATTTCTACAAAAGCAAGAAGACCTCTAAAGTTACTATTCCTTGAATCATACATTAATAAGGGTGATGCGACTCGTAGAGAAATATACCTGAAGACTACTGTTGGAAGAAAGATGTTGAAGGTTATGCTGAGAGATACTCTACGTGAGAATATTTGATTAATGGCTTAAGTAAGCCATTTAATGATGTACTGGTAAACGGAAATACAACTGATGGATAGAAAGTCCTAGGGGGATACCATTCTTATACGGCTACTTATTGAGTAAATATTGATAAATAGCTATGGCAACATCCGAGCGGCTCAACGTACTTCCAGGAAGCAATTTATTAGATCTTCTGGGGAACAAGTTGTACTTCTCAGCCGTACCAGCAAAAGACTCAAACCACGCATCGGAAGGTACGTCGGAATAGGAGTGAGACATTCCCTCTTGAATATTGAAGGCTCGAGTAATCATCTTCAAAAATTCGGCAGTGTTGATGGTATTTGCAGGACGAAAATAGCCATCGGGGTTTCCCTTGATAATATTGTAGTGAGCGGCTGTCATAACAAAGCGACCGAACCACTGCCACTCGGAGACATCTGGAAACATGTCATATGTGAGACCGTACGGCTGAGCAGTTTGACTTGCGTTAAGAAGCATCTTTGCAGCTTCTGCACGGTTGACTGGTTTATCACCTTTAAATTCTCCATCTGGATATCCTCCTATGACACCAAGAGTTCGTAATGCTGCTGCTGCCTTTCCTTCTAAACTACCCGATGGTAGATCGGGGAACGGGTTCATGTTTGTGATAGTGGAAATATCAGTGGTAAAATCTATGCGATCAGTTCGTTTTCGAGACACTGCAATTGACGATGATGCAGCTGAAGGTGCAGGAGGGCTCTTTGTAGAAGGAATGATTTTGACACTGAGGGTATTAGACTTTTTATAGGTGACTTTATTGATTGTAAAATGTAAGACACTGGGTTCATATCCTGTGTTGTTTGCAGTACACGACCATGTAACGGAATATTCTGATATGTATTCGTCTCCGCATGAAATCTGGTTAGGCTTTATTCCATGTATCTGTGCAGATTGAACCCTATCGTCGCTTGAAGTTCCTTCAAGGACAAATACATCACCCTTCTCAACTGCACGATAGGCACTATCGGTTCCAATCATAAGGAGAAGACCATCTTTCGGCTTAGCCTTACAATCATTGTTATACGAAAGCAGAGCATCTTGGCTCGCTTTGTTGGTCAACGCTATTGCTTCACTTCTCGAAACTATTCCATCAGGATTAATATTTCCCGACGTAGTCGCCGTAAGAATGCATCTGTCTGCTGCTATACGAACGTGCTCGGCAAACTCATGGTTAGTAGAGAGGTCTGGGTAACTCGGAGCCTGACCCAGTCCAATATATGCCCATCCTACAGAACCATGAAAACCTTTTAAGAGTATAGAGGCAATATGCCCTCTCGTTATTGGCTTATCGGGGTGAATGTTACAACTACTTTTCCTTCCACAATCTATCCAGCCTTCTTTGGCTGCTTCCATGAGATACGCAAACTTGCTGTGCGATGAAGGTAGATCAGTAAATATTGATGGAGATTCGGCATTCCACTCATGTAATATTCCACCATTGAGTTCGACTATGGTATACGCAACATCGCCAACAGAAACGGGGTCTCCAGCTCCACTATACAAACTGCTTGCATTGGTAAATGCATGGACAGAAAACGGAAGAGATACCATTGCAATCACAGAAAGAAGTCTAGATGTTTTCATATCGTTGTTAGGGTTAGGATTGTATGTAAAATATTATAGTCGTATTGGACACTAACTC
>CAVOCY010000018.1:0-20523 GCA_963694385.1 Candidatus Altimarinota bacterium
AGTTCAGATAAGCCTTTGTTAGCTACAAGTCTTCCGCAAAAAGAGATGTCATATGACACTGGTGGTCTATGGACTGCACTGAGGATATTTTTATCAAGATAGAATGAAGAAATATTCTCAATCTTCCTCCCTGGCACTCCCCACTTCTTCAGTTGCTTCTCTACTGAATGATTTACTACACGCACTGCTGATGCCTTTTGTGCATCTGCCTTCAAATATAACCATGACATCTGGCGGCCAATCCATTCTGATAGTGTCGCAGACTTTGGCCATCCCACAATGTGATGTACCTCAATGACATACGGAATCTTAGTTATTTTATACAGCTTCTTTGCAGCAATACCATTATAAAAGGGTGGGTAGTCATGCACAGTCATCACATCATGCTTATGTTCTGTAATGAGATGCTTCCCCTTACTAACGATCCATGGAATCTGAAATACTAAAGACTTTGGGCACGGGTGAAAAAATACCTCTCCACCTTCTTTTACATCTGATTCCAATCGATGACCCGACTCTGACATTCCTAAAGACCCTTCGGGAACACGTGGGCAGATAATATCAATACGATCCCAGTGCTTACGCATTTCTTGTAACGTATACCAAAACGCACCCATCTTTCCTTGGAGGATGCTGCGATCGCCAGAGATCATGAGAAGTTTCATTGGGCAGCAATTGTAGCAAAAAGGTCTACTGTTTCTAAGGCAACTTCTCCCCAACTTCTTCCTTCAATTTTTTTGGATGCTGCCTCGGCAACAAAGTTATAGCCCTCACGAATGCGTCCTATCTCCTCTGCAATATGTTCAGATGTTGATAAATCTGCCACAGCTATTCCTTTCCGGAGATGTTCACTTAATCCAGTCTCTTGTGTGAGGAGAACAGGAAGCCCTGTAGACCGAGCTTCTAATGCTGTGTTTGGGCTAATATCAGTAAGCGAAGGAATCACTAAGAGGTCATGCTTGGTAAAGACGTCATACTTCTCTTTACCAGAAAGCGGAGCTACAAACTGCACGCGTGTTTCGATATTTAAACGCTCTACCTGTTTTCGCAACAAGTCATCCTGTGGTCCAGAGCCTACAAGTGTCAAATAAGCATCGGGGATGCTAGTCATTGCCTCGATAAGCAAGGGAAGATTTTTAAATTTTACAAACCGACCCATGAACAAAATACGAAATGGCTTTTTTGCTATGTGCAGTTCTATAGGTACTACTTGTTCCAATGCTAATGCATTTTCTATTACAGAACTCTTCGGTAATTTCTTGAAAGCATCTTTGTAGATATCTTTTTGGAAATCAGTAGAAAAAATAATGTAATCAAACCGATTCAAGATCCACCCTGACAACCGACAACCGACAACCGACAACGGGCTATTCGATTGATACCAATCCCTCAAACCCTTACCTCCACCTCGATCCGTATACCGTTCCCAAAAGAAATCTCCACCGAGTCTTAATACCTTTTTTGGCTTCTTTAAGCCAGAAATCATTAGAGGTACTCCGCAGCTGATTGAAGAGAATGCATACACAATGTCCGCATCTGCACCTACATCTTTAAGCTTCTTTGCATACTTAAACCATCGAACAATAGGAATGGAATCTGATACGGTATGCACTTTCCACTTTCCACTTTCCACTTTGTCGCCATATGTCACGACTGTAACATCGTGACCTATCTTTGTTAATTGATCAGCCAACTGGTAACAATACGTAGCAGGTCCTCCAATTTTTGGAGGGTAGATGCCAGTGGCTAGGATGATTTTCATGAGTACTTCTCTTTGTACCATGCAATAGTTTCCTTTAGCCCCTCTTCAAAATCCATTGTAGGTGACCAACCAAGTGTTCGTGTTTCGGAGGAGTCCACTGCATAACGCCAGTCATGTCCTTTGCGATCTTCGACGAGTGTAATGAGATCATGCGGCTTATCTAAAATATTAAGAATCATCTTTGCCACTTCAAGATTTTCAAACTCTCTATCAATACCGATATTAAAGATCGTTCGCTGATCCGACTTCCAGTCCACTGTAAGAATAGTTTCGATTGCATCGCAGTGATCCCCAACATGAATCCAGTCACGCTTGTTTTTTCCTGTGCCAAAAATAGGAATTGGCTGATTGGCTAAGGCGCTGCGAATAACAGTTGGAATAAATTTTTCATCTGCCTGATGTGGGCCATAGTTATTAGTGCACCTCGTAATAACAGCTTGAATAGCAAACGTACGAATAGCAGCAAGTACCAACATCTCTGCTGCTGCTTTACTTGCTGAGTATGGGCTACTTGGATTCAGTTTATCGCTCACAGTACAAGAGGGGTCATCATCACCGACATCACCATAGACTTCATCCGTCGATATGTGCAGAAGACGAACATGAGGATGTGCTTTAACTACTTCGATGATCGCCTGTGTGCCAATAACATTGGTATGCAAGAACGGCGTCGCATCAGAAATAGAATTATCCACGTGTGATTCTGCTGCAAAGTTTACGATCGTATCTATCGAATGATCTTCCACAAGCTTTCCGACCAAAGTCTGATCGGCAATGTCTCCTTCGACGAAAGTAATCTTATCTGCAATAGGATCTAAGAAGCTTTTATCCGCTGCATAGGTCAGTTTATCGAGAACAATCACTGTATCGTCTGGATAATTTGCCACATGTCGTAGAACGAAATGTGACCCAATAAAGCCGGCTCCACCTGTAACTAGAAGGTTCATAGAGCCATATTCTAGCAGTTATTAGGTAAATTACATCATAAAACCTTATATTGACAATATGCAATATTTGCTGTTAAATATCCAATCCATTCACAATTTTGTAACTTTCTGCGATACTTCACCTATGAAAGGAGTCTTAATCTGCGGCGGACTGGGCACAAGGCTGCGCCCACTTACAGAAGTGACTAACAAATCACTGCTGCCTATCTACGATCAACCACTGATCTTCTATCCCCTGCAGACATTACTAAGCGGTGGAATTACAGAGATCATAGTTATTACTGGTCCAGAGAATATCGACCAGATGACTGGATTTCTTGGGAGTGGAAGTAAGTTCAACTGTAAATTTACCTACCGTGTGCAAGACGAGCCAAAAGGGATCGCCCAAGCACTGGGAATGGCAGAAGAGTTTGCAGCAGGAGACAGCATCTGCGCACTCCTCGGAGACAACATCTATTTCGACAATATCTCTCAGTACATTCGCGCCTTTAAAGACGGCGGACACATCTTTGTGAAACAAGTACAGGACCCAAAAAGATTTGGAGTCGTAGAAGTAGATGGTGACAAAGTGGTATCGATAGAAGAAAAGCCCGAGCAACCACGGAGCAACTTGGCCCAGACTGGATGCTACCTCTACGACAACAGTTGTTTTGAATTCATTCGCACTATGCAGCCTTCTGCTCGTGGAGAACTAGAAATTACTGATGTTACCAAGTGGTATCTAGAGAACAACAAACTTGGCTACTCTGTCTTACAGGACGAATGGATCGATGCAGGAACATTCGAGAGCCTGCACCACGCTGCAGTCCTTGTACGCGAACGAAAGCTTGCAGCAGCTAAGCCTGCAGTAGAGCAGGCAGTGTCAGCTGCTTAAGTAAAGCTTCGCATACTGCGATGCGATATCTTTCCAATCGTAGTCGTTTGCGTTTGCGATGCCATTATCAGCAAGTCGGTACCGTATTTCTGAATCACTAAGAATTTTTTCTAACATGATACTTGTTGCAGATACATCATCTACTGGAACAAGAAACCCTTGTTCGCCTGCAGTAACCACATCAACAATTCCACCAATACCTGTTGCAACTATTGCGCATCCCGCAGCCTGTGCTTCTAAAAACACATTCCCTAGTGCTTCTGACCTCGAGAGTCCGCAGAAAATCTCCGCAGCAGCATATTCATCAGCTATTCTTTCTGCAGGGATGTAACCCAAGAATTCTACTCGATCAGAAATTCCGAGAGTTGTTGTTATTTTTAACAACAACTTTTTCTGAGATCCATCACCAACAATGCGTAAATGTGCATCGCCTTCTACCTGTGCAAATGCTTTGAGTAACGTATCCACTCCCTTTTGTTGTTCTAACCTTCCAACAAAGAGAATTCTTCCACGTACTTTCTTTGTATTCTTTCGTGCCTCTTCAAAATCCTGAACATGAATACCATTTGGAATCTTAGTAATGGGATCGGATCTGTACTGTTGAACAATATCTATCAGTGCAGTACTGATCGCTGTAACGTGATCTGCCTTCTTTACAATGAAACCTTTAAGGAAGCTCCGATTAGTCGTCTGACATGTAAGGATTTTCTTCTGTGCCTTGCAAAAAACAAGAGCGAGTCCTGCAAACGTTTCGAGGACTGCGTGTACAACATCTGGCTTTATCTTTGCTACTGCAAGTGGAGCCAAAAATGGAAACAGCCACTTATCAAACGTGCATCCAAGACCTACTCTGATTACGGGAATCTTACCTTGTAAGAGATCCTTTTTTGGCAATTCCTTGCGCATACGAGCAGTCACAATTGTAAAATAAAACTGATCTGCAAGTGCCAAAGGCACCTCTTCTGCACACGCCTCTGCACCACTACGCATTGGACTTAAGAAAGCCGAAAGAATGACGATTCTCTTCATGCTGATTCAAAGAAATCGGTATACATCTTTCCTACTTTCTTCCAGCTAAAGTGTTCATCAATACGTTTCCTCGCAGCCTCTCCAAGTGATACTCTTTTCGACGGATCATCGAGTAGCCTAGCAACATGTGCACGCAGTGCCTCGCGGTCTCCTGCAGGAAAACAAAACCCTGATACACCGTTTTGTATAAGATACGTGTTACCTCCTACTTCGGATACCACACACGCACAACTACTACTCATCGCTTCCATCACTGCATTGCTTAAGCCTTCACTGTGGCTCGGCATTACAAAGATGTTCGTTGCACCCAATACTTCTGGGATGTCTTTACGAAGACCAGTGAAGACAACCTCTCTTTGGTACTTCTCTACCAAAGGATGATTATCTTTATACCAACCAACTACTTGTAGCTTCATATTCTTATACTCGCTTTTTAGTGGAACAAGTGCGGCCAAGAAATCATCTACTCCTTTGATAGATTCCAATCGACCAACATACGACACAACGATCTCTTGTTTAGATCGATTTTTTATTCCATAACCAGATGGATCAATTCCTGTTGGTATCACCTGCGTCTTTTTATGGATGAACATCCGACGCAAGAGAGACACCGGCTGTGGGTGAAAAATTACAACTTTATTTGCACAAAGAAGTATCAACCAACCGCCAGTCCAAGCGTAAATCGCAGCACAGACCTTTGGAATATTTCCGCGTGGCCACCAATTGATTCCAACAAACGCATCCGTCAGCACTAGCACTTTGTGACCTGTTAAGCGCAAAGCAATTGTCGAAAATGACGTCCAGAAAAGTAGTTTATTAACCACGATATGATCGGGCTTTTCTTTTCTAATCAACTTACGCACATAGCCTGTAAACCCAAGTGCGATACCGTAATTCCACGGATCGGGTAAAAAGAAATCTTGAATATGATGAACTTCCAAAGTCTCAGATATCTTCTCTACATATATTCTTTTTCCACTTTCCACTTTCCACTTTCCATTTTTTACATCCCCCATACATACGGCAATAACTTTAAAGCCTACGCGTTGCCAAAGTTCTGCAAGCTTTACAGAGCTCACCATCCAGCGATGCTCCTCTTTCCAATACGGACTAATCAGTAAAATAGTTTTCATAATTCTTAATTCATAATTCTTAATTCCTTCCCGACTTCTTATCTAAATCCTTCAAAGCCAATTTTCTAATCACCCTCGTCTGCCTCTGCTCCAAAGCTTCTATACGAACAATAAGATAGAAGACGATAAAGAGTAGCACTCCTATAGTCGTTACAAGTACTGCATTCTCACGATCCTTAATACCGGTAATCTGTGTAAGGTAATCGAGAGAATCAGGGTAAATAGCAATGGCGACAATGCCGCCCCAAAAGACTGTCCAAAGAATAGCCTCCCAAAGAGTCTTCTTTTGTTTAAAGACAAGATTCCATGCATATGCAATAGCAAGGAAACCAGCAAGAGGTGTAATGATTTGATAAGCAGTAAATTCCATAGGCTAGCGAAGAAAGGAACGGAGAAGGATTTTTAACGCAGTACGAATACCATTAGAAAATGACTGTCCTTTAGCAAGCGTATATTCAGAATATATTACTTTTGCAGGAATATCGGTCGTACGCCAACGATGCTGAGCACTCTCTCTAACAATCTCTGTACAAAACTCATAGCCACTCATTCGTAGGTCTACCTGACCTACAGCTTTTGGTCCAAATGCTTTAAACCCGCATTGGCTATCGCTTACCCACTTCCCTGTTGCAGCAAAGGTAATCACATTTCCAAGACCATTAAAGAGTCTACGGATAAACGGAATACGATTGCGTCGACCAAAACGATTGGCAAATGCTATATCAACTGTATCAGATTTAATAGGTTCTAAGAGGGCAGGAATATCATCTGAACTATGTTGTTCATCTGCATCAAGAGTAATAATGATCTGTGCTCCAAGTACTCGTGCTGCATCAATACCCGTCATAGTGGCAGCTCCTGCACCGCAATTTTCAATATGCTGCAATACAATCGCTCCTGCTTTCTTTGCAAAGTCCGCGGTATCATCAGTTGATCCATCATCAACAACAATAATCTCATCCACGTATTTCTTTACATCAGCAACAACATTCCCAACGCGCCTGCCTTCGTTATAAGCCGGTATGACAGCAATAATTTTCATTATGGAATAAGAAGAAATGCAATCCCAGCACTCGGATTAAAGATGATGACTTCGAGACCTGCTTCTGCACTATTTAAGAAGTTTGTAAGTGCTTGAACCTTCTTGTGCAACGAGCCATTCATATCTTTTTCGATAGTGGCAGTATTGGTATCAAAAACAATGCTATTGAATCCCAATGCCTTAAGCCTTTTCAGGGTAAGTGCATTATCACGCTCTTGATAGAGGCAATTAAACGTAGAAAGTTGATGATCGGTCACACCAATAATTTCTAAGTTCTTTGGAATGAAATACGGAATAAACGTACCGATGCGATACATCAACGGGCGATCGGGCATACTCTTATTTCTTTCGAGGACTATATCTGTAATGTCATCATAAAAAGGAATAGTACGCTCTTGAATAGTCTCTGCGGAGATCTTTCCGATGGGATATTCAAATAAGTTTCGCTGAGAATCAAACTGCCAAAAACGCATTCCCAAACACGTAATAAGTGAAAGTGTTATTAAGATGCTCGCTAACGTGCGACTAAGAACATCCGGAGCCTTTGTAATAAGCGCCTCCAGACATAGTGATAATCCTAAGAACATCCCTATCCCATACCATGGGACACCATTGGCAAAGAATGCCCATTGTACAACTAAAAATACCGTGCTTACCCATACCCATCGCAACCATCTCCCCTCTTTTTTCCAAAAGAATGGGAGGAGGAGGAGAAGCGGGAAGAGAAGAAGCGCAGGTGCAGTGGTAACGTAATACCCTGCATGATCTAAGTTCATTATCTGCCGCCATGGCAAACCAAGATAATGGCTCCATCCAAGGTGATTACCCCAGTAACGATCTAATTCTTCTTTTCCAGCTGTAGATTTACAATTCGGATGATTTGAATCAGTCGCAAGTTCTGGTGGTAAAGAATATTTCGTCAGATCTGCCCTTGTCCCCGACTGATCTATAAGAGGTGTCAGTGTATTCGGTGCATTCAGTGTAAACTTTGGGATAATATTCCCGTATTGAATATTATTGTGTTCTATCCATGGAAATACCGCGATACCAAAGCCAAGTACCAGCATGAGCGCATTAACAATAGCGTGTTTGATATTATGTGGTCGAAGCCATCCCGCAATACCAAACAGCGCACATCCAATAGTAAAGAATGTAATCATGAGTACAGTCTTTGTCATAATTTCGGGATTGAAACCTACTCTTTCCGCAATCCGAGAAATACTAATAAGACCTCTCTGTGTAAAGATGATACAGGAAAACATCAGTGCTGCTGGATACGCAATCCAATGAAGTGACAAACCAAAAATCATTGTACCCAATGCCATAAACATCATAACACCGGTAATCTTCATAGAGAATGCAAGACCAACAAACAGCCCTCCAAGTAGCATAAATCTCCGTTGATTTTTTGTATCTTCTTGATGATGCATCAATCCTTCTAGCACACAAAACATTGCTAGTGCAGACATGAAAAACACCGCGTTATCAATCTTCATATCAGCAAAAGAGAAGTGTCCAATAAGAGGCAATGTGTAATAAAGAGCTGCTGCGAGAATTCCTCTTCCTGGACCCATAAACGTACGTCCAAAGAGATAGATCGTAAGCATGGCAAGTATTCCTTGGAACCAGTTAATCATCATAGCGCCTGTCGCACCAAACGTACTATCGTATCCAAAGAGCAAGAATCCCAAAGATGTTAAATACTCCCACTGAAAACTCTGCATAGAGTGAATAAACTTTCCGTAACTTACGAGGAGCCTTGGGCGATTGAGATAACTTCCCAAATCATCCCATCCAATTGGAAATGGACGAACAACATTAAGGTAATTAAATGCTGTGTAACTTAAGAGGAACCAAATAAGAACAACCAGAAGGCTGTGCCACCGCACTTCAAATGACCACTTGGAATGGAGAAACTTATCTATCCAATATTCTGCATCACGAAATCCAATTGCAGGAATTACAAGAAGTAACAACCATCCGAATAGCGCAGTATAGATATGCGCCACAGCTCCTATCCATAACAGTACGATTAGTGCTCCTGCACCTGCTCCTAGTGATAACACAAACTCCTGTAACCCAGGTATCGACCGAATGCGTAAGATCTTACGCAAAGAAAACCGACCAATCACCAACATCTCAAGCGCGAGAAACAGTACGAGTAGTAGTGGCGGAAGTGTGCGAGTAAAGAATGCCTTCTGTATGCAAAACGTACTAATCTTGCTTGCCTCTGCAGAGGCACCAAACGTACCAATTCGCGTCAGGCATCCAGAACTTTTTAGTTGAGTATAGTTTTTATCTAATGCCAGTAATGCCTCCTCTCCTGCCCCCTGATATACCTCCGCCTGCGGCTCTACAATTATATTCATTCCTACCGCTCCATTTTGGGAATAACTAATACACGTAAATATTAACCAAATGATTCCTACAAACAACAACAGCATCTTCCATGGAGTCATAACCCAATGGATATTCCATTCTTTATGGCGTACATATCCCCATAAAACAGCAAGTGCATATAGTCCTATGCTTAACCCAGTATACCAAATAAATGCTGGTACTCGCGTTAACGTATGCGAGAGAAATGGGAATAAGGAATAGAACCCTCTACATAGGAATGCATTTGGGTCGCAAAGTGTAGCAATAGACTCCTGAGCCTCTTTAGAAAGCAATACCGCTCCATGTACAGGAACTCCCAAATAAAGGAAGAGTGTCCATACTCCCCAGAAGAGCAATCCTAGAAACAAGCCGATTGAGAGCATTTGGACTGTACTTCGTTGCATCAGAAGTAGCCTATACAAGAATCTGAGCCTTAGCGAGGGAAATATGGTGCAGATCTGCTAATCTTTCATCTCAGAATGCTCAATACCGATGAAATTCGACGGCAATTCCCTCTGATCAGTCAAAAAGGTATCACCTATCTTGATTCCGCTGCAACAGCTCAAAAGCCTCAAGCAGTACTCGATGCATTAGAAAAATTCTATAAAGAAGAGAATGCCAATGTGCATAGAGGAATGCATGTGCTCGCAGAGAAAGCGACCATCGCCTATGAAGGTGCCAGAAAATCTGTGTCTGCATTTTTGAATGCAGCACCGCACGAAATTATCTTTACCCGAGGCTGCACAGAATCCATCAACCTTGTTGCAAAGAGTTGGGGGAAAGCAAACCTGAAACAAGGTGACACAGTTGTCTTAAGTATTCTTGAGCATCACAGCAACATTGTTCCATGGTTACAACTTAAAGAAGAGATCGGCATCAATGTGAAGTGGATGGATATCGATAACGAAGGAACACTGATTCTGAATGATTTTAAAAATGTAAAACTGATCTCGATAACAGGGTGTAGTAATGTTCTTGGAGTAAAGCCTGATCTTAAATCGATTATCAAAAAAGCACACGCAGCTGGTGCAAAAGTAATGATCGATGCTGCACAACTTGTAGTGCACGAAAGAATTGATGTGAAAGATCTTGATTGCGACTTTCTTACCTTCTCCGGACACAAACTCTACGGACCAACCGGTATCGGTGTGCTGTATGGCAAACGCAAACTGCTTGAAAGCATGCCCCCCTTTATGGGCGGAGGCATGATGATTGGCGAAGTGACCAAAGAGGGTTTCACCAGTGCAGAAATTCCGCATAAATTTGAAGCAGGTACTCCGCCTATTGCGCAAGCAGTAGGCTTGCACGCTGCAATCGATTGGCTTTCACAATTTGATTGGAACGACATTCAGCAGCAGGAACAGAAATTACTTCTTTATGCATACAACACACTAAAGGAAGTCGACGGCGTATCAATACTTGGTGATGATGATAATCACTCATCACTCATCACTCATCACAAAATTGCTAGCTGCCTCAGCTTCACCATCGACGGTGTCCACCCGCATGACCTTACAGAAATCATTGGTCGCAAAGGTGTCAGCCTTCGCGCCGGACATCACTGTGCACAGCCACTGCATGAAAGACTAGGAGTTACAGCTTCTACGAGAATGTCTTTTGGAATCTACAACACTGTAGAAGATATCCAAAAATCTGTTGAAGAAATCAACAAAGCTATTCAAATATTGAAAAAATAATTCTTTTTCCACTTTCCGTTTTCCTCTTCTTCAATGGACTTGTACGCAGAGAACATCCTCGATCACTATCGTGACCCTCGTCATAAGGGCGAAGGGAATGAGGCTAGTATTTCTCAGTCAGAAGATAACCCTAGCTGCGGAGATAAGCTCACTGTGCATTTGTGGATCGAAGGTACTGTGGTCAAAAAGATTGAATGGGAAGGAGTAGGTTGTGCTATCTCTCAAGCTGGTATGTCGATTTTCTCCGAAGAGATAGAAGGAAAGAGTACTGATGAGTTATTGGCGATAAAGAAAGATGATGTCTATGAGCTACTAGGAGTGCCAATCGGACCTCGAAGATTCAAATGTGCCCTCCTTTGTTTGCATACCGTAAAGAATGCCATTCGAAAATTGGAAGAAAAAGATCCTCAGAGTTGGCTAGAAACGGTTGAGATTGATAAGGATTAGCTTGTAGACTCCTGTGGCTTTCATGAAACGTAGGCCGCCCTAGCTCAGTTGGTAGAGCGCACCCATGGTAAGGGTGAGGTCTCGGGTTCAAATCCCGAGGGCGGCTCCAATCAAAATATGTCTAAAATTCTTGACGACACACTGATTAGGCCGTAAATTCTGTCTACATTTTTGATTCCCCTGATATCCGAGCGTAAGCGAGTGGTTCAGGGTTTACCCACGAATCACATGCCTACACTTGATGAAACCACAACCGAAGAAGATGTACGTATCTATGAATTCTGCATCCTCTACCCATCCAATCTCTCTCAGAAGGAAGAGGCTGATTTATTAAAGGATATTGAGAAAACAATAGAAGAGCAGGGAGGAAAGCAAGTCAGTAAGGATGCTTGGGGAAAGCGTGGTCTTGCCTACAGAATCAAAGGAAACGACGAAGGAAACTTCGTTGTCTACTACTACTCATTAGCACCAACAAGTCTTAAAGAGATTGATGTTGCTTTGCGTATCACACCAAACCTCTTACGCCACATTGTTGTAAAGCCACCAAAGGGATACGAGATTGTAAAGTACTCCGAAAGCTACTCAACTTGGCTAAAAGAGCGTGAAGGTGAAGACGATCGCAAGAAACGTGAAAAAGAGCAGAAGCTCACAAAGCAAGTTGCAGAGAAGGCAAAGAGGCAAATAAAGCGCGCAGCAGCAAAGAAAGAAGAATCACCAGAAGAAAAGAAGCCTGCAACTGACAAGAAGAAGATCTCCGCAGAGCTCGACAAGCTTATTTCCGATGACGATTTGGATATCTAGTCCTCCTCCCCCTAAACACCATGTCACGCAAGCAACAACGCCGCAAAGATCCCCGCCACAAGAAATGTGATTTCTGTGATAAGGAGGTCGTATACATCGACTACAAGAACTACCCTCAGATGCGTCCATTCATTGATTACTTTGGTAACATCATGAGCCGCTACTACTCTGGAGTATGCCTAAAGCACCAGAAAATGATGAAGAACGCAGTAGAACGAGCACGATTTATGGGAATGATGTCATACAGGAAATAAGAACTAAAAAAACAGGATATACCATTTGTATGGATACCCTGTTTTTCGTATGATCAATACATGTCTGGACACAGTAAATGGTCATCCATCAAGCATAAAAAAGGCGCAGCTGATGCTAAGCGTGGCAAAGTTTTTACGAAACATGCAAAACTGATAGAAATCGCAGCACGAGAAGGAAGTAGCGGAGACCTAGCAATGAATGCAGCACTAAAAGCTGCTGTTGATAATGCAAAAGCAGCCAACGTTCCTAATGCCAACATTGATCGATCGATCAAAAAAGGTACAGGCGAACTAAAGGGAGATATCACAGTGGGTGTTACGTACGAAGCATATGCTCCGGGTGGTGCAGCATTGATTGTTGAATGCCTTACCGATAACAAAAACCGTACATTGCCAAACTTACGCAGTATCATCGAAAAGCGTGGAGGTAAGATGGCAGAATCTGGATCTGTGATGTTTATGTTTACACAAAAAGGAGTGGTGATGGCAGAAGGAGAATTAAATGATGATTTAGAACTCGCACTGATGGATGCGAATGTCGAAGACATCGAATCTGATGATGGCATTATTACTGTAACCGGTGATATATCATCTTGGACCAAAGCTCGCGATGTACTGAAAGTTGCCGGTCTCGACGTTCAAGAAGCAGGAATGAAATATGTCCCCTTGCAAGAAGCAGTAATAGATAACGTCGAATCTGCACAAAAACTAATGGACCTCCTCGCTGCTATCGAAGAAGATGAAGACATATCAGACGTACACACAAACGCAAACATCTCTGACGAGATTGCTAGTCAACTGTAAGCGTTCGAATGTCCTCGCTACTATTGCCTGATGTATCTATTGCTTTTACCTTAAGCTGATACACCCCAGGTGCTTCGGTGATTTTGTAATCCAATTCATACGGCTCTTTTGGTTTTGTTGTAAGCAATGTGTCATCAAGATAGAACTGCACGTACTTCACTCCCCCCTCCTGATCAGTCGCATCAACTTCCATATGTAATTCTCCACCTTTTGGAAGACGAATATCTCCTATAGGGAGAGTGATGTTGATTTGAGGAGGTCCTTTATCTTCTTTAAAAGAGAAATTCACTCTTGATGTTGCCTTATTGTAATACTCATCAGTAAGTTCGATGGATAGTACGTGCTGACCGGATTCTTTTATAGAACGCGGCACACGAATCACCTGTGTGAATGGTTCTGTTTCAACTTTTACTATCTTTTTTCCATCGATGGAATACATCACCGAGAGAACCTTTGCTTTAGATTCTATCTTCAGCTTCGGTTTAAATGTTGGATAAGTAGCTGTTCCATTTGGAGAAGGGATTACAATATTCACTGATGGCTTTTCGAGGCGTCCTGGAGTGAGTGCTAGTGTGCATGTTTCTGTCGGAGCAATCGGCATAGGGATAAGTGCTCCAGAATGATCTGGCGCTGCATACCAAAGGTCCATCTGGTCAGAAACCCAACTACGCACTCCCTCTTCCCATGTTGGCCAACGTTCTGGAAGCAGACTGTGCGCTACTATAAAGCTTCCCTCTTCTTGTGCATCAATAGGGCATTCCTCTGACGCAAGAAGCCGTGTTACTTTATCAATAGTCAGTTGCTTACATGCAGGATCTTGCAGTGTTGGTGCTTTCTCTTTAAGGAATACATCTGCTCTACGATACTCAACCGGTGTGCACTCTGTAGGGAACTGTCCCGAGAGTGTGGAGATTTGCGGTGTAATAATTCCTTCCGGCTTGTCGAATGTTGTCTTCGGATTTTCAAGCGTACGATGTGCAGATGCCATGAAGTCTCTCCAGATAGGACTTGCTGTATTTAAACCTCCAGCTTTGTCATACATAGAAGAAGAATTTGCATTTCCAACCCACACACCTGTGACAAGATTGGGTGTGTATCCAATAAGCCAAGCGTTGTCTGGCTTTCGCAAGATACAAGCTTTACGTTTTTTACCGGGGATTGGATCTCCTGTTTCTGTGTCATACACTTGTACATCCTTCCACTCCAAACACTTGTTACTTGTTCCTGTTTTTGCTGCAGTCTTAAAGCCAGGGATCGTAAGTTGAGATTTCCAATACGGTTCTGGGCGAACAGATTCATCACTCAATATAGAAGTTATCTGATATGCAATACGCTCATCCAAAACCTCTTTCCCATCACCCTCATCCTTTGGTTTATACAAAATATTTCCTTTTCTATCAGTGATCTTACGAATACTAATAACAGATTTAGCACTTCCTCCACGCGCAATGGCACCATACGCATTTACCATTTCAAGTAGCGGTGTTTCTGCAGCACCCAAAGCAAGAGGCCATCCATATTCAAATTCACCACGCTCTAACTGCAACTCCTCTTTACGAGCAAGTGGAGTAAGGGCACCTAATGATGCTACAAGAGTAAGGATCTGATTCTCCTGACCACCCAAGAAATAAGCCTTAGCAGCAGGAATATTTCGAGAAGCCCCCAATGCACTACGCATTGTCATCAACCCTACAAATCGTCCATCGAAATTTTGTGGCTCGTCATCTCCTATTTTCGTTGGAACATCATAAATAGGTGTTGCTGGGCTATATCCCTTTTGAAATGCAGATGCATACACAAACGGCTTAAACGACGATCCAGGTTGTCTAGGAGATCTTGCCATGTCGATCTTCCCTCCTTTTTCTGTATCATTGTAATCCATATTTCCAACATACGAGAGAATCTCATTGCTCTCTGGATCTATTGCTACAAGGGCCATGTTTTCACCTCCATAGCGAGTAACTAAATCTTCTCGGTGTCGTTCTATAGTACTTTCTGCACGCTGTTGCATATCCCAATCGAGTGTCGTCTCTATGCGCAAACCACCTTGTTCTAAGAGCCCTTCTTCTGATGTGCCTGCAAACATCTCCTCAACTTGCTCTCGCACCCAAAGCACAAAATACGGAGCGCGTATGTCTTCACGAGATGGCTCGAATACGATGTCTTCCAGCTCTTCTAAAGCGTTTAGACGCTCTGCCTCAGTAATAAGCTCTTGGTCCTGCATATTGCGTAAAACTTGATCTGTACGACCACCTATATACAAGAGCATCGAACCTGTCCCCGCTTTTCCCCCCAAAAGACCAATAGTAATATCTTCTGGATTGATATCCGAAATCTTCGTAATAGAACCATCAATAATCCCCTGATGCACGTTCTCTTCTACCTCTGTATGTACATGACGACCATACGGACTAAAGTACGACGGGCGCTGTGGTAGAGATGCAAGTATGGATGACTGCGCTAGAGTAAGTTGATCCGCAGTAGAATTAAAATACTGCTTTGCAGCCTGTTCTACTCCATAGGCATTGCGACCAAAGGGAATCCAGTTGAGATATAACTCTAACAATTCTTCTTTTTCAAATTGTCCTTCGAGCTGACACCCAAGAATAAATTCTTTTATTTTGCGTTGATAACGGTTTTCTTGCTGTAAATTAAGAGCATTCCGTGCCAGCTGCCTAGTGATAGTAGAACCACCACCTGCACGTCCAAGAAGAACGATAGCACGAGCAATAGCACGCAAATCCAAGCAACCACGGTCATAAAATCGCTCATCCTCTATGGCTATAACTGCATTTTTCATATGCCGAGGAATACTGCTGCCAGGAATAAACGTACGATCTTCTTCATTAAACAATCGATACAACTCTATACCATTACGATCAGTAATCACCGTACTCTGTGAGGCAAGCAAGCTTGTAGGGTCAGAGACATCCGGAAGTGTAAACCAAAGGTATGAGCCATAAAGGACACCTGCTGCTAGGACTCCAACGCCCACTTTAAAAGACAATATCTTTCTTTCATTGTGCCCCTGTGGGTGACGATGCCATAAACCCTGCACCCCATGGGTAATATGACTGAATACTTTTGATACATTCAACGAATAACGAGGATTTGAAGCCCGTTTTGCCCCTAGAGATCTAGAATGAAAGCTACGGCGTCGAAATGGTATCAAAGAAAGAAAAGAGAAGGTGGAGGCTATTATACCGCATCAGAGAAAAAAATGATGAACGAAAAGTAAAAATGTGTTTATAATGGAGGCATGAAGCATATTCCAATTCGTCTAGGTCTCTGTGCATTCCTACTAGCATTTCCCATTGCTTCTGTGCACGCAGCTCTACAAGTTAGTAGTCTGTATGCAGGAGGAATTAGCTGGAGCGAAATAGTTAATAATATTATAGGAACGCTAGGAGTGACTATTTTTGCAGTTTCTGTAGCCGCTTTCATGATAGGAGCAATGATGTATATATCAGGATTTATCAGCGAGGAAAATAAGAACAAAGGAAAGAGCCTTATGATTGGTGCACTTTTTGGTATGGCTATTGTCCTTTCTGCAAAAGCTCTATTCAATACTGCGTTCTACTTTATATACGGCTAGGATTAGTCTGAGAAATAGCAAGAAACACCCAAGGAAAATTTTCTTCTCGTAATGCTTTGCGAAATGCAAAGATCTTCTAGAATACTTGCTAGCGATGTACGACGACTCTTCTCCAATTAGTGAAACACTAGAACGGCTAGAAGAAGCTGAGCAACTAAAGCTCATGGGCCAAAACTGCGATGCTCTTATTATTTTAGAACAACTCTTAATAGAGGATCCAGAGAATATTTCTGCATTGGAAGAGGTGGCAGACAACGAACTGAGCCTAGAGCACTACGACCGAGCGCACTTAGCTGCCAAACGTGCAACTGCTTTGGATGACGAAAGCTATACTGGGCACTACATCCTCGGATTCTTACGATCAGTAAATAAAGAATGGGAAGAAGGTATTGTGCACTTAAAAAAGGCGAACGTTATTCGACCAAATAATGCAGAAATCTTGCGCTGTCTTGGTTGGGCCCTCTTTAACTCCGGTCAAAAGGCACAGGGGATTGTTACCTTAGAGCGCGCACTTAATCTTGATAACGAAAACCCGCTTACGCTTTGCGATCTCGGTGTCTCCTACTTGCAAACGCGTAATATCATAAAAGCAAAATCACTTTTTGATCGCGCATTAGAACTCGACCCAGAAAATTTTAAGGCACTTGAGTGCATCAAAGCAGTACAAAAACTCGAGACAGTACTACAAGAAGGGAAGGCTCTTTAATCACTCCCTATATGAGTCATACATTTACAGTAGAAGCCATCGTTCTCAATACACACGATGTAGGTGAAGCGGATCGCTTTTGCATATTGTTTACAAAGGAACGAGGAAAGATGGCCGCAAGAGCTCGAAGTGTGCGAAAACTTGGTAGTAAAATGGGGGGATCACTGTTGCCTTTGCAGCATATAAAGTTACAAATGCGAGAAGGGTCTGCAGGGCATATGATTTCCGACGTGCAGAAAGTATCAATATTCGATCTATCGGATATCACCGCATTTATGCACGCACAACAAGGGATGGAATTACTCCTTACCACACTGCATGATGAAGAGCCTTTAGTAGATCTATTCGAAGCAACACTTAATTTTTTACGTGCATGCGAAGCAAATGCAGAGCACAGCGTTCTTCCATTTACTATTCAGCTATTAAAAATTCTCGGCTTACTGCCCGATGCAGAGAATGCTTTTTTCCATCAGTGCAATGACGTCCAAAAACAATTCCTTTCTCAAGCCTCTGTAGGTAAATGGAATGAGCTTCCAGAGCTTTCTGGAAATGAGCGCACGGTCTTTTCTGGTCTCTGTGCTCAGCTTCTTTCGGAAATAAGCTCTCGACCTCTAAGGGCAGGGGCTGTAATTACCGACGTGCGGAACGCCTGCGCTTTATAAGACGCTGTTGCTTACTCTTTAAAAGCTCATCTGCACTAAGCCCTGTTACGGGAGCCTGTAGCTCTTTGGAAACACCAATTTGCGTAAAGTTTGGCCGCGCTTCGTAATATGAATAAAACGGCTCTATGGTTTCTAAGCCTCCATCATCTCTTGTGACACGAAACCATGCAGACTGCATTCCAGGAACTGCCTTACCAGCAATGCGTGTCGTCCCTGGGGGTATATCAGTTGTGTACTCAATACGATCGGGTGGAGGATCACGTCTATCCCATACATAGGGTCCAATAATTTCTACTTCACGCGTATCACGCATCCCATAATAGATAAAAAAGGCTCTGTCACCTTCAATGTGAGTTTGGATAAGAAGTGCACTCTGTCCATCGTTTACAAACTTCATGTCTGTATACGGAGGATAGATAGTGGCATCAGTTCCCTGTGGACTGTAATACGACACGGCAAAGCTATGGTTTCTTCTATCCACAATAGGAAATCCATACTCCCAAATACCACGATAGGCAGTGGTACTTACTTGGCACAGCCCTCCACCATAATCTGGTAACGTTTTATCTCCCAAAATCACCAACTCTTTTACATAACCTGTTTCACCATTAACTGGACCGAGAACATCATTAAATGAAAAGGTGTCTCCTTGTAGAACAAGATGTCCGTTAAATTTTGAAAGTCCAGCACTAATATTATGACGCCTTGACGTTGCAGACCGTGCAAAGTTTGACTCTCCAATAGCGACAACTTCTCGAATACCAATATCTTGCAAATACGGATCAGGAACATGTAACACTGGTTGCTGCTGCACTACTGGTAAATGAATATCAGTAATATTATTTTCTAATGCATCTATAATTAAAGCAGCCGTGCGATGAATATCGACAAGTTTTCCTAAAAAGCCCACTCCATAAAATACAATTTCACCTTCCTCTTGTTTTATAGTCACCTCTCCACGAGGACGATCGATAACAGGTGATATACGTGAAGCTATTGTTGCCGCGATGGCATCGCTATCCCACACATTACGCAACGTTCGCGTTACCCCCTCTGGCAAACCAGGAACGGTGTCTCCGTCGACACGCAGTTCTTGTGGTGGTGCAATCTCTGTACCTCTAAACGCCCACACTTCTTCCGTCTTTCTCCATGCAGGAGAATCATTAGGATTAATAAAAAATAAATGATGATCAATGCGAAAAGTAAGCTCTGGATAATAGGAAGCTTCTGCAAGTGTAGGAAAAGAAAGAATGCAACAGAGCAAGCACACAAAAGGTACACATGTTCTCTTACGGTCTTTCATAGTGCGGAGCAGGATGTTCATCCAACGCCTTATTGACCAGTGCATCTGCACGGTAATTATCACCTCGAGGTATATGAGTAAAAGAGATCTCGCCAAAGTTTTGCGATAGCGCATTGATCTCATCAAAAAATGGTTTGAGTGTCGGCATTTTTACTTTGTACTCACCATTGAGTTGTTTCACAATAAGCTCGCTATCCAGATGGCATACAAGACGATTGGGGTGGAAGCGTTTTGCAATCTTAAGCCCCTCAACAAGTGCGCTGTACTCCGCAACATTATTTGTCTCTATACCTATACGTTCGTAATGTTCACGCACAACCTCTCCACGTACTGGATCTTCTAAAATTATTCCAATAGCCGACTGGCCTGGATTACCGCGAGATCCACCATCTGTAAATAAATGTAGCGTACCACCAACCGTTGGCTGTTCATCCCGTTGAAGTTGTAGATCTTGTTGTTCCAAAGCGACAGTAAGTACTTCTGCGACAAAACGATTACGATCATCTGCCCTAGGAAACAGCTCCTTTAGCTTACGCTCGAGAGAGGCGGGCAAGCGGATCATAGATGTAGTATATTTCAATTTGCCTTACAATCACAACCTTCTTCACTACAACACCCAGAATCTTCGGGAAAATCTAACTTAAACCTCCCTTCGCGCACATCAATCGTTGCTCCACCAATGCGACTAAGTGTCAGGACAGAGGCAAATATACGTACATCTGATACATCTGGATTGGTAAATTCCATATCACCCTGCAAAGGTTTTTCTTGAAACTCTAAACAAAATCCACCTTGTTCATCCAACGTGACAACCAGAATTTGATCTCCTTTTTTCTCTGCAGATGCAATATCTCTAATACCTTTTGCAGCACTTGCTGTAATAGTAATGCTTTGAGGACGCTTTGGTGCTTGTCCAAGTGCAGCATTAATATCCTCTACAAGGGCTTCGAGTGTATCTGCATCAAACCCATGCATACCTGCCCCCTCTGCAAGAGTTTCCATTCCTCCTACAGAGCAGGAGAAACAGTGCAGTCCATATTCGATCATAATATCTGCAGCGGCAGGTACAAGAGCCATTATCTCTCGTA
>CAVOCY010000019.1:0-19907 GCA_963694385.1 Candidatus Altimarinota bacterium
GGTATTGGGTTGGCCGTGGATATTTGCAGAGGTCGTAGAAAGAGGTGATCCGAATTTTTCTACCAGTGTGCGAGCAGTTGGGTGTGATGATATTCGCAGACCTATAGTTGTCAGTGATCGGTTGTTGGTTGTCGGGGTGACGTAGAGTATTTGAGGGGCATCGTGTCGTAGTTTTAGAATAATAGTTAGAGGTCCTGGCAAATGTTCTGATACCATTTGCGAAGCCTTTTCGTTCCAGTCCAGAAACGCTTTTGCTTGTTCAATGTTTTCGAAGAGTGCACTTACTGGCTGGCTGGGGCTGCGCTGCTTTATAGCAAATAGCTTCTCTACTGCTTCTGGCTTTTGCAGATCACAGGCTAATCCGTAACACGTCTCTGTTGCATGTGCGACAACGCCTCCTGTGCGTAACACTTCTAGAGCTTGTTGTATGCCTTCTTCTGATGCAGAAACTACTTTCATATTACGACGTAACTGTTTCGTACTGCTTCTTTACTTCCGATAGCTTCTTCTCTAGTACCATCGACATGTTAACTGTCATGGGTAGCGGAATGGTTTGCTCGCCAATTTGCAGCTGTACCTTTTCTTTTCCTGGATATGTTTCGAGAATTTTTTTGATATCCATTAGCATCTTTTTCGGTGCACGGGATGGGAGATCTATTGTGTGAATAGAAATACGAGTGTCTTCTGGCTTTTCTGTGAGTGTTTTTACGGTTGCGTCTAGTGCATCTTCTATCTTCATTCCATCGAGAATCCACTGGCCAAGTGGCCCAAGAAACTCTGCGGTTGCTTCTGAATCTTTTACGTGCATGGTTTCTCCGGCGATAACATTACCTTCTTCATCTAACACCTCCACCACCTCCTCTTCTAGTGTTGCTTTGGTAAGAGTTAGCCCACGTTCTGCTTCCGCTTCGTCAAAAAACCCTTCGTCTTTTGCGCGGTCTATCATACGAGTGAGTGAGGCCTTTTTAATGGCATCTGCACGCAATTGTAATTGCCCAGAGCGATTATCTAAGGTCCCCCCTACAATGATTACTATATCGGGTTTTTCTAGGTACTCAGCACATTGTGCGTAGGTACGAGGGAAGAGGGTTATTTCTATTTTCCCCGTGGGGTCTTCTAGAAATACTATTGCCATAGTGTCACCTTTTTTTGTGGTGATCTTTTTGATACCTTCTACGATTCCAGCAAGAGTTATCTTTTTGCCTACATCTTTATTGGTAATATTGCCCGTAAGGTGTGCTTTTTTACCAATGTATTTACCGAGGCCCGCAAGTGGGTGACTCGAAACATACATTCCTAGGGTTTCTTTTTCCCAGGCTAATTTTTGTAAGGATGTTGCCTCAACTGTTTCTGGGAATTCTATCTTTGCCGCTTCACTATCTTCCATTTGCGCAAAAAGATCCGTTTGTTGGCTACTTACATCACCAATCGATTTTGCGAACTCTACGATTTTATCGTAGTGGGTTACTACTTTGCTGCGATCTGCCAAAGAGTCGAGTGACCCAGACTTGGACAGTGCTTCGAGTGTTTTTTTGTTGAGCACTTTTGCAGGAATACGTTTAGCAAAATCTTCAATACCTTCAAATTTACCTCCTTCTTGCCTGGCTTCTATTATTTGTAGTACCGAGCTATCTCCAATTCCTTTGATGGCAGTTAGACCAAAACGAATAGCGTTTTGTTCTGGAAGCGCTGTGAAGTGTCGTAGGGATTGGTTGATATCTGGAGGGAGTACTTCTATCCCCATAGAGCGACATGCTTCGATCTCAATCATTACACGGTCTGTGCGTTGTGCATCTGCAGAGAGAAGAGCTGCCATAAACTCTGTAGGATATTTTGTTTTGAGATATGCGGTTTCGTAGGCAATACGAGCGTATCCTGCAGCGTGCGATTTGTTAAATCCATAACCGGCAAATGGAGTAATAACATCATCAAAAATTTTCTCTGCGAGTTTTTGTGGATACTTCTTTTCTAAAGCACCTTCAATAAACTTCTGACGTTGCGCGTGAAGCTCTGCAATAATCTTTTTACCGATCGCACGGCGAAGAATATCTGCTTCTCCTAATGAGTACCCTGCAAACACCTGTGCTATCTGTAGGATTTGCTCCTGATATATTCCAATTCCGTATGTAGGTTCTAAGATAGGCTTAAGGTCGTCGTGAATATATTGCACCTTTTCTTTCCCGTGCTTTCGTTTGATATAACTGGGGATCCATTCCATTGGACCTGGACGATACAGAGAAACCATCGCCACAATATCGCTGAATTCCGTTGGCTTTAGTTGCTTTAAGTATCGGCGCATTCCTCCGGATTCCAGCTGGAAGACTCCTGTGGTGTCTCCTTTTTGGAGTAGAGAGAATGTTTGCTTGTCGTCTAGTGGTATCTTTGCAATGTCGATGCCTTCGTTTTTGGTGCGTTCTATAATTTCGAGTGTTGTTTGGATAACCGTAAGGTTCATAAGTCCCAAGAAATCCATCTTTAGAAGACCAAGAGACTCTAATGGTTTTGCAGAGGATTGCGTGATGATGGTTTGATCGTCTTTAGGGGCTCGTTGTAGGCTTGTGTAGTGCACGGTTGGTTCTTCTGTAATGATCACTCCACACGCATGCACAGAGACGTGACGCGCTTTTCCTTCGAGCTTGAGTGCAATATCAATAATCTTTTTGTAGATTTCGTTACTATCGTATGCATTTTTTAGCTCCGGTGTTTCTAGCGCTTCGTCGAGTGTTGTTCCTGGTCGGTCGGGTATCAATTTCGCAAGAGAGTTCATCTCTAAAAATGGAACACCATATGCCCGTCCTACATCTTTTACAGCAGCGCGTGCTGCGAGTGTTCCGAACGTACAGATTTGTACTACACGATCGTTTCCATATTTCTCTCGCACGTATTCGAGTACTTCGTCACGACGGTTATCCGCAAAGTCGATATCCACATCCGGCATAGATATACGTTCTGGATTTAAGAATCGTTCGAACAGCAGTCCGTGCTCTAAAGGATCGAGTGCGGTAATTCCGAGGCAGTAACTTACTAAAGATCCCGCTGCAGACCCACGTCCAGGGCCCACAATGATTCCGCGGCTTTTGGCTTCGTTTACAAAATCTGCGACGATTAAGAAGTAGCCAGAAAATCCCATCTTTTCGATGATTCCTAGCTCGTAGTCCATGCGTTCTTTGTGCTCTTCTGTTGGGTTTGGATAGCGTACTACAAATCCCTTTTTGCACATTGTGCGTAGGTAATCTGTCTCGGTCTCTTTCTTTGGTGTCGGAAATTTTGGAATGTGATACGTAGTAAAGTCGAATGATACTTCGCAACGATCTGCAATCTTCTTCGTATTTTCTAGTGCCTCGGGAACATGAGCGAACATTGTTTCCATTTCGGAAAATGGTCGCATAGAAAAATCACTATCACGCATAGAGAATCTGCTCGGGTCATCTACGTGAGCATTTTTTTGAATACACAAAAGCACATCGTGTGCCTCTGCATCTGTGGGGTTGCAGTAGTGACTGTTGCACGTTGCCACAACAGGTACATTTAGCTCTTTTCCCCAATGAATAAGTTGCTGGTTGATCTCTATTTGCCCTGTGACATTAGGCAGCTCCATAAGTTCGAAGAAGAGGTTCTCTTTTCCAAAGAAGCTTTGGTACTTTTCGACAAATTCTTTTATGCGCTCGCCATCTTCTGCAAGTGCTGCTTGCGGAATGGCTCCGCTTATTGGTCCGGTTAGAGCTATGAGGCCTTTACCGTGCTCTTTAAGGAGTTCATCGTCCACACGAGGCTTGTAGTACATACCTTCGAGTGCTGCCTTTGTAGAGAGTTGCAAGAGGTTCTCGTAGCCTTCTTGTGTTTCTGCAAGAAGCACCAAAGGGTATCGTTTGCTGTCGATGCCACTTTCTTTATCGTGCCGTGTACGTATTGCACAGTAGGCTTCTAGTCCTAGAATCGGTTTTATCTCATGTTTGTGCGCTGCTTTGTATAATTCGATCAATCCATAGGTAAATCCTTTGTCTGCTAGCCCTACAGCGGATTGGCCTAATTCTTTTGCTCGTATCACAATTTCCTCTGGGCGTGGGAGTGCCTCAAGTAGTGAATATGTGGAGTGGCAATGCAGATGTACGAAATCATTAGGATTCATGAGGGATTGATCATAGCAGATTGGCTGTTAACAGTTAACAGTTAACAGTTAACTGTTTTTTTATGATCCACAATCTCCTTCTAGTGCCAGACTACAGACTTTTACGAAGCTTCCCAATTTGTAGATCTTGTATCCTGTGATATTCGTGTCTGTTTCATTAGGATCAATAGGGATATTGACGAGGTACTTTCCATTGGTGGTGAGTACCGATAAATCGTATCCGCTGACTGGTGCATTCGTGCATGCCGTTCCTGTTATTGTGTCTCTGCAAATATTTAATGCATTTGCCTTAATAGTTGGGACACCTGTCACTGGGTTTCCATCAATAATATATTGAGAGATAGCATTTTCTATTTCTCGTACTGCAACATTACGACTGACGCCCTGTGCATCATTGAGCTGTTTTGTAGGGTTGATAGCAATGAGAACAATAGTAGAAAGAATAGCGAGTATTCCGAGTACGAGGAGAAGCTCCATAAGTGTAAACCCGTTGCGATTAGTGTTGTGCATAATAGAAAGTGTATCAGAGTTTCTTTACGGCCTCTTGGCATTTTTCCCAACTAGATTTTCCTGTGATATCATCATTCCTTTTTACGTCGAAGTCTCCTGATGCATAGGGGAAGCATTCATCACTATACAGTGTCTTCATAATCGTTTCGAGTTTTTCGTTGCATGGCCTGTAGATGCAGGTTCTTCTAAGGAAGTAGGCATAGTTTCGTGCGAACTTGCGTAATCCCTTGCCTGAATCCGTGACGGTTTCTATGTTATTTTTCATGGCAGGTCGAACAGGTTTTAGTGCTGCTATTACTTCGAGCACTGCATCTTGTGCCTTGGGAAGAATGGAAGAATCTTGTGTGGCTTGCCAGTGCATAAAGTCCGAAAAGACTCCTCGCGTATCATCGCGTGTAACTACAAGGAGTCCGAAGGCATCAGAGTCTCTTTTTACTGCTTCTTTGCGATCATCTTCTTCTGGGAATTCATCGGGGTCTCGTAGGTATCCGGGGAATATACGTTGCGATGCCCAGTTGTGCTGCAACCTGAAGAACTTTTTCCAGATAGACAGCTGATCTTTACGGAAAAAGAATGGTGCTCTCGTCGCTATTGAACCCCATTCTTCAGAAGGCTTGATCTCTGGTGTAAGTTCACCTTCAAATCCTTCGTTAGTTTTGTCATTGTCGGACTGTCTGTCACGATCTTCTGGGGGAACATCCGCATTACATCCATAGACTCTTCTGTGTTCTATATCTTCTACCTCTCCAAATTTCTTAAGGTGCTCGCGTTCTTCGTTGTTGAGCATTGTGTTGTCGACAAGTTGGTCGAGATTCTGTGTTACTTCTTCGATATGGTTAATATCTTCTAGGAATTCATCACGTATTTCTTCTAACGCTTTGAGTGCCTCTACCTCTGTTTGAATTACTTTAAATCTACTATTGGTGTAGTCCTCTAGAACTTCGAGTTGGCATCCGTAGCCTGAATTATTATCTGCTAGATAGTCCGAGTCGAATGGGCAGATGTCGATGTATTTTGGATCGGTCTCACCGTCTTCTGCGAAGACACAAATACTTTCTGTTGAGCATGCATCTTTTTTATCAAAGAATTGATATCCTCCAGCACCATTTTTTACTTCTGTGCAATCATCAGCCTGCTTGATTTGGCACTCTAAGTCATTGAGAACACAACACCATCCTTCGTAGGGGGCATCAAATTCGTTGTAGTATACCCAACCAGTGTCGACGTGTGATGGTTCTAATGCTCCTTTAACAAGGTTTTTATATCGTGCATTTAGAAATCCTGCCACCCCTTTAAGTTGTCGCAGCGCTCCTGTGGATTTTGCATCATACGCTGCATTTATTTCGCAGCGCACTTCTTCCATCTTGGCTTCCATCATGACCAGATCTAAATGTAGACAGGTTGAAATACTTGTAAGGTCCCGAGAATATTCCACCATGCGTAGGTCGGTATCGACCAGCATGTACATTATGGATTCGATCGTAGAGAGAAAGTGTATATCAAATAATGCGAATGCTAGTTCGCCACCTGCTAGAGCTTTTGCACTATTGATACCTTCATCTGTGCGCTCCAGAACGGATTTGGTGTAGTGACCGATGGGATCTTCGCTAAGAAGATTGTTTGCCACTTCAGACTCTGGACACTGTGCAGCAACCATTGTTGGAAGCAAGGTTATTAGTAGGCCTATTGATAGGAAGGAATAGTTTTTCATTATTGAGGGCAGCCAGCGTTACCAGAATATCGGGAGCACATTTGTGAGGGGAATTCGATATCTCCTACCTGATTAAGAATGTGATACATCGTATTAAGAATGTCTGCAAATTGCCGTGCTCCACTATTGAGGTATATTGTAAACATATCTGTTGCAACGCGTGAACCAATAGCAGAAGCAGCATATTGAATACCAAGGCCCGTGGCCTCGTATTCCTTTGGTTGTAACCGTATATCATCAATGCTTTGAATAAAGGTAAGAGGAGGAAGACCTAGGCGTTTTGTGTGGTCAAATCCACAGAGGATAGGCGGTGTTCGTGCTGGAAGACCGTTGATCTGACAGAGGGCATGGTCTAGTTCTTGAAGCATGAGTGCAGGTCTGTAGAGCGGGAATATTGGAGGTGTAATTGCTGGTGGGGCCTCTACTTCACCAATATCAGGATCTGGCAATTCGCAGGAGTCCCATGGAAATCCTTGATCTACTACAGTCAGACTCATGCGACCAGGAATATCTCGTGCGCGTTCGTGTGTTTCTTCTATGCACTGTCCTGTGAAACAAATATTGTTACCAATAGTATTTTGATATTTTGATTGGCACCCTGGCTTACAAGAAAGGGGATAAGAGTTGTAGAATGCTTTAATGCGCGGGTCTTCTAGGGAGTCTTCACAGGTTTCAGGAATATCAAGAGATCCATCTTCTAGCATTTTAGTAATAGATTCACCGATTGTATCGAGAAGAAAATCTGGATCGATCCCATCATTCGTGCAGACCTGATCGTCATCGTTTGGGTCATCATCGAAGGTATGGCAACTGAAGTTGGCATATGCACTAGCACATTGGTCGATTGTGATAAGCGCCTTGTCGAGTATTCCATCAAGAGCAAACATCTTACATTGTACAAAATATGCCTCTCGTTCTGATGCACAGCATCCAGCTGCAGCTTCCTTATCACTTGGAGGATCAGTGACGTCATTTCCAGTACGTTCTAGTGTTTGTAACGTGCTTTCATCACACATGAGCTGAGCATGCGTGAGCTCGTGTGCAAGTAGATAATAGGGTTGCTCTATCCCCGAACCGGTTTTGTTCACGCAAATTTCTATAACATCATGCCTTCTAAAGAAGCTTGTTGTTGCAGTAGCGTCTTCTCTGCAGACATCCTTACATATCACATCGATAGCACAATTAGCACAGGCAGTCGGTCGCATATCTAGCTGCTCTTCGGCGGTATCTTCTACGAGGTTTGCTTCTACGGTTTCTTTCCAGCCACCGATACCACAAATATTGCTACCTGAAACTCTACGGGCAACATCATTTTTAAAACGTTCTGGTTGGCAGCGTGTCAGAACAATTCCTCCTGTACCTGCTACTTGGAGTTCCTCTTCTTGTTTATTGGTTAAGTCGCACGCTTCGTATTCTATGACACGACAGAGGTAGCCGTTTCTTCCATATGGGTGCGAACACACACCATCACCTTCTTTTGGTTCGGGGACGACAGCATTGTTCGATTCTTTCTCCTCTTCAGTTTCTTCGTCATCGTTTTCACTGCCATTATTAGGGTCTTGTCCCTCTGTATCTAGGCTCAAAAACGGTTGATCTTCTTTTTCCTCTTCTCCAAGTTTACTGGGGTATTTTCCACCACGTACGAGGAATTCAGAATACGTGTTGTAACAGTTTTTTGGGGTGTCTCCTTCTATGCAATCTCCATAATTTGGATGATAAAGAGCTGCTTGTACTGGTTCTATTTGGACATACCACTGTAAACCGACATCGTCATAGCGCATCCAGATAAAAATATTACTTTCTTGATCTACAAAGCTGGGATAGAGAATGTGTTCATCATTTCCAAACTCTACGTCGTCAGTTTGGAGTTTATCGCGAATCTCTATGAGGTCTTCTTCGAGGTCACACCATCTTCTTTCTAGCCAAACATTTGCAGGGTTCTCTGGATATTCTTCTGCATCTTCACAGGCTCCTTCGCGGTCTATGACATATTGCACGCCATGGCGATAGCGCCTTATTGCTGCAGCCATGTCATCTTTATCCTTTTTTTCTTCAGCATCCTCTTCATCTGCTGTCCAAGTACGAATGAGTTCTTTGAGACTTTCTACGATAGCTTGAGAATCTTCTTTGAGTTCATCTTGAATTTCTGGTGGCAAGGTTCTTGCTTGTGTAAGCGTTTCAACAAATGGCTGTGTGTATGTATCATTTGCTGCACGCCACAAATGCATAATACTAGAAAATCTTCCAATGATATCTACGGGCTTTCCAGGGTAACCATCAATTCCCATTTCATATCCAGTGACAATTGCTTGTAGATCTCTTCCGAGTTTACGTAGCCAGACATTTCGCGAAACAATATTTGTAAGGCGGTCTTGCACCATGATGCACATAAAGAGATCGTTTTTCATCTCGTCATCTCCACACATTGTAGTTACCTGCATTCGTAACGAGTAGTCTACGTAGTCTTCTTTTTTTATTTCAAACGGTACAATTTCATTATTTAAATCGTTCGTATCGATTTCGTCATCATGATAGATCCCAATAGCGAATCGCTGGTCTGGTAGGGTGGCTTCTTCTAGGCGTGACTCAAGTTCAACGGCTGTTTTGATCTTTTTGTAGAGCGTGTCGTCCCCCTCTGCGTAGGCAGTTGGTATCAGGACGCCAATAATGATGAGGAGTTTGATCATTATTCTTTTTCTTCGAAATCACGTAGTGCATCTTTTGCGTTCCAAGATCGCGGCAAACAACTGCTCGTCTCTGCAGTGAGAGCCGCAATGTTTCGTATATCTAGTGAGAGCCTCTGTGTGCATTCTAGTTCTGCCTCTAGTGGGCGTAGACGACCAAACGTCCCAATAATAGAGAGGACACGATGTAAAGTCTTGCGCGCGATTATACGCTCTCTTCTGATGATAGATTCACGTCTAAGTGTTTCTTCCATCAAATCAGAGATAAAAAAATCTTTGACTCCGGGTTTGGAATATTCTTCTTGGGTAGTATCAAAATAACGAAATTCATCAAACTCCATGAGGGCGCATTCGTAGATACGCAAATATTCTAGTAAGACTCTACCAATATCATACTGGCTGAGTGGAACAGGCTTTAGAGGAATAGTAATCTTCCACGTAGGAAGCTTTCCTGCCAGACTCTCAAGTTCTGGCCCTGGTGGCATAAAGGATTCGTAGTCATCTGCGTTACATTCAAACTCTTGTGGCTTTAAAAATTCTTCTACTACTTTATCGACTTGCTCATGATATATTTCTGGCCACTCTTCAACAAATGCGTCACTGAACCCTAGAGTATCATAACGGTCTTCGAATCGAGAACATGGTGCGAGGATAGGGTGTTCATTCTCTGGCCTTCCAGAATAGGCAGGTATGGCAAGGTCGCCTGCCGCTTGAATCATTGGAGCGCCTAGCACGAGGCCTATGATGAATATCATAATTTTCATTCGGCTGCGGGTGGTGCAGAGTCGCAAGACGAAAGGAAGCAGGGGATGCGTTCGAGTTGACCAAGAAGCTGTGCAGCTTGGCGCAGTGTTCCTGTAATTGGCCAACGTAATTCACGAAGGAAGATGTCGAAGTTTCCAGCAAATTGCAGCAGTGTTCTAAAGCCGGCATCGTACTCTACTGCAAGCTTGAGTTGCTCTATTTCTCTGCGCATAAGCTGGCTAGATATTTCGTCACAGTAACTTCTGCTATCTACTTGGGCATCAATAGAAAGGTCTGGAACTGCAAAGTGACACTCGGGCCATGATTGGAGGTTTTTAAATTCAATACATCCAATTGGTTGTATAACATCTATTTCAACAGGGTCTTCGTCGGATTGAACTTCTGAAAATCTTGATATCTCACAGAGTGCGGCAGAGCGGCACTCCATTGCGCGAATTGCTTGGAGTAGATACGGAATAAGTTCTGATGTGGTAACGCGTTTTGTTTCAAAGATCCCTTTAATAGGCAGAATTTCTCCATGCTCATCTTGGTCATCCATCAAGGTGTCTGACCATTTCCGATTCTGGTTGTCTTGGTGAGAGTTGATCCACGGAGTGTCGGAGTCGTTCGCTTTGTACCAAGCCCATCCCTGCTTGTCGTAGCGCACATCTCCAATGGGGGCATCTTCTGCTTTTTTCTTTCCAAAGAGATACGCTCTATACAGACGTTGCTCATGTGCAAGTTCACGATTTGTACGATCGCGACATGCATCTGGAGACGCTTTTTCGGCATGAACTGCTAGAGGGGCTATGCTGAGGAGTAGGGCCAGTAGTAGAGAGAGGGTACGTTGCATTATTCTTCGGGTTCAAAGTATTCAATACGTCTTTCGATACGTTCACCTTCTGGGACACGGAAGTTTTCAAACATTTCTTCTTGCGGCATGTCGTAGAGCAATCGATCACCTTCTACATCGAAGATGTTACTACTTTGGTCACGTACTTTTGTGCGAATTTCTTGCATCAACGATTCTGGATCGTATTCTTCGGAGATATCTAGCATCCATCCCTCCCGTGGTTTGCGGCTGTATTTATTTAGCAACTGACAGGCCCAGTCCTCTCGTTCGCAATAGGATTGTCCCTGTGTAATAGAATCACGGAATTTTCCTGCAGATCGTATGTCATCCCATGTAAAGATAGCGGGACGTGATCCTATACGTTGGAATCGTTCGTTAAGGTCCATTTCGTAGTGGACACATTTTTTGAATTCGTCGTTGTAAGGCTCAACGCAGTCTTGTTCTGTATTAGGACGCACACAATCTTCTTCATCTCCTCCTCCACAGAGTTCTAGGGTTAGGCTTTTCCAGAACATTTCATATTCTCTGCTCATACCCTCGATAAGGAAGTATGTTTCGAGGAGGAATCCGAAGAGACCGACAATATCGATAATCGGTATTTCAATTTTTGGAAATGCATCGTCAGGGTCATCTTCTGTATCAGCAAGTATTGCAGCTTCTTTGAACGAATCGAGACCGTCTGCGCCTGCAGGATTAATGACGATAGGTAGAGAATTAATGATGTCTTCCGAGAGGCTATCTGGAAAAGCAGGAAGCTCTGCAAGCTCGGGATATTTCGTGGGTTCGTCGTCTTGGTCGAGAGGTGGTGGTTCGATTTGAGAGAAGTTAATACGAATTTGTATCGGCTTTAAAATAGGTAATTTGATGGTGCGTTGTGGTTCACGGAATGCCGTAAAGTCGAGAACAAGATCTGCATCGCGTTCTATGTTTGGGAATTGTGGTAGTCGTGGTGGCTCGGGGATAAAGCGGTCACAGACATCCAGTGAAGGGAGCACGCCCTCTCCTCGCTCCGCTGATTCTTTAATTATAAATTCTAAGCAGACAGAATAGCTTTCAAACGCTCCTGCTAGCCCACCGCAACTTGGTACTTGCGATTGAAAACATTGTGCTGGATTTTGGCCATTTTCTACACATTCTTCGAGATCAGATTCTTCTGCTTCGCTGAGACATGCTTGGAAATCTCTTATACCAGCAGTGGTGTCTCCTTGGTTTTCTCTTCCCGGGAGCCACGGGTCTAAGAACGAGTAGACTGGAGAAGTAAAGCGCTCGTTATGTGGCCATGGGAATGCCTTTTTATCATGCAGTTTGCGGTAGTTGTCTTGGATGAACCTCCAAATTCCTTGCAACTGTTGGATATCTTGATTTAATTCTAGATAGCCTTGGTAGGCGTCAATGTTTGTATCCATCCAATCGGCAAGGGTTTTACTTACTTTACGTTGTTCTTTAAGCATGGCCCCTGCATATCGTGGCAACTCCGCGCGGAGTATTCGCACCTTATCTGCTTGATCTGCATATCCTCGCAATTGTCTAGACACTTCTTTCGCTTTATCTACACCACCGAGGCCTTCATTGTCTTGTTTGCGTGCCCATGTTTCCCATCCCTGAGCAATGGCACGCAGCTCAGTTGCATTTATAATTGGTACGACAATAGGCACCGGTTCTCCTTCTATACGTAAGAGAAGAGCTCTCTCCATAAAGCTAGTGATGGTACCGAGTAGATCTTCTTGTGCTTGTACTTGCACTTCGATTGGTTCTGATCGAATGTCTGGAGATAGGTCTCCAGGTTCTGGTGTTTTCGGTGGTGTGTACAGTGGATCGAGGGGATTAAGATCAATGGTCCATGTCGTTGGTAGCAACATGCGTACGGCAGGAGGAGTAAAACTCTTGTGCATTTCGGTTTCTGCCATGTGCCACCACTCCACAAAAGTACGACGTTCTTTCGTAGGGTCTTTTTCTATGGTAATAGTGTCATCTGGTGTGCGAATAAGTGCACCGCTACTCAGGTGACGAACAGTATCGAGTTGAACAATTGCTCTTTGCTGAGCACTATCTGTTGCAAGAAGAGCGAAGGAGAAATCTCCGTAGAATGTTTCGCTAAACACTTTGTCATTGAGCATTGAAAATGCACCAAGTGTTACGTCGTCTGTTTTTAATTGTGGCCACCATAAATCTTTTTCTTTATCGAAGGGTCGCACAGGGTCATTAAAAGGATTGTCAGGTAATTCATCTTTAAATAGCGCTTTCCCTTTTTGCGATTCCTTCATATTCCAGAAGTTTACTCCCTGCCCATCTCCATCACTTGCGCGGTAGTACGCAGCGATAGTACAGCGTTTATCTTTGTTTTCAATCTTTTCAGACTTTGCATCCTCAGGCGATAGGTCGTACATGCCGTAACATGCCACAGGAATGTTTTCTTTTTTGAAATCATCTTGAGAAACGTATTTTGATAGCGCATCGGAACGCTCGTACGAGCCGTTGGAGTATTCTCTGAAGAACGAAATATAGTCTCGGTCTTGGAAAATTTGACGAAGATTGTCATCAGTTACGCTCCATTCACCAATATTTACACCGAGATTTTCTGGGTCGAAGCCGAGTGCAATTAATGCACTTATTATTCCATCTATTACTGCTATTACTGCATTTATTACAGCTATTGCCGCATTATATATTCCTAGTGCTGTATTATATATTGCTAATGCAGCCTGATAAATTGGATCTTCTGGATCTTCTGGCTCTTCTGGGGCTACTGGGGCATCTGGGGTATCTGGAACTACAGGAACTCCGATAAGACATCCCCCAGGAAGATCTGCTGGGAATGGACTTAGCCACAAATCATTTACAATTACTTCATTTGGATCTGAGTGGAGACGACAACCTTCTCCAGAACACTGAATACAGCTTTCCCCTTTGTGATTATAGTCGTAGACGCCCCCACCGGGGTATGGGTCATCACTACAGCATTCAAATGTTCCGTCTTCCGTAAAGCCATCCTCTCGTTTAGCTTCACTGTTATCACTATCTTGTATTTCTGCAGGGAAGCCGCATTCACCTTTTTCTTTGAGGTAGATAGGAACAGGGGCAAGTCCTGTAGGGGTTGGCACTAGGCAAATATGGACAAGCTTGCTCCAGAGGATATAGACCCAGCTATTCATATCTTGGCAGACTCCACCAAGTTGCCCATTTGCATTGAGTTCGCCGCAAAATCCTTCACCGGGGCCTTTCGTTACCTTTCCTCCGCAGCTATATTTTACCAAGTCTTCTTCTGGTGGGTAGGGATCTTGATTGCCACATTCTGCCGCTGTGGAATCTTCTTCGTCCCAGTTGTCTGGTTTTCCTTTATCATCGAGTGGCCTCTGGCACGGGTGCTGACAGAAAAATGGTGGACGGTCTCTTCGTGGTGCATTTTGATAACCAGGCGGTGGTAGTTGCCTAGCGTCCCGGTGTCCTGCAGGTCTACATACGGTTGTAAGTCCGCAGGTGTTTTCGTTATCTGGATAATCAAATCCAGAGAATTGGCTATTATAAAATCGTCGACCAGATCGTGGACTATAGCTAATATCCTCAGATTCCCCTCCAGTTTCACGGCGTTCCCCAAGGCCAGAACGAATATTACCGAATGCTTTTTCTGTGTCGCGTCCAGGGACTCCCTCTATTTTAGGAATGAGTCCTAATGGAGCAATTGTCATTCTACCTCTATCTCCCGGAGGAACTGGTGATGCTTCTTCATCTGGGTATGGGTATACAAACTCTTGTTGTTCGAATACACCATTTACGTCGATATCCCAATCCCATCCACCAGACATTGCCTCCTCGAGGTTTGCATGAATGTTTTTATCAGGGTCATTACTCTTGCCTTCTATTATAACTTTTTTAATTTCGTTGTACTCTCCAGGATTTTCACTAGGGATATCAAAAGGTTGGTGATCGTTCGCAGCAAATACAGGTGTTGCATGTTGCATGATCACACTCATGAGAATGAGATATGCAGTTTTTCGGTGCTGGAGGAGTACCTTTTGATTCAAGCCAGAAACTAAGGAAGGGTTACTGGCGTATATCGTATCAAGAAGCGACGAACCTTGCTTGGTGCATTGCGCGTAGAAGTATCATCACGCAACGAGAAAGATTTCTACGCAATAACAAATGATTGTGACAGGGAATAGTAAGGTGTACGTTTGTGCACATCTCATCTAGAGACCTCCTCTAATTCTATTCCCCCCTTGAGATATGTTTTCATTAAATCGCGTCCACATCATCGGTTACCAGACACAACCCGTAGAGGTTCGCCAGACACCTGGTGGCACTTCTGTTACGGATTTAAACTTAGTAGTTCCTTACACCTTCAAGTCGGAAGCTGGAGAAACACTAAAAGGTAAAGGTTTTCACACAGTAACACTGTGGGGTGCCATGGCAGACATTGCCGGGCAGTACATCAAAGCCGGATCACAACTCTTTATCGCTGGTCGTCTACAAACAGACAGCTGGGAAGATGAAAAGAGTGGTGAAAAGCGCAGCAAGACCAAAGTTGTTGGTCAGGATCTTATTATGCTTGATCCGAAAGATGGTCAGCTTCCAGCGCCTGAGGGTGCTCCTAATGTCTGTAATGTTGTTAACAAAGCAGAGGTTGTGGGTAACGTTACTCGTGACCCAGAAATGCGTACAACAACGAATGGTCAGCAAGTACTTACCATTGGTGTTGCCACAAACGAAAGCTGGAAAGATAAAGCTACTGGTGAAACAAAAGATCGTACCGAGTTCCACAACGTGGTGATTTGGGGCGAGCTTGCCGAAGAAGTTTCTCGTGCTATTAAAAAAGGAAGCCGCGTCTACGCTTCTGGTCGTGTGCAAACACGTAGCTGGGAAACACAGAGCGGTAGCAAGCGTACAACAACAGAGATTATCGCAGATAGCGTATGCCTTCTTGGTATTGCATCTGCAGAGGCTCGTGATGCTGTGCAGTCTAGTAGTTCTAGAGAATCAGCTCCGGCTACCTCTAGCGCACCTGCTCCTTCTGGAGGAGAAGCACCTGTTGCCGCTACTCCAGAGATTAGTTACACGTCTGAAGTTAAGGCAGAGGATCTCCCGTTCTAAGGGATTGAATTTGTTTACGAAGGGCCGGCCTTGGGGCTGGCTCTTTTTGTTATCCATTCTTTTTGTCACTTTTCAGATGAAAAGTAACCAAAAATCTTTGCCACTGATGTAGACGAAGAAATAGCTAGAGAACAGAGTTGTGCGTTCCTGGACTAAGTCGGCTTCGCCGCTTAGCACTGCGTCACTAAACACAAGTTAAGCTGTGTCATCTTCGCCCACACTACAGTGGCAGGACGAGGGCGGAATCAGAATTCAAGTGTTCCATCCTCCTTCACAAACCTCATTTCCACCTCCAATCCAGAATCTATTCCTTCTTCGATAGTCTTCACTACATTCACTGCATCTTCGAATGTTGCCTCTCCATCATTAATCAAAAAGTTCGCATGTTTTTCGCTGGTGTGAACGCCGTTTGATTTTGTGTCTCGCAATCCCGCAGCATCAATCAGTTGCCAAGCGGGAGTATCACCTACAGCTTTAAAGCAGCTACCTGCAGTTTTGGTGTGTGGCTGTGTATCGATACGCTGTTGCAAGAGGCGATTGATTTCTGATTGGATCTCTGTCGGATCTCCTTCGGGAATAATTAAATTCACAGACCAGATGATGGGAGTATTCATTTTTTTGAATGCACTTTCACGATACTCAAATACACATTCCTCTTTGGTCATGGTCTTCCAATCTCCATCTACAAATACATCAACCGACTCAATGTACTGATCAATCCAAATACCTTTTGGACCTTGTCCGGCGTTACCGAACACGGCACCTCCGACGGTACCGAGTATTCCGGTGAGAGGCGATAGGTCGAATCCATCACTTGCTAATTCATTGATCAGCATTGGTAAGTTCTTGGCAGACTCTACCGTAAAGTTGTTGTATTTTTTTGTAGCAGCTTGGGCTGTTATTCGGACAACAAGTGCGTTAATTACACCATCAGCGAAGATCGTATTGCTTCCACCACCCAGCATGATTAGAGGCACATTCTTTTTCGTTGCAAAAGCGACTGCAGCTTCGACATCTTCTTTCGTAGAAAGATCAGCGTAGTACTTGGCGGTACCACCAATACGCATTGTTGTTTTGCCCTTGAGGGATACATTCTCTTGAATGTCCATAGAGCTCTATTTTGACACGATACTCGTGATTTTCTCCATCGTATCCGTGAGTTTTTGGCTCTTTCCCTTCTTTTTTATACGGCTAAGGCCGAATGTTAGTACTCCAAGGCCAAAGATCACTCCAGCGATAATGAGGAGTTCACGTTCTTTGAGGTAGATATCCCAAGGGGCAAGGGCGATCTGCGCCACGACCATCACAAATACTCCTGCAAGGACTCCAACTCCTAGTGTAACCGTTACAAGTTGCTCTTTGTTCTCCTGAGTGTCTTGTGCAGCAGAAGCGAGGTCAGTTAATAGCTCTGAGTCGATAATTACCGGCTCTTTCCCCCATTGTTTAAACAGGTGTAAGACTTTACGTTGCAGAACAAGTCCAACGAATGTTTTAAATGGCACTGCGGTTTTTCCTTCGACAATTGCTCTGCCGTGATCGGTCTTAAGTTTTGCGTCCATGGAGAGATTATAGCAGATTAGCTGATGGCTGCCATTGCGCTTTTTAATCTGCTTAACGTCTTCTCTTTCCCAAGGGCAGCAGCAACTTCGAATGCACCAGGGGAGAATGGCAGGCCGGTCAAAATTGATCGTAGTGGCCAGAGGAGTTGTCCTTTTTTAATATCTTTTGCGTCACACACGGCAAACAAGATGTCGTGCAGATTATCTTGTGTCCAATCTGCAATAGGCTCGAGTGTTTCGATCAGCAATTCAATCATTTCTTTCGCCATCTTTGCATCCAGTTTTTGTTTTTTACTCGCAATCATTTCGATGTCGACTGCAGGCTCTTCGTAGTAGTACGACAGCATTTCGGGTGCTTCTTTATCAAAGGTAATACGCTCTTGGATCAAAGCCGCACGCTCTGCAAACTTTTTATCTTTTGCTGCCTCTGGATACTTGTCTGCAACGAGAGATTGAATACGTGCAGCAAATGCTTCTGGTGGGATGCTACGCATCCACTGCCCTTGGAACCAGTTGAGGCGTTCGACATCAAATACCGCTCCACCTTTTTGTACACGCTCTAGAGAAAAGGTTTCAATCAGTTCTTCCATCGTAAACATCTCTTTGGTATCTCCTGGGTTCCACCCGAGTAGTGAGATGAAGTTTACGACTGCCTCAGGTAAGTATCCTTTGTCGATGTAGTCGCCAACGGCAACATCGTTTTGTCGTTTGCTCATCTTGCTTCCTCCGTGGTTGAGCAATAGTGGAACATGGGCATAGCGTGGGGCTTGCCATCCAAAGTACTCAAAGAGAAGGAGGTGTTTTGGTGTAGAGCTGAGCCATTCTTCTCCACGGACTACAAGATTAATATCCATGAAGTGATCATCCACAACGTTTGCGAGATGATACGTTGGGAATCCATCACTCTTCATTAAAATCTGATCATCAATCTCCATTCCTTTAAACTCAACTTTTCCACGAATATCATCGGTAAATCGCACAACATTTCCTTCGGGGATCTTCATGCGGATAACATACGGTTCTCCGTCTTCCATTTTCTTTTTCCACTCTTCCTCTGGAAGGGTAAGAGAGTTTTTCATGGCGCTCCGTACAGATGAATCGTACTTTGGTGCAGGGTTTCCTGCTGCTGCTTCTTGTTTTCGCATGTGATCAAGATCTTCTTTGGTATCAAATGCGTAGTAGGCGAATTCTTTCTCAACCAATTCTTGTGCATGCTTGGTATACATTTCAAATCGCTCGGACTGTATGTAGGGTCCGTGTGCTCCTTCTGATGTCACTAAGCCATCACGCATCATTACTCCTTCGTCAGGGTCTATTCCTGCCCAGTGCATAGCAGTAAGAATGTTTTCTACTGCACCAACGACTGTGCGCTCTCTATCCGTATCTTCTATACGCAAAATAAATTTCCCACCCTCTTCCTGCTTAGAAATAAGGTATGCATACAAAGCAGTTCGAAGGCCGCCGATGTGCAGCATTCCAGTCGGAGAAGGGGCGAAACGAGTTCTCATAAGAGAAAGTGTAAAACGGAAAACGGAAAACAATCAAAAGTAAAATCAATAGTAGAATACAACATTTTCCACTTTCCACTTTCCACTTTCCACTTATTCTATAACTTCTACCGTATACGTAATCGCCTTTACAGGCATATCGCTAGGATGCTTTTCGGCGTTAGCAATAGCATCAACGATATCGAGACCATCGATAACTTCACCAAAGACGGTGTGCTTGCCTTCTAGCCAGCCTGTACCTCCTTTCTTCTGTATGATGAAGAACTGAGATCCGTTAGTGTTCGGACCACTGTTCGCCATAGCGATAGCTCCTTTTTTCATAGGGAGAGACTTAAGATCATCATTAAATCCATATCCTTGTAGCTGTAGGTATTCTTTCACTGTTGCATCCTTTAGTTCTGGAGGAAGTGATCCATCAACTTCGTTCTTTAGCTTCTTTTTGTGCAATCCATAGCTATCAGCGTTGATCTCATCTTCAAATGAAGAGCCAAATATGCTTTCTCCTCCAGTTCCGTTTCCATTTGGGTCTCCTCCTTGAATCATAAAGTCAGGGATGACGCGGTGAAATATTAAACCGTCGTAAAAGCCCATTTTAGCGAGAACGATGAAGTTTGTTACAGTTTTTGGGGCTGCATCTGCATTAAGCTCTAGGGTGATATCGCCCTCTGTAGTGTGGAGAATGACTTCGTAATCTCCTTTGAGGAGTTTTCCGTCAAATGCAGTGTCGCTTGGTGGGTTCGTTATATCGTCCATAGGAGTGTCGGTTCCTCCGCAACCTGCAAGAAGGGCAAGAGCGAAGAGGGGAATAATCAGAATGTGGAGTTTTTTCATAGCCGCAGTAGGCTACTGATCTCCTTCTCAGGAATCAAGTGTATGGGCAATGATTTTTGCTATCTGTAAAGCTGCGTCTGACTTGTGTAATGATCGGATTTCTTTGCCCATCTTCTCTCGATTTTGTGTATCTGCAATCAGCGCATGCACGGTCGTCAATAATTTTTTTGAGAGGTCCGATTGTTCAAGATGAATGCACCCATGTTTGGCAGCTATTTTTGCATTTGCATATTGATGGTCGTGACCAACTCCCCTTAGAGGTACTAAGATACTTGGGATGCCATTTGCAG
>CAVOCY010000020.1:0-19426 GCA_963694385.1 Candidatus Altimarinota bacterium
TCAGAATGTGGAGTTTTTTCATAGCCGCAGTAGGCTACTGATCTCCTTCTCAGGAATCAAGTGTATGGGCAATGATTTTTGCTATCTGTAAAGCTGCGTCTGACTTGTGTAATGATCGGATTTCTTCGCCCATCTTCTCTCGATTTTGTGTATCTGCAATCAGCGCATGCACGGTCGTCAATAATTTTTTTGAGAGGTCCGATTGTTCAAGATGAATGCACCCATGTTCGGCAGCTATTTTTGCATTTGCATATTGATGGTCGTGACCAACTCCCCTTAGAGGTACTAAGATACTTGGGATGCCATTTGCAGCGAGTTCTGCAATTGAACCTGCGCCCGCTCTGCAAAGTGCAAGGTCTGTGCACGCATAGAAGTGTGCAAGTTCTTCGTTAGCGAATTCAATCTGATAATAGTGATCGGTTGTCGGGTGTCGGGTGTCGGCTTTTCCTCTACCAGTGATATGAATTACATCGCAACGGAGCAATAGATCATCAAGTTGATTGATGATTACCTCATTAATACTTTGTGCCCCTTGGCTTCCTCCCGATACAAGGAGAACAGGTTTTGTTCCATCAAATCCTGCAATGCGTAAGCCATCTTCTTTTGACCCTTTGGTGACGCCACTACGCAGAGGGTTGCCAGTATGCAATGTCGATTGTCGGTTGTCGGTTGTCGGAAAGCCGGTACAGATATAATCTGCCCACTTTGCAACCATCTTGTTTGCATGTCCGCTTACAGAATCCGATTCGTGAAGCACGATAGGAATCTGTTTTTTCTTTGCAGCAAAGCACAGTGGAAGACTGACGTAGCTTCCTTTAGAAAAAATAATGTCTGGCTTTTGCGTTTCAAGAATTTGTTGTGCCTCTCGTACTGTCTTTAGAAATTTAAAAGGAAAGAGCACACTCATACGTGGTGCATTGAGCACAGAAAAGTCGAGATGATTGTCTTGCAGAAACTGCGCATCGTTTGGACGCGGGCTACAGACAAAATGCGCCTGAGAATCAGGGTTCAGTTTTTTATATTCTTCCCACACGGCAACTGCAGGCGCTATGTGTCCTACCGAGCCGCCACCGACGAATAAAATGTTCAAGAGGAAAGTGGAAAGTGGAAAAAGTTCCCATTTATTCTATAGCATTTTCCGTTTTCCTCTTTCCGTTTTCCACTAATATGACTGATTTTCTCTCCGAATCTTCCTTTTCTGAGACTTTCTCTCTACGGCCATAGCCTGCGTAGAATGCATTGAAATGTTGATTAAGATACCTGTGGCAAGAAGTAGGGATACGAGGGAAGATCCTCCATAGCTAATAAATGGCATGGTAATCCCTGTTACAGGGAAGAGTGCGAGATTTACGGCTATATTCAGTAATGTCTGTGTGGCGACCCATGTGGTGATACCCGTGGCCACCAAGAAGCCAAATCTATCTGGAGCTTCCATTGCAGTGCGATATCCCCGATGTACAAAGATGGCATACATGCTGAGGATAATCATCAGCCGCATAAATCCAAGTTCTTCTGCCATGGCAGCAAAAATGGTGTCGCTTTGCACCTCTGGAAGGTATCCGAATTTTTGAATCGATTTTCCGTATCCCAAACCAAAGAATCCTCCAGATCCTATTGCAATCAATGCTTGTTTAATTTGGAAACCAATTGTTTCACTAATCGAGGGGTCATCTGGAGAGAAGAACGCTTTGAATCGATTTTTGATGTACTGCTTTTGCATGATAATAGGTAGGCCAATGATCGCTGTGATAGATCCTCCTAAAATGACGTGAACAATATTTCCTCCTGCAACAAAAAACATCACAACAGCGATTGATATAAGTACGAGGAATGACCCTAGGTCTGGTTGCAGTGCAACAAGAATTGTTGACAGAGAAAGTAAGATTGCAAATGGAACAAATCCATCTTTCCAGGTAGAGATAAGCTGCTCACGTTTTTGTAACCAGAGTGCCAAGTAGAATATCATGGTCAGCTTAAGAAACTCGGAGGGTTGGAGCGAGAATGGCCCGAGTCGCAGCCAGCTATACGCTGTTCCGTAGTCCGCACTAATGCCTGGAAGGAACACCATAAGTAGCAGTACAAGTGTTACAAAAAACAGCGGCATGGCGAGACGTTCCCATAGACGGTAGGGAATGATCATGGTAAAGAACATGGCGCAGAATCCTACGAGTACGTGGAAGAAGCTTCGTAGAAGATAGAATGAGTTGCTGGTTTCTTCGCGTAAACCCTGCGCTACGAGGCGCGTGGTAATCTGATAACTTTCGAATACTGATACGGAAGCCACCATCGCAAGACCAAAGAGTACGAGCACGGTAGCAAGGCCGAAGAGCAGGAGATCCATTCTTCTAAACATGGGACGAGTATAGGGTTAGGGTTAGGGTTAGGGCTAGGTATTACGCATCCCCTTTAAAAATGCTTTCCTATGCCTCCCTGCCATTGTCGGTAGCTTAGCTGCTACCTCATAGGCAATTCTTTTCCATCCATGCGGTACACGGTCAAAGCCGGGAGTGGATTGTTCCATGATGACGGCAGATTCTCCGATCACTTCCATTCGCTTCAGAGAGTCTTTCATCGTGATCATATGGTGATGGTGTGCCATTGCATCTGGTTCGAAGAACACTTGTACACCATTTTTACGTAATTGCATGCCCCATTCTATGTCTTCCCAACCGTACATAGTACTATCGGGATTGAAAGGTGTACGCAGTGCAATGTCTGTTGGTACCGAAATGTGGCTGGTATACGTAAATTGATGCTGGATGTTTTTAGGTATTATGCCGTGTGCATACTCAGAGAGCTGCGGATAGCCGAATTGCCACCCAGATTCCATAAGCCACTTCATGACAGGGGTAATTGTCATGTTGGGATCCCAATCCGTCTCACCAAGTACAGCGACGGGTGTACTGTGATTGGAATGTATATTTTGATGCACAGCACATACATCAGATTTTAGGAATATGTCATCCCCTATGAAAAGACAGGTGGACGACTGTGCTTTTTGCACTCCGTGGTTCCTTGCCACACCTTGATGACATGGCGAAATTGTTTCAAAAGATAAGGTTAATTGCCAAGAGGAGTTTGCAACGCGTTCGTACTCCTTGTCATTTGGTATGTCGTTTATCACTATGACTTCGATCTGGTCTGCGATGGTTTGTTTCTCAAGATGCCGAAGACACTGCTCGAGGATATGAGCACGATTATGGGTCGGAATGATAATAGAAACCTTCGGTTTCAAGTGGAAAGTGGATAGTGGATAGTGGAGAATGACACCATACCATGAAAACACTCTTTCTAGATCTGGCTTCCCATGATGCACTTATTGCTTGTTGTGACGATAAATCCGTAGTTGCATCAGCATCTGTCCATGCACGTATTGGAGACCATGAGCTTATTCCTATGACAGAGAAGGTTTTAGCTGCCGCTGGCTGGAAATTTGAGGATCTAGAGGGTATTGCTTGTATTGTAGGGCCAGGAGGGTTCACTTCTCTTCGCGTAGCTGTCACCTATGCCAATGTTCTTGCGGATCAACTGCAGATTCCTTCAGCTGGTATTCATCTTTCGGATCTCTATCAGGCTAGAACAAAGGATCCAGAAGTATATTGGGTGCATTCAACAAAGAAGGATCAGTTATTCATACGAGGGGGAGCGTGGAGCGAGCCAACACTGATCTCTCTTGAAGAGATTCCTAATGGGGAATGGATGGGTGAGTTGATTGAAGAGCATCAGAAAATCATCAAATCAGATCCTGTTGCCATACAACCTATTAATGACGTTCTTCCACTGCTTCTGGAAGCACAGAAATATGATAAGGAATTGTTGGTTCCTTGGTATGGGAGGGGGTGGTAAAAAAAGAGGAAAGTGGAAAGTGGAAAATGGAAAATAACGCTAAGATACTGCAGATGTCGATTGCAGATACTATCAACAAGATGCTTGGAGATCCGAATGAAAAGGAGCTCAAGAAGCTACGGCCGTATATCGCCAAAGTACGCAAGGTACAGGAGAGTGAGGCGTATCAGAAGTTGACTCTTGCAGATATTCCAAAGAAGACAGAGGAATTTAAAAGTAGGATTGAAAAAGGTGAGACAGTTGAGGACTTGCTTCCAGAAGCTTTTGCCGTTGTTGCTCGTGCTTGTAATTTGTTAACGGGAACCAAGTATGAGGCAGAGGGTATTGAGTTTGTTTGGGAGATTAAAGATCCATTTGATGTGCAGATCATTGGTGGAGTGGCGCTTCATAAAGGAAATGTTGCAGAAATGCGTACAGGTGAAGGTAAAACGTTTGTGTGTACGATGCCGATTTATCTAAATGCTTTAATTGGTAAAGGTGTGCATGTTGTTACAGTTAACGATTACCTCGCACGACGTGATGCTGCATGGATGGGAAAATTGTATGAGACACTTGGGTTAAAGGTTGGCGTTATTTTGCACGACAAAAATCATGAGCAACGTCAAGAAGCGTACGGATGTGATGTGACGTATGGAACTAACAATGAGTTTGGTTTCGATTATCTTCGTGACAACATGGCGGTTAGCAAAGATCGTCAAGTGCAGAGAGGATTACACTACGCCATTGTGGATGAGGTGGATTCGATCTTGATTGATGAAGCACGAACTCCATTGATCATCTCGCAACCTGCTGGAGAATCCACAACAAAGTATCTGCAGTACTCACAGTATGTAAAAGAGTTGCAAGAAAATGTGCATTACAACAAAGATGAGAAGCAGAAAGCAGCAGTACTTAGCGAAGAAGGAATCAAAAAAATGGAGCAACTGCTAAACCTTGAGAATATCTATACTGAGAAAGGATTCGAAGAAGTGCACCACATAGAGCAGGCACTTCGGGCACTCGCGATGTACCAGCTTGATACCGATTATGTTGTACGTGATGGTGAAGTAATCATCGTAGATGAATTTACAGGGCGACTTATGCCAGGACGTCGTTACAGCCACGGACTGCATCAGGCTATCGAAGCTAAAGAAGGAGTAGAAGTACAGCGTGAAAGTAAGACACTTGCGACGATCACGTTTCAAAATTACTTCCGCTTGTATGACAAGCTTGCTGGAATGACAGGAACGGCAAAGACCGAAGAAGAAGAGTTTGAATCGATCTACAAACTTGGAACAGTCGTGATACCAACCAACCAACCGATTGCACGTGCCGATCATGCAGATGCAATTTACCGAACGGTAGAAGCAAAATTTATGGCGGTTGCCAAGATGGCTCGTGAGATGAACGAAAAAGGTCAGCCAGTACTGATTGGTACGACAAGTATTGAAAAATCAGAAGCACTCAGCGAATTATTGACGCACGAGAAGATTGAACACAATGTTCTTAATGCAAAACAGCACGAGAAAGAAGCGGAGATTGTCGCAGGAGCAGGGCAAAAAGGCGCTATCACTATTGCAACCAACATGGCAGGTCGAGGAACAGACATCAAACTTGGTAAAGGAGTTGTGGATCTTGGTGGTTTGGCAATTCTTGGTACGGAGAGACATGAGTCCCGTCGAATCGATAACCAGTTACGTGGTCGTTCTGGACGACAAGGAGATCCTGGAGAAAGCCGGTTCTTCGTATCTATGGAAGATGATTTGATGCGCCTCTTCGGTGGAGATCGCCTGAAAGATATGATGGAGAAGCTAAAAGTTCCTGATGATGTCCCACTCGAAAATACAATCGTCTCTCGTAGCATCGAAGGTGCGCAGAAGCGTGTAGAAGGAAAGAACTTTGATATACGTCGTCACACTGTGCAGTACGATGATGTGATGAATAAGCACAGAGAAATTATCTACGTGCGCCGTCAAAAAATTCTCGACCGTCTAGCAGAGGTAGAGGAAACGGAAAGTGGAAAACGGCAATCGGAAAATGACGAAGTAGCTCCTCTTCATGAGAATGTATTGGATGCATTACGCCAGGAGGCAGTGGCTATTATTGATAGTCATGCGCAAGTTGATGACAGTGAGCACTGGGATACCAAAGAGATGAGTGAGACTGTTGCGGCGTTGCACCCTGTTCTTCGTGAGAAATTTACACCGGAAACTTTTGAAAAATTTCCAGACCGTGAGACTGCAAAAAAAGAGTTGGGAGAATTCCTCGTGCATTTCTTCGAAGCCAAATGCGAAGAGGAGGACAAAGATATTGTTGCACGGGCAGAACGTGTGATTACATTGCAATCTATTGATACACGCTGGATGGATCATATTGATGATATGTCTCACCTGCGTGAGCAAGTGGCCTTTGCAGGTTTTGCGCAGAGAGATCCGCTTATCGAGTATAAAGATCAAGGGTTCCAACGGTTCCAGCAACTTCTTTCCTCTGTAGAGAATACGATTATTCGTATGTTACTGCAGGCAGACTTTAAGCAGTTTGCTCCGCGTGAATTCTTGTTAGAAGCGCAAGATGCACTCGATCAATTGCAGACAAATGAAGATGTAATCGAGGAAGGCTTGGGACATGGTGTAGGAAAAGGGGGAAAGAAAGGATCACAAAATCCAATTGTAATGAATGCGGATGATCATGCATCTGCAGGATCAGCACCACTCTCTGCTGATAAGATTGGCCGTAATGATCCGTGCCCTTGTGGAAGCGGGAAGAAGTATAAGAAGTGTCACGGATAAGAAGAGGAAAGTGGAAAACGGATAGTGGATAAAGAACGCTGTTTATCTTATAGAGTATTTGTTATCCTCTATCCTCTATCCTCTATCCTCTTTTTTGGTGCCTAAGCTACAGAAAATCATCGGTCACGTACTACAGCAAGAGCAACTGAAGAATGATCTTGCACAGGGAAATGTAAGCCATGCGTATCTGTTTTCTGGTGATCGACACTTAGGAAAGATGTCTCTTGCGTTACAGTTTGCTTTTGAGCTTCTCTCCACCGGTGTTTCCGAGCAGCAGAAACCACAAGTGCAGTCACAGTTTGAGAGACTGACACATCCGGATCTTTTGGTTCTTGATCAACTATGGATGGAGGATGTATGTGAGAATTGGGAAGTAATCGCTAAGACCTCTAATGTTCCACAAATTCATAGATCCAAAGCGCCAAAATCAAAGACAGACATGATCAGCATCGATGACATCCGTGCTCTGCAGGAACGATTGATGGATACAGGATCTGGAACGTATCGTTGTTGTATTATTCGTAGTATGGAACGCATGGCAGACGTTGCTGCTAATGCCTTCTTAAAAATTCTGGAAGAGCCACCCAAAGGGCTCATCTTTTTGCTGACAACTGAGCATCAGTCTTCGCTTTTACCAACGATCATCTCCCGCACGCGTGTTCTTCCATTTCAACACTTAAGTAGAAAGGATTTAAAAATTCTCTTAGAAGGAGTAGCAGAAGACGATCAGAAATTTATGTCACATATCGCATCTGGTGCACCAGGTATGGTTGTGCGACTGCGGGATGATCCAGATCTTCTGCGTCTGCATCGAACAATACACACTACTGCGCAATCGTTTTGGCGTTCTGATTCGCTGCGGGAGCGATTACAAATTCTTGCGCCTCTCCATAAGAGAGGCAGAGAGTCTGATGATCTGTTGCTACACTTAGGTTTAACATTACGAGAACAGAATCCTGCTAAGATTTGCAAAAGTGGACCGGTATTTCAGCAGCTTGCAGCTGGTTTTCAGGCTAATACACACCGGCAATTGTTGGCGCAGCGTTTTGCGTTATCCATAGATTAGAGCAAAGATCCTTGCTACTACATATGCTACGGTGTAGCCTTTTTCTCCGTTGATCTACATTTTCGTCCTCTTCGGCTCTTTCTTTGCCATCTGTGCCATCCTTGGTGCACGTGTTGCGCTAAAAAATCGTGGCGTGCGTAAGTTTGTGCGTGGAGTATCTCAGCGTACACAGAAGGCTAAAGACCGCGGGTTAACTATGCGAGAAACACAAATTGCAAAGCCGAATAAGAATCCTCGCGTGTCTGCAATAGAGATGCAGAAGGTGCGTACACTATTGCGGGAGGCAGAAAAGACAACGGCACGAAGAAGTTACAATGAAACAGAGAAGCTACTTATTCAGGCACTGACACTTGCGCCTATTTCTACTGAGGTGCGCGCAGCACTTTCGAAGTTGTATCTTACGATGGGTAGAGATGCGAAGGCGGAAGCTCTTTATAGAGAGTTACTTGCTGATGCAGATGATATCAGCTTTCATGCAAACCTTGGCCTTGCATGTTACAAGCAAAAAAAGTTTGAGTTGGCATGTGTGTCGTACCAAGAAGCACTGAACCGTGAACCCAAAAGTCCAGAACGTGCCGCATCTCTTGGTCGTTGTTGTATGGCAGCGAGAAGATTTACTGAGGCTGCAGATTTATTAGAGAAAGCATCAGAGAGGCTGTCGAGAGATACAGAAATTCTTCATATGATTGCGGAGTGCTACGAACACCTTGGTGATCTTAAGGCTACAGAAGATGCGTATCATCGAATTCATCGAATACAACCGTATGACGAAGCGGTAAAACAAAAGCTTAGTGCGCTTGCTGGAGTTTAGACTTCGATAACTTCGAGTTCAACGTCACCGTTTACAGTAGCCTGACATCCGAGTCGCTCGTTTTCTTCTGTAATACCCATATTTTCTTCTTTATCGTTTCTGTCGCCTAAATTCTCTCCGCCACTTTTTACCTTACAAAGACAAGTGGTACAAAAACCATTGCCTCCACAAGCGTGCTCTATAGGCACACCGTTATCGAGGGCGATTTGTAGAATAGTTTTTCCTGCTGCATCTTCTACTTCTGTAGCTTGGCCGTTAATGTGGAAGGTGACTTTTGGCATGGAAAAAAGTGGAAAGTGGAAAGTGGAAAGTGGAAAATTACGCTACAGTAGCATTCTCTATTCCCCATTCTCTATTGTCAATTCTAGATGTCAAAGATCTTCACATATCGGTTGATGGTACAGAAATCGTCAAAGGAATCGATTTAGTTATAGAAGAGGGCCAAATCCATGCCATTATGGGGCCAAATGGGAGTGGTAAATCTACACTTGTTAGTACATTGATGGGGCACCCAGGGTATGAGATAACGGCAGGATCTGTGGAGTTTTTGGGTAAAGATCTTCTAATGTTAGAACCGTATGAGAGAGCGCAAGCAGGGCTTTTCTTGGCGTTTCAGTATCCTAAGGAAATTGCGGGAGTCACTCTGCGTAGCTTTCTCTTTGCAGCGTATAAGGCACAAATGAAGGCAAGACATCCGGATATGAAAGTATCGTCTCCTATAAAATTTAAAGCATTACTTGAAGAGAAGATGAATGCCCTAAAGATGGATACATCGTTTGCAGAACGTTTTGTTAATAAAGGATTCTCTGGAGGAGAAAAGAAGAAAGCAGAGGTATTGCAGATGCATGTACTCCAGCCACATCTTGCCCTTCTGGATGAAACAGATTCAGGTCTTGATGTAGACGCACTTAAGATTGTTGCTGATGGTGTAAATTCCATGAAGCAACGATCAGACTTCTCTGCGCTAGTTGTCACGCACTACGCACGAATTCTCGATCATATTCAACCAGACCACGTTCATGTGATGGTGGATGGGGCTATTGTAGAGAGTGGTGGTAAAGAATTTGCGCAACAGTTAGAGGAAGGTGGGTACGAGAAGTATTTAGGTGTATAATCTCCTTGAATATTCCCCCTTTACCTTATGGAAGAAAAAGCAATTTATCTTAAGCCTCCTGTGTGGCTGCCGATTGCAGTAGCACTTATTGCTGGTGGACTTTATGTTACTGGTAAGTATGTAGAAACACGTCACATGGATCAGTTTACTATTTCTATTCAAGGTAGCGGAAAAGTCAGTGCTGTTCCAGATATCGCTACACTCAACTTTGGTGTGCAAACCGGACGCCAAAAGACTGCAGCTGGTGCAATGAAGATGCTGACAGACGATATGACAGCAGTGATAGAGGCGATGGCAGACGCTGGTGTAGAAGAGAAGGACATTCGTACACAATACTTAAACCTCAACCCTGCGTACGATTGGAATGAAGGGAAGAGAATTGAAAAAGGCTTTGAGGCAACACAGTCTCTTGTAGTAAAGGTTCGTGATTTAGACCAGATTTCTGCCGTACTTGATGCCGCTATAAAGGCAGGAGCGAATCAGGCAGGATCTGTAGGATTTACGATTGATGATCCGGACATCTTAAGAGAACAGGCTAGGGCCGAGGCTATAGAAGATGCCAAGATGAAGGCATTAAAACTTGCTGCTGACCTTGATGTCACTCTCGGGTCCATGCAGGGGTTTTGGGAGGATGCTGGATACGGTGGCCCTCAGCCAATGATGATGCGTGCAGAATCTATAGACGGTTCTGGTGGATACGGTGGAGGAGGAATGAAAGCACCTCCAATTCCAGCTGGTGAGCAAGAAATTATGGTGAACGTAAACATCACGTACAAGATCAGTAAATAGGCAATACGTTAGTATTGTATAAGGCGCCTCCGGGCGCCTTTTTATGTTGCTGCTATAGCAGTGCGTAGCTGCAAATGCATTTGTTTAATTTCATTTTGGATTGCAGGCAATACATTTTCTCCTTGCTGCATGAGGTCGTGTAACTTTGCTGTAAGCGCTTTCCATGTTTCGACTATAGGATGTACTTTTGTTCCGTAGGAAACAGCTTTTACTGGTGCACGTTTATCCATGATAAGCATCATCTGTAAATTTGCTTTTTGGGCTAAATCTGAAAATAATCCACTAGTTTCATGGAGTTGAGTTTGCAGAGTATCGAGCCGCACTTCCATAATTTCCATTATAGGTTTTGCATTTGCATTCCAATAAGCCTCTCTGTGATTTTTACCCTTTCTTGCTACTACTTTTTTTCGAGGTGTAAATTTATTTCCTACTTTTTTACGTGTTTTTAATCGCATTTTATCTATGGCAGTTTCTACTTTTCCTAGCTGATCAATACAACTTTCAAAACTTAACAAACATGCCTCAAGGGCAAGCGCATGATTTTCATGATAACGCTCTTTCTTACTTAATTTTACTACAAGCAATTCCTGTGCTTTGAGACTCATAGTTGGGTGATACACCATTACCCATGCCCTAGCCTCTTCAGGGGTCATCTCTTCTTGATAATCTGGATCGTGAAAGATGTTACTCATGATAAAAAGACGAACCGTAGCCCGTCTACTGTACACCATGTCTTACTCCTTATTTCTTCTTGATCTTCTTTTTTAGAGTAGTCTTTGCTTTGCAGGCAGCAATAACACTACTTGCTGACATTGTATTTTTGTGAATACCAACTACTCGAGTATCTAAGTCTCCTGCAAGAGTATTAAGAAATGAAGGCGTAGCATTTCCTTCTATTTCGTCTTCTGTGTGGTTTAAATCTACTTCTAATACAGCGCGTTCTCTAGAATCTGGATCTGCAAGAAGACGATTGAGAGAGGAGTTCATTCCCATGGAGATTTGGGTTAGTTAAAACTAAGTACCGGAATGTACAGTCAGTACAATATATTTTCAAAGAAACTAATGTAAAGAATGGTATTTATCTCTAAAACAATAAAAAAAGACCCCGAAAGGTCTTTTAATATTTGTGTGAGTATAATTACTCAGCGGCTGGTGCTGGCGCTTCGCCTTCAGTAGCAGGAGCAGCATCAGGTGCTGCTGGCTTATCGTCGCCTCCACAGCAATCGTCGTCGAATAGTGATTTGTAACTAGTCATAAGATAAGGGTGGGAAAAAATACTATCTCTATTTTTATATGCTCTTCGGCCTAAAAGCAAGAAAGAATACTGTACTTTGGCTTTGCATTGCGCTTTTATAGAGGTATATGCCATTTGAATGTATTGTACTAAAAGAGGAGGGAGGATCTTCACGTCGTGTAGGAGGCATTATTAATCGTGATCAAGAGCCACTTGAAGATCGTATTACTCGTATTTCTTCAGATCTTCGTGGAAAATTTATATTGGCAGAAACTTATGAATTACCGTCATATATTGCACATATCATTGAGCACACAGAAAAATCTTTAGGTAGAGAAGATGTAGCATTACGGCATGCGTTTTCTTTAGTGTATTTACAGGGGCGTATGGATATGCGAAATGAAATGGTTCGTGATTATGAAGATGATGAGGAATAGCCGTATACTTACTTTGATATGACTGACCCTATCTTTTCCAACCTCAATCGGGATGTCTTTGACCCGTCTGCGCCCTCGCATGCGCTCGGGCTATGCCGTGGTGAGAGGAGGCTGTTACATAAAAAGCCAATTTTTGGAGATCTGAGTCGCTCAGTTTTTGATACAGCCAATCCTGCACCATATGCAGAGGGGGCAGTACGTGGTGTATCAGAAGAGTTAGTGAGACAGATCAGTACAGACAAGGATGAGCCTGCATGGATGCTGGAGCACAGGCTAGAATCTCTCAAAATCTTTTTAGAGAAGCCCTTGCCTACTTGGGGGGCAGATCTTTCTACACTCGATTTGGATGACATCATCTACTACGCGCGTCCGGGAACGAAGAATACAGATAACTGGGATGAGGTACCCGAAGATATTCGCCGCGTTTATGATAGGCTCGGAATCCCAGAGGCAGAACGCACAATGCTTGCAGGTGTCGGAGCACAGTACGAAAGTGAAATGGTCTATCACTCGCTTAAGGAAAAGTGGGAAGATTTAGGTGTCATCTTTTTGGATATGGATGACGCAGTGAGAGAACATCCGAAGATCGTGCAGGAATATTTTATGAAATGTGTTCCAAGTTCTGACCACAAGTTTGCGGCTTTGCATGGGGCTGTATGGAGTGGTGGAACATTTTTGTATGTACCAGAAGGGGTGACTATTGAGGAGCCTCTACAGGCGTATTTTAGAATGAATGCGAAGAACATGGGACAGTTTGAGCACACACTTATCATTGTAGAAGCAGGTGCGGATGCGCATTACATAGAAGGGTGCAGTGCGCCGAAGTATGGTTCGCAGGCATTGCATGCAGGGCTTGTAGAGATCTTTGTGAAGGAAGGCGCGAAGGCGCGCTACTCATCTGTAGAAAACTGGAGTCGGGATACTTACAACTTAAATACCAAGCGTGCCATTGTGCAGAAGGATGCAACGATGGAATGGATTGGTGGCAACATGGGTTCTGGAGTAACGATGTTATATCCATGCAGCGTACTCGTTGGAGAAGGTGCACGGTGTGACCACATGGCACTGGCATTTGCGAATAAAGGTCAGTGGCAGGACACGGGAGCAAAAGTAATACACCAGGCACCACACACATCATCAAATGTAGTTTCAAAAAGTATCAGTAAAGAGGGGGGAGTGTCGGTGTATAGAGGTCTTCTAAAGATTGCGCCAAATGCACATGATTGCACAGCAAGCGTTGAGTGCGATGCGTTGCTTCTAGATGAAGAAAGCCGAACAGATACGATTCCTGATATTCAAATTCGCAATAACGATGTAACTGTTGCACACGAGGCAACTGTCGGAAAACTAAGTGAAGAAGATGTTTTCTATCTTACTTCTCGTGGGATTTCTGATGAAGAAGCGAAGGCAATGATCGTAAATGGATTCATCGAACCTATCGTTCGTCTGCTTCCACTCGAATATGCAGTCGAGATGAATAGGCTTATAGAGATGGAAATGGAAGGATCTGTTGGATAATTTAGTTGCGAACGTCGTGCAGTACAGAGTGCCAAACAGCTCTACTTAATTTTTCCAGTTGATCTAAGTAATCCTCTGCATTGGAATCAAGATGATCCATTGCTACTTGAAATTGATTGGCTCGTGAGACTTCCTTAGTTTGAGAAAGTCCACCAATACCCGTAGCAATACTTTGTTGAAATTCAGCAATTGTCTTGAGAGGAACTTCTTCATTTCCGATCTCAGCTGACTCGGGTGTATTAAGATTTCCGTTCATCCTAAAGCTAGGAGGATTTCCATTTTTGTCAGGCCTGTAGCTTGGTCCAAAGGTAACCGTGATTGGTATATTTTACATATTCTACTTGTATTTGCAAGGTGATATATTTAATGAAATGGCTTATTCAAGCCATTTATAGGTTATTTACTTCGAAATATTTTCGAATATATCGGGCATTTCTCTCCTAAATCCACCCATACGGCCGTGGAACCATTTGGCAAAATTTCTACTGTGGAGAGGTAAATGCATGTTGTCCGCTTGTGCTGAGATGTCTAGCTCGAATGTATGCCAAGCACATTCCAATTCCGTTAGATCATTGAGAATTGCATGAAAGACAGAAGCATTATCTCTTTGTATTTTTTCTACCCCTTTTACGATAGGTAATCTTAGTAATATTTGGCCGAGAAACCAACGTTGTTTTTTCATAAATTCATGCAATTTTGGATGGATTTGTTCTTCGGATAATCCTTGTTGCAATAGTGGATTTACGAACGTTTGAAATGCCTCTCTTGGAGAAGGGAATTCATCATCAGGATCATCCGGACTGGGGCTGCGAAAGTAGGGCGGCTCTTGTAAGTGTGTATGGTGTAGTGGCTCTCTGCTAAAAGGTAAATAAAGCTGATGCTCTTTGATCTGCATTTTCATAGGCAACTATTATACTCTTTTTAGAAATGCTTTACAGTAGGCTTATATGACTAAAGATCCACAACTTGGCTCCTTGCTTGATGTCGAGCGCGATGCAGAGGTTATAGTATTGCGTATCGAAAAAGGCATGCAGATGCGTAAGCCTGTGACACATATTGCAGATGAACCTACGCATCTTCTTGTTGTTATAGAAGAGGATGCCCAGGCAAACTTAGAAGTGACCGTGCGGAACAGTTGCGCGATGGAAGTGGTCGTAGAGAGAAATGCATCGGTAACTATTGTGTGTGTGCAGCAAGTCTCGGGTGGAATACGTCAGAGGAGTAGTGTTGCGGAAGGAGCTTCAATCAAATTTCAGAATGTCACGCTTGCTTCAGAGGTTGAACATCATGTGCAGTCGCACTTGCAAGGGAGAGGTGCTGTAAGTGATGTAGATTGGATTTTTTATGCCAAAGGTGACGACAAGCATACGCTTAGTGCTCGTAATGTTTTTGAGGCACAGGAGGGTGGCGGAGAGATCACAATGAAGGGTGTTGCAGAGGGGAAGGCACATGTTCGCTGTGATGGGCTTATTGATATTGGTTTACAGGGAGGAGGTACGGATACGTATCTTACAGAGGATGTACTGATGCTTGATGACACGGCAAAGGTCGACGCAGTGCCAGGACTAGAGATTAAAACTAATGATGTAAAAGCATCACACTCCGCAACAGTATCAAAAGTAACTCCAGAGGATCTATTTTATTTTGCATCACGAGGTATAGATCAAACAGAGGCTCGACATATGTATGTGCAGGGTTTTTTGGGAGACCTTACAGAGAAAATTGTTGATGTAGAAATTCGGGAGGAGGTATTAGCAGGTATTGAAAAAAAGTTATTACTAAAAAAATAACCTCATAACGAAATAACTCAATAACTATTGTGCGACCTTCATCATCTCCTGTATTCCAGCACTATTTACCATGAGGAGAATTGGTGTGAGTGGATATTCTTCCTCTGCATCAAATTCTTCTTGTACTTGATCTGCAAATGCATCAAATAAGACGAAGTCTTTGTGCCAGAAAATAAGGAAGTCTCGTGTAGGAATAGCTGCGATGTATGATTCACCAAGCTCGCGTGCAATAGCTTTGCGAATTCCTTCGCTTAAGATACGAGCAGAAGCATACCCATCATCAAGTTCTACAATAATGTATTTAGCGGTTTTATCAGTCTCACTTGCCTGCGCTACTTCTACTTTGATATTACGAGAAATAGCATTGAGGTTTTTCATGGCTTGCTCGTAGAGTGCGTCTTCATCAATACCCCATTCATCGAGCATTTCGAAGCTAACGAATTGATATTTGGAGTCTGCATCCACAACGACTCCAACATCTACATCTGTAATAAATGGTCTGTTAACGATATTAATTTGCGCCTTTTGCGTGGAGGGCATCAATTGTACCAAGACATCATCACGGACCCCACGCCACCCTTTGTTTGCCCTGAGGGTAGAGAGGGATACCAGTGCAGTACTCGTAATCACTAATGAGATCACGATAAGTGCTACGTTGGTGGATTTCTTTGCAAACACGAACCCTATTGTACCGATTTTAGCTTGCCGAATCATGTATTTTGGGCAACAAAAAAAGCGCCTTCACCCATTCGACGATGCTCAGGGTGAAAGGGCTTTTATATGACAAAAGCCCTTTCACAGCATCGTAGAAGTAGAAATGATCCCGAGCTTCCGTATTTCAATTCCTTCGAGGAAAGAATCAAAACACGAAAGAGTGTCTCTCGAGCAATCAAAATGCGTGTTGGCTTTAGACACTGTCCAGAGCACGCTACCAAAGATTTTTCCCTGGTAAGGAAGTGTTCCATCCGCAGGTTCTCCTACGGATACCTTGTTACGACTTAGTCCCAATCAGCAGTTTCACCGTGGTACCCCCCCCGAGGGGTAAGGGTGCTTCGGGTGCCCCTGCCTTTCATGACTTGACGGGCGGTGAGTACAAGACCCAGGAACATATTCACCGTAACGTAGCTGATTTACGGTTACTAGCGATTCCAACTTCATGAAGTCGAGTTGCAGACTTCAATCCGAACTGAGACTGGTTTTTTGAGATTTGCTTGCTCTCGCGAGTTAGCTGCTCTTTGTACCAGCCATTGTAGCACGGGTGTTGCCCTAGGTATAAGGGACACGCAGATCTGACGTCATCCTCACCTTCCTCCGCCTTGGAGGCGGCAGTCTCCTATGAAAAAGCAACATAGGATGAGGGTTGCGCTCGTTTGCTGACTTAACAGTACATCTCAAGACACGAGCTGACGACGACCGTGCATCACCTGTCACTCCATTCCTTGCGGCACTTAACTATTTCTAGTCAATTTGGAGGATGTCAAACCTAGGTGAGGTGCTCCGCTTATCATCGAATTAAACCCCATGCTCCACCGCTTGTGTGGGTCCCCGTCTATTCCTTTAAGTTTTAATCTTGCGATCGTACTACTCAGGCGGTGTGCTTACCGCGTTAGCTTGGACACCGAATATGATTGAACATCCGACATCGAGCACACATCGTTTACGGCGTGGACTACGGGGGTATCTAATCCCCTTCGCTCCCCACGCTTTCGTCCATGAGCGTCAGTACATACCCAGCAACCTGTTTTCACTTTTGGCGTTCCTACGTGGATCAACGGATTTTACCCCTACACACGTAATTCCAGTTGCCTCTGTATGACTCTATCTCGGGAGTTTCCGACACATCACGGAGTTGAGCTCCGAACTTTAATGTCAGACTTTCCAAGACGCCTGCGGACGCTTTACGCCCAGTAATTCCGAGTAACGCTTGCACCATCCGTATTACCGCGGCTGCTGGCACGGATTTAGCCGGTGCTTTCTCCTGAGGTACCGTCAAAAATTTCGTCCCTCAGAACAGAAGTTTACAACCAAAAGGCCGTCATCCTTCACGCGGTGTCGCTCCGTCAGGGTTGCCCCCATTGCGGAAGATTCCTCACTGCTGCCTCCCGTAGGAGTATGGGCCGTGTCTCAGTCCCATTCTGGCTGATCATCCTCTCAGATCAGCTACCCGTCATAGTCTTGGTGAGCTTTTACCTCACCAACAAACTGATAGGCCGCAGGCCCCTCTCGTACCGCGAAAGCTTTACCCTTTCGGGACTATCCGGTATTAGCACACCTTTCGGTGTGTTATCCCTGAGTACGAGGCAGGTTCCAACGTGTTACGCAGCCGTTCGCCGCTCCTCTCGAAGAGTCGCTCGACTTGCATGTGTTAGGCGCACCGCTAGCGTTCACTCTGAGCCAGGATCAAACTCTTCAAAAAGAAGTGTTATGAATTGTGCCACTGTAGTTTAGTGGCGGTTCAAAGGAATACTAACGAAGTTAGTATAATAAATTTAATTTAGTGGAGTCCATACTCACACAGAGTGTGAGATGGATTATATATTTTCTACTCTACGATGCTGTGAAGGAGCTCTTGCCCACGCATAGATGCATAAGAGGCAAAAGCCATTTAAGCAACATACGGGGGTAAAGTATCTGCCTCCCCTTTGCCCACTAAATGGACCAGTTGGGAGGAAGCTGGGGAATTTTACCTCCTAAGATGCAATCGTCAAGGAACTTTAACGTAAAACCTTCTTATTTTTGAGTTAATAAGAAAAGACGCTGTCACGGGGACAGCGTCTTTCGGGAATCTGCAGTGCTGGATCAACAAATGTGATGCAGCAACTTAGCCGTTTCCTCGTAGGCGACCAAGGAGTCCATCCCGATCATCAAAACCGGAAAACCGAATCCGCATACCGTAAGAGCCCAATTGGGCACTCTGGCTGCTTCATCGATGCGCGCCTGCCAACGACTTTCTGAAGAGCTGTCAATTGGTGGGCGGCGAAACTGACGCAAAGCGATCACGGCGCACAAGCAAGTTGCGGCAATGAAGAATGCGTTCAGTGGCATTCCAAGGACGAAGATACGCACCAGTGAATCAGTAGACATCTGAGTGAACATAGTGTTCAACCCTTCCGTAAAGAGAGTAGTGGCCGTTTCTTCAACGAGAGAAACGGTGATAGCAAAGACCGTACTATTATTATACCATTAAAAAGCTATATTGGGAATATCAGCAGATGCTGTATTTTGCACTGTTTTGGACATTTTGGCACTCCAAGGGATTAATACAACGAATTTGAGGAAGTTCCATGGGCCTCGAAGACCTGGAGAAAGCTTGGAGATTCCAATTCTTGGGCCATAGGAAATTGGCTCGTAGAGGATTTTTGCTCGCTCTTTTCCTGCGCATACCATGAGGACGATATGGAGAGAGAAGCGATTTGGGTAGAGATTTACATATCGCTCGATGAGTTCTTTACGGCAAATGCGAAGACCAGAGTTGATATCATCGATCTTTTGGCCAGAGCAGACCTCGGCAAACTTACGAAGAAAGTTGCGAGCGGTTTTATGGAAAAATGGACCATCCATTAAGTTTCTGCGAATGCCTACGATCATATCTGCACCTTCCGATTGCACTTGCTCAAAGAGACGAGGGATATCTTCTGGTCGATAGGTATCGTCTGCATCGATCGTGGCGATCCATTCTCCTTTTGCATGCTCTATTCCTGTAAGGATCGTAGCACCGTTACCGGTGTTTTTGCTGTGACGAATAATACGAAGAGACTCTAGTTCGATCTTCTTTAAGATTCCTGGTGTTGCGTCTGTGCTCCCGTCATCTACAACGATGATTTCATATCCACCTTCGAGTACAGCGTCTGCTCTTCTGATGATATCTTCGACAGCGCCTTCTTCGTTGTAGACGGGGATGATAAGGGAGAGCATAGTTACAGAACTTTGTAGATGGTAAATCTTTCGGTTTGGTATATTGATTTGCTCTCTGCTGGTAGTCGAGGATTTACTGCAGATAGTATATCGATCACGATGTAGTCTATTTGAAATTGCCGCAACGATTTTCCATAT
>CAVOCY010000021.1:0-18400 GCA_963694385.1 Candidatus Altimarinota bacterium
TACAGAGCAGGAGAAACAGTGCAGTCCATATTCGATCATAATATCTGCTGCGGCAGGTACAAGAGTCATTATCTCTCGTACGGTCATATTTTGATTAATAGTTACAGTTGTCATGAGAGTATATTCTAGCAAGACTCTCTTTTTTGTAGGCCAAGTTACGACTTTTTATTTTGGGTCAGTGTACCATGTGTCGGTATGATCAAATTTCTCAAAAGCATCACTCTTGTTGTCCTTCCTGTTGTAACACTATTTTTAGGTATTCAGATTGGAATAACACACGAAAATCAGAAACTAGAGCAGCAATACTCTGCCCTCGAAAACACCTTTTCTGGAGGAGTAGGAAGTGGAATTCTTGTCAGTGATCCAAAAGAGGAGGTAGATATCAGCCTGCTATGGAGCGTATGGAGACTGATGTCAAAGCATTACATTGAACCAGAGAAGCTTGAAACTACAAAGATGCTCCATGGGGCTGTGTCCGGTCTTGTCAGTGCGATTGGTGACCCTTACACAACCTTTATGCCTCCACAGGAGAACAAAGAATTTAAACAATCGCTTAATGGAAGGCTGCAGGGAATTGGTGCAGAACTTACACTGCGTGATGCACAGATTGTAGTGGTAGCACCACTCAAAGGATCCCCTGCAGAGGCTGCAGGACTTATTCCGGAAGATGTCATTACACATGTCGATGAAAAAGACGTAACAGGATTTAGCCTAGGAGATGCAGTAAAACTTATTCGCGGCCCTAAAGGTACTGATGTAACACTAACCGTTACACGAAAGGGTGAAGGATCCCTAGACATCACCATCACTCGTGATGAAATTAAAATACCAAGCGTCGAATCAGAAATTAAAGAATACGACGGAAAGCGTATTGGATACATTGGCCTCAATCGATTTGGAGATACAACAACCGTAGAGTTTAAGAAGAGTGTAGAAAGCCATATGGCAAATGAAGTTGATGGAATCATTATTGATGTTCGCTTTAACGGAGGTGGCTATCTTGATAAGGCAATTGACCTGTCTTCTATGTTCCTCAAAAAAGGAAAAGTGGTCTCTGTTGCTCGACGTGAAGGAGAACCAACGCACCACTATGTAAAGGGCAGTCCTATCACTGGAGACATTCCTCTCGTAATCCTCATTAATGAAGGGTCAGCCTCTGCATCAGAAATTTTTGCAGGCGCACTACAAGACCACGGTAGAGCTACCGTCATAGGAAAGAAGAGCTTTGGAAAAGGTACAGTGCAAGAGGTCTTCGACCTGCCAGGTGGAACCAGCATTCGTATTACCACTGCAAGATGGCTTACACCAGATGGTAAAGACTTAGGTAAAGAAGGAGTCTCTCCTGATATCGAAGTAGAGCGCACCCGTGAGCAAATGCAAGCAAAAGAAGATCCTCAGCTGGATACTGCTCTTGAGCTACTAAGTAAGGGGGAATAAGAACTCTTAGTACGTAAACAACTCGTCGTCAGAGAAGAACCTTTTGATCTCGACTTCAGCTGCTTCTGCACTATCTGAAGCATGAGCAATGTTGTGCATCTTGTTCTTGCCCTCTTCTTTGCTACCCCACTCTGCACGAATCGTACCAGCTGCTGCTTCGAGACAATCGGTAACACCAAGCATTTCTCGCATCGTATCGATGATGCCATCAGCCTCAAGAACAAGCGCAACCACAGGAGTCTCTTTCATGAATTCTTCTACAGAAGGATAAAACGGAAACTCTGCAATGTGTGCATAGTGTTCGCGAAGTACATCATCTGTAAGTTGGATCATTTTGTTAGCACGGATAGCGAAGCCTGCTTCTTCAAAGCGAGCGATAACCTTTCCGACAAGATTCTTTTGTACGCAATCAGGCTTAAGGAGGATAAGTGTTTTTTCCATAATATTCTGGGAAGGAGTAATAGTTGGATGAAAGTTTATACAAGAAGACCTTCGAGGCCAGCTTTATTATCAGTATTCCCAATAACGGTTAGACGCAGGTTCTCGTGAGCAAGAATATCCTTTGCAAGCTGATCAATCTGCTCTTTTTCTACCTTCTCAATCTCAGCAATATATTCCTCGATATCATGAACCTGAGGGTCGAGAAGTTTCTGCTTTCCATAGAAATGTGCAAGCTCTTCGCTGTCTTCAAGAGAAAGAACAATAGACCCTTTAAGATACGATTTTGCTCTTGTCACCTCATCTTGGTCTACGCCACTTTGTACAACCTTGTCGTACTCGTTAATGATCAGTTTGATAGCTTCATCTAAGCGAGACTGATCGATACCAGCCCTAGTACTAAGCGCCCCTGCATCGGAGTAGTAGTCTGCATCTGTATCGATGTAATAACACATACCTTTAGCTTCACGGATGTTTAAGAACATACGACTACTCATGTTTCCTCCAAGAATGATTCCGAGGAGCTTGTGTGCAAAATGACGTGGATCATTAGAGCTTACTCCCGGTACACCAATTACTAAGTGAGACTGTTCTGTCTTTTTGGTACGAAGGAATACTTTTTCTGATCCGTATTTTTCAAGTGGAACAAAGTCTCCGTCTTTTTTTCCGCCAATCGTTCCAAAGTACTTCTCTCCTAGATCTAGCGCCTGCTTATCTTCAATCTTTCCTGCAAAAGTAATCACAAGATTATCTGGAGTGTAGAGACGGTCTTTGTGCTTTTGAAAATCTGCCTGCTGAACACTGTTAATCACTTTGTGTGTACCAATAGTGTCCCATCCGAGTGGGACACTTCCGAAGATCAATTCTTCGAAATCCCATCCTGCTCTGTACATAGGAGTATCTTGATACATACGATCTTCTTCGATAATCACACCACGTTCTTTTTCAATCTCCTCTTGAGGAAAGCTCGCATTGCAAAGCATATCTCCAATGACATCACATCCTAGATCGATATTCTCCGAAGCAACTTTTACGTAGTATCCTGCGTATTCCTTACCAGTAAAAGCGTTAAATTCACCACCAACACCGTCAATAGCCATACTTACTTCTTTAGTATTCTTATAGCGATCTCCACCCTTAAAGAACATGTGCTCAAGGAAGTGGGAAATACCACGCTCGTGCTCTTGCTCGTAGCGAGAACCAGCTCCTGCAAACACCATTACGGTTACAGAAGCAGTGCCTTCTGTTGAGGCTGTAAGTACCGGAAGATCGGATGAAAGGGATTGTGTTGAGTAAGGCATAGTGGGAGGAGTGTAGAGGAGGGCTAGAACGAGAGCTAGGGTTAGAGGCTAAAAAATGCCTTGTATTCCTTGACCAAGGACATTCTCGTCCGTAGGCTGCCCCCACAATGTTAGGAAAGCTAAAATGGCGTCGGCGACTAAGGAAACACGGTTTTATGCAGAGAATGTCCTCTAAAAACGGACGCAAACTGCTTTCACGCCGTCGTGCTAAAGGCCGCAAAAGGCTGACTGTGCAGAAGAAAGGAAAGTAGGTTAGAATCCCTCTGTGATTACGCACCTCAAGCAATTATCGGGAATACTATTCTATATCCTTGGAGGGACGTTTTTCTTGGCTTATATGCTGCAATATAACGAAGTTACCCCTTTAGGAGGATGGTGGCTTAGGGTTGCTGATTTGCCATTAATACTTGCAGGAGTCTTGTATGGAGGCACAAGTCTGTATATGAGCGTGAAACCAAAAAATAAAGAATCCAAATCATTATTTATGATCATTGGTGTGCCACTCATCATCATCTTCTCCACACTTCTGATGATGAACTTCTGGCCCCTATTCGGGTAACCACTCCTTCTCCTGCTTCCCTGCTGCCTTATTTACTGCACGGGAGACGAGGAAGAAATAGTCACTGAGACGGTTGATGTAGATGAGTGATTGATCGTTAATTGGTTCTTCTTCTGCAAGATGCACAAGCCACCGCTCTGCCCTACGACAGATCGTTCTAGCCTGATGTAATAATGCTCCTGCTCTGCATCCCGATGGAAGGATAAACTTCTGTAATGCAGGCAAATCTCCTTCGAGTACTGCTCCCCATTTCTCAATACGCTCTGTATCACACTCTGCAATTCGCATGACTCTGTCAGAAGACTTTGTAAGAGGAGTCGCCAAGTCTGCACCCATACAAAACAAATCTTTCTGCACTTCATGTAACTGTTCGCGTAGCTCATCTGGAACATCGTTCTCTGCGAGGATGAGTCCGAGCACAGCATTGAGTTCATCCACTGTTCCGTATGCATGCAAACGATGACTCGCCTTGGATACACGCTCTCCACCAAAAAGCCCTGTCTTACCTCGGTCTCCGCCAGTGGTCGAAAGTGAAGGACGTTTCATAGATCCTATATTATACACCAAGAATTTTCTCTACACCTGCAAACTCCTTCTTCGCCTCCTCTTCTGTAAGTGTTTTTTCTGAGGACCTATAGGTACAGCGAATCGTAAGCTTGTATTCACCACTTTCTTTGCCGTAAAGATCTGCAACTTCTGCAGACTCAAGAAGTTTGGACGATGTACGAACACTCTCTAAAAGATTTCCCACACTCTTGCTGTGCACCATCGATACTGTTGTGTCATAACTAATCGCCGGATATTCGGGAATAGTGTTAAACACAATCTCATCTGGTTCGGTAGCGAACAAAGCAGTGATGTTAACCGTAAGAGCTGCTGCTCTTGCAGGAAGGTCAAAGTTTTTTCGTACATCAGGATGTACCTCAAAGAATGTACCGATCACATTGCCATTAGCTTTTACATCCGCACAACGTCCACTGCTTGCAAATGCTGGAACATCCTTACACATATCTACACTTACAGTGTATCCCGCTTGAGAAAGCGCTGATGTTACCTCTTGTTTTAGAAGCAAGAACGGATCTGATTTCAGATCAACATCACTACGCGTAGCAATCAACATGCCAAGTTCTGTGTGTACATCTTTGCTACCTTCAAATACAGTCGATATATGGAATGTGCGTAACATGTCACTGACTTCTAACATGTTCTTTCCAGCCTGCTCTAAGAGCGCAGGTAATGTTGATGGAGTCATGATACTCGTCTCATTTCCAATGGCATTCGTAAGCTCTGTGCATCCATCAGTATTGATGTTTGATTTCTTCAAAATATCTGGACCGATAAGACTCAGTGGCAAAAGCTCTATGTAGTCTTGATCTACAAGGCGATCACGCACCTTGTGTATACGCTGATCACGAACTGGAGGAGCAATAGAAGCACTTGGTAAAACATTCTCAATTGCGTTGTATCCATAGATTCGACCTACTTCTTCTATTAGATCATGTGCCCCAGTGATGTCACCAAGACGGTGTAGTGGTGGAGTAACTACCATGTCATCTCCGTTACCGCTTACGGTAAATCCAAGATCTTCGAAGATCTTCTGCATTATACTTTCTGGAATATCAGCCCCAAGTACTGACTGTGCTTTTGATACAGAGAATTTAATCGGCTTTGGTTCTCCGTTATCTCCAAAGTTTTCAGGAGCAGAGATGATCTTTGCACCAGGTGCGTGTTCTAAAAATAACTCTAACGCTCTGTAAAACCCAAGTTCTGTAGCGACATGCGGCACCTTCTTTTCGTAGATTGTTGCGGCATCTGTACGGTGTCCAGTCGCGACAACCGTATTACGAATACGCACAGGATCAAGGCTCAGTGCATGAAGATAGATGCGACGTGTACTCTCTTTTGTGGAACTACGCATTCCTCCCATTATTCCGACAAGGTCGAAATTGCCTTCATCATCAGTAAATACCAATGCTCCCTCTGGAAGTTTCCATTCTTTACCATCAAGAGTTTGTAGCGGCTCATCTTTCTTAGAAACTCGAGCAACACAATCTCCTTTGATGTCATCGGCATCAAAACTATGCATCGGAACACCCATCTCTAACATTACAAAATTCGTAATATCAACGGGAAGATTACGTGAGCGAATACCAACAGATGCAAGACGCTGCCTCATAAAATCTGGAGTCTCGCCTATTCCATCCACAGAAAGTAAACAGGAACAGTAGCGAGGAATAAGGCCCTCTGCTGTTACACGAAACTTAAACGGTAGTTTTTCTGATGGAAACTCAGGTGCTTTAAAATCGGGCATCTTTTTCCACTTTGCAATACCAATTGCAGTGCACTCAAAGGCAAAACCTATGTGCGAAAATAAATCTGCACGATGGGTAATTGCATGATTATCGATATGCAACACCGTGTCACTTAGAGAAAGTACTTCTCGCAGTGGCTTACCAACGTCTGTATCTGAGTTACCCATATCTACTATGTCATGTCCTGTGCACTCTGGAAATAAAGAATCAATGCCCAATTCTTCTGCTGCACAAATCATTCCTTCACTCTGTTCTCCACGAATCTTTACAGGCTCTAGCATCATCAACTCTTCTCCATGCCACTTAACTCTGGCGCCAATGTGCGCAAATGCGACGCGCATACCAATACGTAAATTGGTACCACCGCATACAACGTTCTTACTTCCTTTGTCGGTAAGCACCTCACAAAGTTGCAACTTATCTGCATTAGGATGCTTTTCAATTTTCAAAACTTTCCCTACGCAACAATTCCCTAATAGTTCTCCTTGTACTTCTACCTTATCCACCTCTGCAACATGTGCTGTAATAGCATCGGAAATCTTCTGCGGATCGTCCTCCGTAAATTCGATATAGTCGCCGAGCCATGCGAGAGAGATTTTCATTGTAGGAGTAGTGTGCGGGGTGATTGCTACGAGGGCAAGAGAATCGTACAATACATTTGATATTCCCCCACTATCCTTATGAAACCTTGTTGTTCATCTAAGCCTTGCGCCATCATGGGCAAAATAATGATGGTTATCCTAACGCTTACCGAGATTGCTGCCATTATTGCAGTCTACAAGGCGCACTTCGCCACTGGTGGTGCTTCTTTTGGAGCTACAACCAGCAGCCTTTCTATTGTCGCTCTTGCGATCAATACGGCAGTCTGGACAAAATATGGCCAAATGCATTGTGAAGGAAGCTGTTCTACAACAAAATAGTAATTAACAAATCATATCCGCAGGTATACCTACCTGCGGTTTTTTTATTATCTGGCGGAGAGGGGGGGATTCGAACCCCCGAAACCCTTGCAGGTTTACACGCTTTCCAAGCGTGCGCACTAGGCCACTATGCGACCTCTCCTTTGCGGTCCTAGTTAAGCAGTATCAGATCACTTTCGAAAGTGGATTCTCATAGATTTAAAGGCTTCCAGTCCTATCTTTTGGCTCATAAAATCGTAACTCCAGAGCATCATAAATATCCACCTCTTCTTTAGAAGCGACCACTTCTTCTCCGTCAAATAGTCCGTATTCATTTAACTTCCATCCTTTCTTAATCGCTACTTTTCGAACAGCAATGTTGTGCTCTTTGGATCCCGTAAAGTACATAAGAGCAGCTCCCCATTGATCTGCTTTTACAAGGCGCACATCAACGCGCAATCCATTGTGTAAATCAAAGCTGATCTTCTTGTCCCCTTTAACCGCTATGTCTCGAACAATCTTTAGTTTTGCGATAGCATCGGAAACCTCTTCTGGAGCGGTAGTTACTAGTAATATATCAATATCCCCTACGGTCTCTTTCTCTCTTCTAAAAGACCCTGCAACGTCTACTCTGTCGACACCAGTAACGGATTTGATTGTCGTAAGCAAAAGCTCAACATCGCTCTGTGCCTCTTCTCTTGAAAACCTCTTTATCGTCTCATCAACTCTAAGTGCATTCTCTAGTGCCTTCTTTTCCATGATCTCATCCCAGAGTTCTAGATCACAGAGCTTGCCCTGCTTCGCTGCATTTATAAGCTGGGCCACAGACGTAATACCAAGCTCTGTCTGCAACTGCCGTACACGCTTAGGCCCTAGGCCTTCTATGTCCATAAGTTCAGCGCTTATGCCTCCCTGTTCTTTTTGCAGTAATACCAAAAACTCCATCTCTCCCGTTTCGAGGAATTCGATAATCTTCTTCGCGATAGCATCGCCTATTCCAGGGAGCTTTTTTAATTCCTTTTCATCACCATACGTCGAAACATCTTTATCAAGCTCCTCGATAACCGTTGCAGCTTTTCTATACGCTGCAGGTTTAAAAGCCACGTCTTGCTCTTGGAGCAGGGCTGCTATTTGATTAAGCTTGGAGGCGACCTGCGCATTATTACTCATACATTTAGTATACAGTACAAAGAGAAACCTACTTTGGAATGGTCGCCGAGCCTGTAAAAAATACAGGCCCAGCGACAAATGGCTCGACAGGGAATCGAGCCGGTGGGAGTGGGGAAATATTATCGCCGTCTGACGGAGTGATCTCGCCTGGCTTCCCTTTTATGGGCCTTTTTACGACGAAGGCGACCTTTCATCGCCTCAGGTGTCGGCTCAAGGCCCTCACTCTCTAAATCCTGGCGTACTGCGTTCAATCGGCGAACTTTCTTAGATGACATACTTCACTCCCTAAACAAAACTTTTGTCCTACTCTTCCGAAATGGCGTACAACAGTACGGGTTCTCTATATCCTCAGAAAACCAGAGCAGGTTTCTTTTTGTAAATCGATGCTTTCAATGAGCAAATACTGGCGTACCAATACAAATAGTAAAAATATACTACTACTATTTTTCTATACGTCAATGGGTATATTAGGGGGCCTCCTGCCAGCTACCGAGATAGGCAACGTGTTTTGCTAATACCGATAATGGTCTGGCTTGTATGGACCATTAACGGGAACACCCATGTAGTCAGCTTGTTCCTGAGACAACGTCGTAAGTTTTACTCCAAGTTTATCGAGGTGTAAACGAGCTACCTCTTCGTCTAATCTCTTAGGCAAACGATAGACACCAACCTTGTAGTTTTCGGTATGTTGCCACAATTCAATTTGGGCAAGAACTTGGTTCGTAAACGAGGTACTCATGACAAAGCTAGGATGTCCAGTTGCACAACCGAGATTTACCAAACGCCCCTTCGCTAAAATCAAAATTGATTTACCACTACCTGTGAACGTGTAGCGATCTACCGCACCTTCTTTTTCTCCTTTTATCTCATCTTTTGTGACGCGACCAGCAGCAACTTCTGCATCTAACCAAGCGACATCAATTTCGGTATCAAAGTGACCGATATTACATAATATAGCATCTTCAGCCATGTGTACCATGTGTTCACCTTTAATAATATCCTTATTACCTGTAGTGGTAACAAACAAGTTGCCTTCCTTGCTAGCCTCTTCCATGGTTGTTACTTCGAAACCTTCCATAGCCGCTTGTAGCGCGTTAATAGGGTCGATCTCGGTTACAAGCACACGGCAACCATAACGCTGCAAACTTTGAGCGCACCCTTTACCAACATCTCCGTATCCACACACCACAGCAACTTTACCGGCAAGCATAATATCGGTTGCTCGCTTTACACCGTCGGCAAGCGATTCGCGGCAACCATATAAATTATCGAATTTACTTTTCGTTGCTGAATCATTGATGTTTATAGCGGGTACTTTTAAGCCACCTTTTTGGCTTAACACTTCTAAACGATGAACCCCCGCTGTCGTCTCTTCGCTTAAGCCTTTTATATCATCTAGTAAACTCGGAAATTTTTCATGCACCATCGCTGTTAAATCACCACCATCATCAAGAATCATATTTAAAGGCTTTCCATCAGGAAAAGCGGTAAGCGTTTGCTCTATGCACCAATCAAACTCTTCGTCATTAAGGCCTTTCCAAGCAAACACAGGAAATCCCGCTTTAGCAATCGCACATGCAGCATGGTCTTGAGTGCTAAAAATATTACAACTACTCCAGCTTACCTTAGCCCCAAGCGCAGCCAGTGTTTCGATGAGCACTGCCGTCTGAATGGTCATATGTAAACAACCAGCAATGCGAGCTCCAGCGAGCGGCTGCAATGGTCCATACTTTTGCCGCAGCGCCATCAATCCTGGCATTTCATTCTCCGCTAATGTAATTTCTTTACGGCCAAATAAAGCCAATCGTTCAAACTCCTCAGCAGAGCAATCTAAAACCTTATACGGCAAGGTGGTGGGATCAGTAGTCATGAGATAAATAAGAAAGAATTACAGAGTAGGAAGAGATTCTCCATAGGCGATTTGTGCCCTGGACCATACAGCATCGCGATCAACATGGTCTATAAGAGTTCCCTCAAGTTCTACAGCGAGTGACCCCATCGCATTACCAAGTCTTAGGGCATCAATATTCGACCACCCTGCCTGAAGTCCAGTAAGTAACCCTGCACGGAATGCATCACCTGCACCTGTTGGATTGACCACCTTCTCTGGGGTACATGGGCCGACATTGAGGGCGCCATCTTTACAGAAACACGTCACACCTGCATCTCCTCTTGTCACAATAACCATAGGAGTTTTAAGGAGTGCATTTTCTTCGGTAATATTAAGACGATTGGAAATCAGTCCCCACTCGTATTCATTCGCTATCAATCCTGCACAGTGCTCTACTCCAAATCGTAGCTCGTCATCAGAAAGAGCTATGACCTGCTGACCGGGATCAAAGAAGAACGGCACCTTGTATTTTTCACACCATCGCACCCCTTCCATCATCAGCACTGCATTACGTGGGCTGATAATGGCATGAGAAATTTCTTCACGGCGATCCGAAAGATCTGGAAAGCTGCCATCGGCATCTGCACCAGGATGAAAGAATGTAATCTGACGCTCGGAACTATCCGTACCAATAATGGCTGTTGCTGTAGCTCCAGAAGTCAGCTGCTCAACGTACTCCACCGAAATGTCACGATCTTCTAATAGAGTCCTGTAATCTCCACCGTCACTTCCAATAGTTGTCACCAGCATTGGCTCTGTGCCAAGAAGCTTGAGGTTCCATGCAATATTTGCCCCTGTACCCCCATGATGTCGTGCATAATGTGGAGAAAAGAAGCTCACCGCCAAAGAATCTAAGGCCGAAGGGTCTATAGCATCAGCAAATGAGCCATCGTAGCCCAAAAGCACATCATATGCCGTTGATCCATTTACAAGAATTTTCACAGACAATACCGTAGCGCACTATAACCCTCTTCCGCTACCGTATTCGGGCATGAATATTGCAGTTATCGGAACAGGCTATGTAGGACTCGTCTCCGCTGTGTGCTTCGCAGAGCTGGGACACACTGTATTTGGCGTTGATATTGATGAAGAAAAGGTAAAGAAGCTACGACAAGGTATCAGTCCTATTTACGAACCAGAACTCGAAGACCTTCTAAAAAGAAATATCGATGCTGGGCGTATCTCTTTTACAACTGATCTCACAGAATCACTACCAAATGTAGAAGTAGTATTCTCTGCAGTAGCTACTCCACCCAACGAAGATTTTTCTGCTGACCTTAAAGCAGTATTTGTCGTTACAGAATCTGTTGCACAACATGCAGATCACGATCTTGTCTTTGTAAACAAATCAACAGTGCCTGTTGGAACTGGAGAAAAATGTGAAGAGATTATCGCAAAAACACTAAAAGATCGCGGGGTAGACTTTAAGATTCCAGTGGTATCGAATCCTGAATTCCTCCGTGAAGGTCACGCCGTGCATGACACCATGCAACCAGATCGGATTGTCGTTGGTATCAATGGAGATGATTGGGCAAAAAAAACTTTAGAAGAGCTTTATGTTCCCCTGACAAGAGTAAGTAAGCCTATCGTATGGATGTCTCGTGAAAGCTCGGAGATAGTGAAGTACGCAAGTAATGCATTTCTTGCAAACAAGATTTCATTTGCCAACATGCTCTCGGAGCTTTGCGAAGCAACTGGAGGAAATGTGCGAGATGTAACAAAGGGAATGGGAATGGACGACCGCATAGGTCCACGCTTTTTGCACTCTGGTATTGGATACGGCGGAAGCTGTTTCCCTAAGGATGTAAAAGCACTTATCGCCCTAAGTCGTGAGACAGGAATAGATCTTCCATTGGTGCAAGCAACACATGACATCAACAACCACCAACGTCAGCGCTACTTCAAAAAACTTCTTGATGCACTACCAAGCAATGCAACTGTAGGAATTTGGGGGCTTTCCTTTAAGCCACGTACAGACGACATGCGAGAGGCACCGAGCTTGGATTTGATCCCAATGCTACTCAAAGCTGGACACACAATAAAAGCGCATGACCCTATCGCCATGGAGAATGCTCAATCTATTATCACCGAAGGAGTTGAATGGAAAGATAGTGCCATAGCTGCCGCAGAGAATGCGGATGCACTTATAGTGCTCACCGAGTGGGATGAATTCCGCGGTGCAGACCTCAAGAAAGTTAAATTAGCTATGAAAGGCCGTGACCTCTTTGATGGACGCAATATCTACGAACCCTCTGAGGCACAAGAAGCCGGACTCATCTATCATGGTATAGGAATAGCATGAAAATATTACTGACAGGATCGGCAGGATTCATAGGATTCCACACAGCCAAAATGCTCCTCGAACGAGGAGACACTGTAGTCGGGTTTGATAACTTTAATGAGTACTACGATCCAAAGCTAAAAGATGCTCGCAACGAGGTGCTAGAAGGATACGACAACTTCTCAATCATCCGTGGAGACCTAAAAAGTATTGATGCATTAAAAAGCGCTTTTGACATAATAGGTGGAGGTAAAGACACGCGCGTTTGCCATCTAGCTGCTCAGGCAGGTGTACGCCACTCTATCGAGAACCCTGACGAATTTATTCAAGACAATATTCAAGGAACAAACAACATCTTCGAGCTTTGCAAAGAATACAATGTTGGTGGAGTAACTTACGCAAGTAGCAGCTCTATCTATGGAGATAACGAACAGAGTCCCTTTAAAGAAGAGCACAAATCCGATAAGCCAATGTCGCTCTACGGCATGACAAAAAAGTGCAACGAGCTACAGGCGTACACGTACTACTCACTCCACGGAGTAAAAAGCACGGGGCTAAGGTTCTTTACTGTCTACGGACCATACGGCAGGCCTGACATGGCACTCTTCTTATTTACAGATTGGATAGTCAACAATAAGCCAATGCAGATATTTGGAGAAGGAAAGATGCAACGTGACTTTACATATGTAGAAGATATCGCATCAGGAATAGTTGCTGCACTTGATAAAAACTACGACTACGAAGTATTTAATCTTGGAGGAGGAAAAACAGAAGAACTCATGACCTACATATCCACTCTCGAACAAGCCCTAGGTAAAGTTGGTCAAAAAGAAATGCTTCCGATGCAGCCTGGTGATGTCGTTTCAACATCTGCAGATATTTCTAAAGCACAAAAAATGCTTGGGTATGACCCAAAGACACATATCAGTGAGGGGATTCCGAAGTTTGTGAAGTGGTACAAGGAGTACTACGAAGTGGAAAACGGAAAACGGAAAACGGAGAATTTATAGAAGAAATCATTTTCCACTTTGCACTTTCCACTTTCAGTTTTTTCTAATCCACACTTCCTGCGGAATATTCTCTATTTGATAAAACCCATATGCAGAAACTCCTAGACAGTCTTCTAGGCAAACAACAGCTTTAGCCTTGGAAAGAAGAGAAGGGCGATAACGAAGTACTGGAGAGCGGCTTTCATACTGCCAAGCATGCCCAAATGAGCCAGAGATAAGAACAACACCATTACTAGGTAATTGATTCACCTGACGCATAACTGTACGAGCACCCGTCTCGTAAAAGGCAAGTTCTGTATGGGCAAAAACATATACCGCTATGACAATTTGCATAGCGAGCAACAAAGCAGGCTTTCGTAATACTTTTGGATAAGCAACTACTCCCCCAATAAGTAAGGGCAAGAAAAGCACAGGGTAATACACACGATACGAAGTGATGTGAAATGCAAAGACGAGTAAAAAACTAAGAAGTAGCGGCCACTGTTTTGACTTGATCATCCCAAGAAGTCCAACAACAGACAGCACTATACTTCCAGCCCACAACCATGACTTTAATGTAGTCTGCAAAAGACTAAGCAGAGACTGCCCTACGTTTTGCTCTCCTGCACTAATAAAACTTGCTGCAGCTAGAGGGTTAGAAGCGACGTACATTCCAACAAGAAGTAACGGCGCACCAATGGCAAACAGTTTGTGCATAGGATGAATTTTTGCCTTCCAAAATAATGCTATCACTATTGGCAAATACAATACTACTTGATATGCCGTGAACAATGAGGCAAGCCAAAAAAGAGCAATCCAACCGAGATAATTTTCCACTTTCCACTTTCCACTTTCCACTTTTAACAGTAACCAAACAAATACTAATCCTTGTAACGCTGTAAGTACTGCCATCATCACAGTCCCCGACTGAAACATCACTGATGCACAAAAAATCCAAAGACCACATAGCGTTAGACGATCTTCAGATGAAAAGTGTTTTGCCATATGTGCAATCAGCCATACAGACTGCACGAGTAGTGTTGCAAATATGACACGCCACACCATCTCTTGGCTTGGAACAAACTCCGTTAAGCTCATAGCAAAACGTGCAAGTGGTGGATGCGGGTAGGGAATATCCAAAAGATACTTCGCTTCATCGGTATGAACACCACCAAGCCCCCGATAGAGTGCGAGTAACACTGCATAAGCCTCTAGGCCGATTAAAATTAAGAAGCGTCGCATAAAGAGAGAAGGCCGGTAGTAAGACTAAGAGTATGACAACTGATCTGATCCTCTCCCCGAACATATGAACGGTACATCAGCTGAACAGTATCACTTTGTATCTGATGTATAGTGATTCCCGAAAGTAACCAACCCTCACGGTTTGCTGTTGCTTGAATAAGGGTTTGTACGCGGTTACGCATTTCTGGATTTGTATACAAGGGCTTAAGAGCCCACAGACGAAGCATCAACACACATGCAATCACCACTACAGTGATCCAAAAAATAAGCCACTGATTCTTATTTAAGTTTTCCATGCTATAAATCTACTCATTGTGTAGTTCCAAACTACACCGGTAAATGCTCCTACTACTACTGCCGTTAGATCATGCCAACCAACATTAAACAAATATGAACTTACTGCGTAGTTGGCCACTGCTCCAAAGGCACAGGCGATATTGTATTTAAAGAAACCTATGAGCATCGCCATCCCTTTAAGTCGAGACATCGCAAATGTCCAAATGTTGTTTACGTAAAAGTTAAAGATGATCGCAACTTCAATAGCAATAAGTACCGCGACGCCAAACCCTGCAATAGAGAGATTATCTTCTACTCGTAGTACAGACGAAGCAGTGATGTACGTCCCAAGATGCACGAGCACACCTAGTCCACCAACAAGGCAATACTTCACAAATGTCAGAGGAATATAACGACCAACAGTAACGTCGTAGAGGTACTCCAAAAACTCTATTTGTACACGACGAGATAATTTACTTGCTCCATGCAAGCGTGTTGAGAATGTAAATGGAATTTCTTCTACGATCGTATCACGAGGAACACACACCAAAAGATCGAGTAAGATTTTAAATCCTTTAGGGTTTAAGTTTTTAGCAATACCTTGAAAGAGGTTTTTACGAATGGCAAAGAATCCACTCATAGGATCTTGTACTTTAACTTTGCACACCTTCAAAGCAAGCCCCGTTGCGATACGGCTCATAAGATGACGACGTTCATCCCACTCTCCAACACTTCCTCCAGAAACATACCGTGATCCAATCGTAATACCATGTCCGGATTGCGCAGACTTATAGAGCTTCGGCAAAATGTTCATATCATGTTGGCCATCTGCATCCATCACCGCCAATACTTCTCCTTTGGCAGAAAGAAATCCTTCTATAACCGCAGAAGAAAGTCCACGACGTCCCACACGACGAATAATGTGCACATTATCCCTATCGTGTCCTATCTCCTGTGCCACTCTCCACGTCTCATCAGGGCTATCATCATCGACGATGATAATCTCATGAGGAATGTCGCTAAGCACCTTCTCCAGCGCTGGTAAGAGCTCTGGCAGGTTCTCGGCCTCGTTGTAGGTAGGAAGGATTAAAGAAAGCACGGGAATACCGTAGCGTAAATACACCCGTTTGCGCTACGGTATCGGGGATGAAAATCCTCGTAACAGGCTCCTCCGGCACAATAGGAACAAGGCTATGCGAAAAGCTACTTGCAGCAGGCCACGAGGTTTCCGGTGCAGATTGGGAACCCTGTAAGTGGAATAAGGAGGTAGAAAACTTGAGGATTGATATCGATCTCCGCCACAGCGATGAATTCGACAAATTACCGACTGATGTTGATCTCATCATCCATTTAGCGGCAAATGCTCGTGTGTATGAACTTGTAGAGCATCCAGAGAGAGCAATGGATAACTTTATTGATACCTTTAATATTCTGGAACATGCTCGAAAAAACGGTATCAAAAGAATGATGTTTGCATCATCTCGTGAGACCTACGGAAACATCCACCTTCCAGAGGGAGAATTGTACAGTGAAGATAAGGCACACTTCATGACCTGTGAAAGCCCGTATACAGCTAGTAAAATCGGAGGAGAGGCACTATTTGAGGCCTACAAGAGGTGTTACAAGATTGATACCATCATCTTCCGCTTCTCGAATGTCTACGGCATGTACGACGATTCTGTTCGTGTTGTTCCCCTCTTCTACAGACAAGCAAAAGCTGGAGAGCTGCTAAAAGTATTCGGAAAAGACAAATGCCTCGACTTTACGTATATCGACGACTGCGTAGACGGCATCCTTCTTTCTATAGAGAACTTTGAGAGTGCAAAGAACGAAACCTACAACCTCGCCTTCGGAGAAGGAACAACCATTATGCACTTAGCAGAGAAGGTTGTAGAACTCCTCGGAAGTAGCTCTAAGATAGAGGCTACAGAATCAAGAACTGGAGAAGTAACGCATTATATTGCTGATATCTCTAAAGCAAAAAAGGCCTTCGGATATGACCCTAAAACAAGCTTTGAAGATGGAATTCGGCTTAGCATGGAGTGGTATAAGGCAAATACCTAAGTATTGACATATTTGTTAATAGTTGTAGAATACTTTAACTATGAATAAAGAATACTTAAGCCCAGAAGACTATTTGCGCAGAATGCAGGAAGGAAAAGAGCCTGCAAGAAAGATTCCTGATGCCAAAGAAGCGTCCCCTTCGACAGTAGAATCACGAGATCAACTTGCAACAGCACTGAGTAGAGGAGGGCCAGCTGAGCCTGCAACGCCTTCTCGTAAAGCAGTAGATGCATCTTTGCAAAGCATTGAATATAGCGATGTTCAAAAATTAGAAATGACCAAGATTCAACAGTCTCAAACTGCAGCACTTAAAAGAGGCATACTTAAAGACGCTGTGACTCTCCCCCCTTTAGAAGGAGCTTTTAATAATCGTGTAGTACATATCATGCCAAAATGGCATCATCCAACATCAGTCTATCCTTCAGAACATATAAACCTAACAACAACACAGAAAGTTGTTGATGTGCAGAAATCATTATTTCTTTATATGCAAACATTAAAAGCGCATGACTCTTTTCTCCCTATTTCTCTAGAGACTGTTGCAGAAAATAGTGTTTATAGCATTCCACGACCACCTATTTCTCTAGCTGTAAACGGAGAAGATCCAATTGATGTACGTTCTGATAAAGCCCAAAGAATACTTATAAAACACGATGACGCACTTACAGATACACTCTCAACAAATGAAAAAATAAGTGCCCACAGCATTGTGGGTGGCATAGAGTTTCGGCCAATTCTTCCACAAAGGATCATTGATTTGTATAAACTACTAAAAGAATCACACACTCAAGAAGACTTTGATATATATAGTCAAATCTCCAGCTATAGAGCGGGTCATGTCAGAATAAATCCAACAGCTGCCTTAAAATTCACACAACTTGCAGAAAATTTCGAAGCACTTGAGAAGGCAATGAACGAAGCATTTACCGAAGGTCTACTTGGTACTGACGACACCGAGCATGTACAACAGCTCCTTTGCGGAGAGACGCATGTGAGACTTGTTGTAGAATCGTTACGAAAAGCAGGGGCTACAGTCATCGTTTCTGCTGTACCGAATTGTCAAAATTGGAGAGACTCTAAACTGCCAACGGAAACAGATATTTACCAATCAATAAAAGATTTGCTTTCACAGCAGTAGGGGAACATTATTCATCCCTATGGTTGATGGTACAAAACTATTAGAGGGTGCAAATGGAGAAACGCTCAGCGTTGAAGAAATGATACGTGCATCTGGACAAGCAAGCTCGTCAGGCGAGATCAAGACAACGAAGTAAATAGGTACACTGCCTACTTCTTCTCCTCGTGATACACACGCTCCGCATTTACCTCCCAGATATTCATGTTGTTGGTTTCTCCTGCAATGATATTATCCACTGCAGTCATCGCTGTTAACATACTGTGATCTTGGTTGTTATATCGGTGCATTCCATTTCGCCCAATAAGGAATAAATTCGGGATAGTTAGTGACCAATCGCGAATAGTATCGAGCTTATCGTACGTTCCAAAGTATGCTGGATAGGCCTTCTTCATGCGCAAAACAC
>CAVOCY010000022.1:0-17878 GCA_963694385.1 Candidatus Altimarinota bacterium
GGCTTCTTCGTCTGGTCCTACAAGCGCTATTTTTTGAGGGCCATTATCTTCTACAGGAGTAAACGAGCATGCAGATAGTAATACTGCTAAGCCAAAAAGTGGAAATAGAAATCTCATAAGGGTCGGAGGGATTTGATCGCTATTGTACGGTCAGATGAACCAAAAATAAAGCTCCCCGAAACAAGGTTGCTTGCACCTGCCTTTATGCACTTGGGAGCAGTCGTTTCGTCGATTCCCCCATCCATTTGGATCATGAGGTCTGGATAGGCAGATCGCGCAGTTTGTACCTGACTCAAAACATGTTCTATAAATCCCTGCCCTCCAAATCCTGGATGGACAGACATCACAAGAAGTAGGTCAATATCAGCAAGAACATCTCCTATTTCATCCAAAGCTGTTTCTGGGTTAATCGCTATTCCTGCTGTCGCTCCACCCTCTCGTATCCGTGCAATAAGTGCTTTACGATCCTTTGTACTTTTTACTACTTCAGCATGAAAGGTAATGTTTGCAACATTAAGATCTAAAAACTCCTGCACGCGATCAGCCGGATTTGTTACCATCAAATGCACATCGAGTGGGAGTGGTGTTTTGATCCACTTGAGTACTGGCTCTCCGAAGCTGAGATTTGGAACGAAGTGTCCGTCCATTACGTCTACCTGAAGCCAATCTGCATCTTGTGATACTGAGTCTACTTCTTTCTGCAGGCATGAGAAGTCTGCTGCGAGAATAGAAGGTGTTATGAGGACAGTAGAGTTGCTCATATAGAAGGTTCAAGATCATCAATACGGCGTTGGTGGCGCTCGCCTTCAAAATCCGTTGTAAGGAAGATGTCTACTAGTTTCTTCGCACTAGCCTCATCCGTCAACCTTCCACCAAGACTCATCACATTGGCATTGTTATGTGCACGAGCAAGACGAGCTGTTTCTTCGCTATAGACAAGCGCACAGCGAATACCTGTCACTTTATTTGCTGCCATAGCTTCTCCATTGCCACTGCCACCAAATACAATACCCATTGCTTCCTGCTCTAATACTGCACTACAACCTTTACGAATGATTTCTGGGTAATCGATGGATTCATCAGAGAACGTTCCCACATCAATGCAATCCACTCCTTTTTCGGCTATGTAAGCCTTGATGACTTCTTTAAGAGCGAAACCAGCATGATCTGCAGCGAGTACGATGTGTTTGGGTTGCTCCATAGATGAATGATAGTGGAAAGCTATAGTAGAATAAAGTTATCGGTTCTTGGTTCTCAGTTGTCAGCGAATCTTCCTGCCGGCAACCGACAACTGGCAACCGACAACTTCTCAAAAACATGATATACTGCACTACCAATGAGTAGAAAATACCTCATCGCCGGCAACTGGAAAATGAATCCGGCTCCGCTCGTGCTACGCCGCGACATGCCTCATTCTCCCTATCATCCTCGCCCTGACGTTGATGTTGTAGTATTTCCAACTTTTCTTGATCTTCAAAGCTGTATCGATGCCAAGATACTCTGCGGTCCGCAATTCGGTCATACGGAAGAGCACGGAGCACATACAGGTGATATCAGCCTAAAGATGTGTAAAAATCTTGGATGTTTGTACACACTCTGTGGTCACAGTGAGCGCAGAGCAGACCATGGAGAAACTAGCGAAGATGTAGCCGCCCAGGCGATTGCCGCACTAGAGCTTCAGATGCACCCTGTGGTGTGTGTTGGTGAAACCGAGGAGGAGCGTGACGCAGGAAAAGAGAAAGAAGTGGTACAGGCACAGATTGCCGTACTCCCTCTGGAGTCTGATATCACCATTGCCTACGAACCTGTCTGGGCTATAGGAACAGGAAAAACTGCAAGCCCAGAACAAGCCCAAGAGATGCACGCATATATTCGATCCCTCTTGCCAGAAGATCGCCAAGAGCAAACACGCATTCTGTATGGAGGATCAATGAAACCTAACAATGCTCAGGAGCTACTCAGTCAGAGCGATATCGATGGAGGGCTTATTGGAGGCGCTTCTCTTCAGTCAGATCAATTTGGAGAGATAGTAGAAATTGCTTCGAAGCTCTCTGAGTAGTAGTTTTCTTCTGTGTGAAGCGGATTACGGAATGTGATAGAAGATGATTGTTTTTCGAGATTTCTCTACGTATAATAAGTGCGTATTCTTCCCCAACACCTTATGCCAGGACCAGAATGTAGTGAAATCCCCGACGCAGTAAATACTCCTGTAGTAGCTGTTGATACTACAGATGCTGATCTTAAAGCTCTTCTTCAGGAAATCGAAAACTAAATTTAGGATTATAATAAAAACACCTTTCAATACGAGAGGTGTTTTTTTAATTACTCGATTATTTTTTCGCAACAACTGCGAGTGGGTTATTTAGAATAGTATTACTGAGACGCACAATAAAGATCGTTCCGTACGCAGTTACCATTCCCTGCAATATGGCACCAATGAGACCTGCGAGTGCTCCAGACACCTGCGCACTAAATCCTACACCAATACTCAAGACGAGCATGGCCAGTAAACTGACTAGAATTGCCACAACACAGTTTCCTACAATCTTTCCCCAATATCCTCGGCTACGCTTGTAGCTCAGTTTTACACTTTCTCGTACCCCTTTTTTTTCTTTAACAAGAATAACACTACTCATAATAAGACGTGGTCCAATGATGATTGCAAAGATAACTCCAAGCACAGGGATCCACGCAAAGGAGCGCAAGAAGCCCCAAATCCATACACCAAACATAGGTAATATCAGCCCTGGCACACGGCGAAGCGTTGTCATAAAGTCTGTAGAGCCTTCGACGGCAAGTACAATAAAGAAAATGCTTCCGATCATCGTCAGTACAAAAATACTAAAGAAGACTAATGCAAATATCGGCATCATTTTGCCCATTACATCCGCTGATGCTGCTGCAACTGCAGCCTCATCCACCTCTCCTTCATCCCCCATCATTCCCATCTGCATCATCATTTCCTGAAATGCATCAGGGTCTCCAGCTTCAATGCGTTCTGCTAGCTCCTCTATGTGATCTAAATCTCCAAAGCGTTCCTCCATAGATCCAGTAGCCTTTACTTCTAGTATTTTCTGCACACCAAACATCAAGCAGCCAAGTACTGCAGAGGCAATAAGTATCGTTTGCAGATGCAACAGGAAGAATTTCCAACTTCCAGATAATAGAGTTCCGATTGATTCAGTCATAGAGATAGGGGTAATTGAGGTCTACTATATCACAGACGAATCCACATTCCATTCCCAACATTCTTTGCAACTCCATTGAGCTCTAGCATGGTCAACTTTGCGTTGATTACCGCAGTATCAAGATTCGCTTTATCCGTTAGATCCGATGCAGACTGTGGCATGGTCGTTAAGACTTTGAGGATGGATTCTTCTTCGGTATCTGCAGGATCATACTGTTTGATTGATGCGGGTTTAGACTCAGAAGAAACCACACCAATATCAGCCATTACTTCTGATGGAGAATCGACAAGTTTTGCAAGATTACGTGCAATAAGCTGATGACATCCTACAAAGTTTGGATCAAATATCTGCCCCGGAACTGCAAAGACCTCCCGACCATAATCCTGTGCAAGCTCTGCTGTAATACACGCACCGCTTCCTTTTCCTGCTTCCATCACCACTGTTCCTATCGAGAGACCTGCAATGATTCTATTACGAGCAGGGAATGTATATTTATCTGCAGACTGATCTAGCGGAAATTCACTGAGGATAAGACCTCCTTTTTCGACGATCTCTTTAGCAAGGCCTCTATTCGCAGCAGGATAGATATCCGCAAGGCCATGACCTACTACCGCGACGGTCTTTCCTTTAGATCGAATCGATTCTTTTGCAACCGCCGCATCTATTCCTGCAGCAAGTCCACTGACGGTTACCATGCCGCTGTTAATGAATGCAGGGACAAATAGATCCACTACGCGCTGACCGTATGCACTCATCTCACGCTTACCGACACAGGCAATAGTTGGTGAGTTTAGAATATCCAAAGAGCCCTTATAGTAGAGGAAAACTGGCGGGTCTGCGATATGCTTGAGTCTAGCTGGATACTCCGGATCTTCTATAGAGATCAGTGTGATGCCACGCTTGGTTAGCTCTGCTAGATAAGCATCTGGGTCACACTCATCCATTCTATTAAGCGCTCTAAATACTGTCTCCTCTTGGCAGCCAAGAATTTTAAGAAGTTCCGGGTCTACGTTTCCAAGGGCCACGTCTAGTGACTCAAACTTTTCTACCAAAGCATCGTAACGCTTTTTGGTAAGCACATTAAGCCAGGAGAAGATGAGGGCAGTTTCTTTTCGCATATTATCTCCCTGAGAATCGTAGTCGCCTTTCGATGGCACTTACTCTGGCCTTTACCCCTTTTATCTCATCAGTATTTTGCGATTGTCGATCACCAAATGCACCATTAAAATCCTGCAACATGGCCTCAGCAACAATTCCAAAGTGTAGTTTGGCATCATCAAATTGATCATTCATCTCTGCGAATCGTTTGTCTACCTGCTCGAATTTTTGATCTACTTGATCGAATTGCTGATCCATTCTTGTAAACCGCTTATCTATTCGTATCCAAAGTGATTCGAGATCACCTTTTGTTGCCGGGGCTGCATCATCTGTTTTTTGCATGAGTACTAAGAATAAGTGATTGATAAATCCAATGCAACTCCTAGATATAGGATGGAATGTATTTGATATATTAATAGCTTATCTAAGCCATAAAATTAGTTCCAATAGCAGTTGGAACAACTGTACCTTTATCTTCCTTCTCGTTTAAAAGATGAACAGTCGCAAGAATTCTATCTCTGGCCTGTAGAGCGCTAAGCGTTCTAATCTGCATCTCATACTGTGAAACACGTTTTGAGAGCACCTTAAGGGCTTGGAGTGCTATATCAGGCCGTTTCTGGATGATTTGTAAGAAGAAATCGTGTGGCAATGTGCAGATATATGCTTTCTGTGTGATCTCAGCGAAGTGTTTTTCGCCAGTATCAGGGTTAAACCCGATATTTCCGAATACGGCACCAGGCTTTAAGACATCCAGAATAATCTTCTTTCCACCAATAGATTTATAGAGTGTTACCTCCCCCTTCTTTTAGAATAAAGACATTCTCTACAGAATCCTCTGGTGTATAGAGGAATTCTAAAAACGGGGCTCATATTGTATGAAACCCCGTAATGTATTTCACGATAACCTACTACTTCCCTATCGTCCTCCGGCATCAACTTCAATGTCATTGCGGTAGTCCTCCATTTCCACAAGATCTGGCTGTCCTAGAAGACCTTGACCTACGTGAGCCGGCGTTCCCCTCTGGAAGAAGGAATCCCAGTACTGATGGCGTACATGGCGACGTCGAATATTCCAGTGATACGGAGTGAAATCCTGATTCAGAACTTCATTTCCCGGATCAGGCTCGTGGACAAACTCATCACGAATCGTATCGCGTATCTCCTCAATTCTTTGCAGCTGAGACTTAAAACCACGCCTGTATGCAGCCATACTACTTCGGTAAGAGCGTGTACTATGTTCTACAGAACGGTGTGAAGGACGAGAAATCGCACGCGTGCGGTGTGCACGGTAACGAAACTGTGGAGAATTAGAGACCTCCTCAGCGTGAACTGCTGCAGGAGCAAGCACAGAAAGTGCAAAAAGAATCGAAAGAATTCGCATAGAAAAAGTGGGAAATGCTAATTGGAGATGAATCCTAGCACGGTATTTTACCGCTACAAGGTATTTCTACTCTAAATACTACCCTTCCAAAATGAAGCAATTTTTGCTATACTGATATGAAAACTTTAAAAACAAACCCAAACACACAATGTCTATAGATGCCTGTATCGCTCACGCAATTCATTCCGATCTCGATATCCTCGAGGTTCTGCCAGAGCTTAAAGGTATGCCAGTAGAAAGCCTCGAGCCCTACATAGAGCACTACATCCTTACTGTGCAGCAAGAGCTACGCGGTGTCATTGTTGATAATGGAGATCAGTACCTACGAGCAAAAGATGCTGCTGGCCTTTGTGCTACATGCATGAGTGCTGGTATTGGTATCCCACCTAAGATGCTTCTTAAGATGTGTCAGACAATCCTGCAACTCTCTACAATTGATGCGAGGTTTATCTTGGATACAGAAGAAGGTGTCTCCCTCTTCTACGTGAAGATGGGAATCAATCTGAAAGAGAAAGCAGAAGTGTAAGTCTTCGACCTATCGCTTGGAGAACTGAGGCGCTCTTCGTGCACCCTTAAGTCCTGGCTTCTTACGTTCTTTGATACGTGCATCACGACGAAGGAATCCTTCGCGCTTAAGTGTTGGACGTAGTTCAGGATCAACGAGGAGAAGGCATCGGCTGATACCATGACGAGCAGCGTCACTCTGTGCTGCTTTTCCACCACCCTTTACCATAATCTCTACGTTGTACTTCTTTGCAAGATCTGTAATGCGCAGAGGGGCAAGTGCGTTCTCTGTATGAACAAATGTAGGGAAGTAGTCACGAATAGGTAAACCGTTGATTGTGACATCCCCCTTTCCGCCATCGAAAAGTTTTACACGTGCGATAGCAGTTTTACGCTTTCCGGCGCTGTAGAAGTACTGAGATTTAGTAGCAGCTGTCATAATTATTTAGTAACGGTAAGGACTTTCGGTTGTTGTGCTTCGTGGTTGTGCTCTGCATCTGCATATACATGCAAACGCTTAAGCATCTGACGTGAAAGACGGTTCTTTGGAAGCATTCCCTTTACAGCAAGTTCGACCATTGCCGTTGGCTTCTTATCAATCATGCTCTGTAGAGAGAATGTCTTGAGGTGACCCAAGTATCCAGAGTGCTTTACATAAATCTTTCGGCGGTGCTTTGTTGGGTGAAAGTACAACTTTTGTGCATTGATCACAATAACTTGATCTCCACATAGCTGATGTGGACTAAAGCTTGGCTTGTGCTTTCCACGAAGGATCGTTGCAACCTTTGTTGCAAGGCGACCTAAGTTCTGACCTTCTGCATCAATGATGATCCACTCTGGAGCTGCCGGTTTTAGCGTAGTAGTTTTCATTATGATTTCTTAGGAGTAGATTCTTTCTTTGGTGCTTTTTTTGCTACTGGTGCAGCTGGCGCCTCTACCACCTCTCCATCAAGAAGGCTGATATCAACAATCTCTGCACCATCTCCAACTCGGAATCCAGCGGCTTTTGTACGTGTAAGACCAGAGCTTCTCTTTGCATATCGCTTGATAAACACCTCCATGATCTTCTTGCTCGCATTCGTATCTGTCACGGTCTTATTAATGTAACGGATAGCAACGTGAGGCGAGTGCGTCTTTGCGTAGTTGATCATCTTATCCACCTGCGGAGCAATCACAGCTGCACGCTTCTTTGTCGTACGTACATTCTCATAGAGTAGTAGTGAGGTAAGCAGGTTACGCTTGAGCATTCTGGCGTGACCAGGTTTTTGCTTTAGCCGGTTTCTAGATTTGCGGTGTCGCATAATGGGCGGGAGATCGTACTACTTTTCTTCGTCATCGGAAAGAGCTAATCCACGTTCTGCAAGCGTATCTTTTACTTCATCAAGTGCCTTAGCACCAAATCCTCGGAAGTTACTGAGGCCTGGCTCGCTGCACTTTGTTAGCTGCTCAATCGAACCAACACCTGCATTAATAAGTGCGTTGAGTGTTCGTGGAGAGAAGTTGAGGATTTCAATTGGGGTGTAGCTCTCTTTTGTAGGAGTTGCATCACCTTCTTCTGTAACCTGTGCACCTGCACGAGAGAAGTCAGCAATAAAATCGCTTTCTACTACCTTCTCGGAGCTTCCGAAGTATTCGAAGTAGCTCTTCAAAAGTTGAGAAGCAAACTGTACAGACTCTTCTGCTGTAAGAGAACCATTCGTTTCTACATCCAAACTAAGCTTTTCAAGGTCTGTGCGCTGACCAACACGGGCAGCTTCTACCTCAAACTGTACCTTGGATACTGGGCTGTAGATTGCATCAATGTGAATGAGACCTGGCTCATTGCTCTTCTTGTTGCGCTCAGCACCTGGGCTGTAACCAACACCTTTTTCAACAGTAATGCTGATTTCTACTTCAGCACCTTTTTCAAGTGTAAGAATCTCGTGTCCTGGCTCTAGAACTTCGATATCAGAAGATACCTGTAAGTCCTTAGCGGTAAGTGTTCCTGGGCCCTTACCCTTTAGGATAACGACTTCAGAATCTTTATTAAACTTTCGAAGCTTAAGGCTCTTAAGGTTTAGGGCGATATCAACACCAGATTCGCGAATACCTTTTATGGTGGTGTATTCATGTGAAACACCTGTCATACGCATAGATGTTACTGCTGCGCCTGGAAGACTAGAAAGGAGTACACGACGCATAGCGTTACCAAGCGTCATACCAAACCCAGGAGGAAGGGGTCCGATAGTAAAGACCTTGTGAGAATCATCGCCTGAATCACCTGTTTGGGCGGAGAAGATTGGGAGGCCTATTTCTTCCTGAATGATGTGCATAAGAGAGAAGGGAAGGTTGGGAGGATTATCGACGTGAGTAATACTCAATAACTTGGCGGACGTCGATAGCCTGCTCGAAGTCATCGGCTGCTGGTAGCCCCGTCACCTCAAACTTGAGGTTGCTGGCATCTACCTTGAGCCATGAAGGCGGCATATATTTCTCATGCGCCTCCAAGATTGGAGAAAATACTGACGAATTTTTACTCTTTGGCCGAATCTCCACCATGTCACCTTCCTGCAATTGATATGAAGGGGAAGTGACACGTACTCCGTTTACGGTAAAGAGGCCGTGGCTAGAAAACTGACGAGACTGAAATCGAGTCAGTGCAAAACCAGCACGGTACAATGCATTATCAAGACGACGTTCCAAGAGCTTCAAAAGCTCTTCACCTGTTTGCTCCTTTGAAGAAGCAGCAGTTTTGTAGAGACGGTGGAATTGGCGCTCGGAAACACCGAACATGTCACGCGCCTTCTGCTTCTCGAGAAGCTGCTTTCCGTATTCACTAGGACGCTTACTACGCGTGCGTGGTCCTTTACCTGGGCCGTTAGGCTTTCGTTGTAATATTTTGTCGTACTTATCGGAACCGAAGATGTTGACTCCGTGTCTACGACAGCGCTTTGCTTTTGGTCCAGTAAATTTCATTGTTAATGGTTAATAGTTAATAGTTATTACTACACCCGGCGTCGACCAGGCTTGCGGCAACCACCATGTGGTACCGGAGTGTTATCAATAATAGCGTCGAGGTTAAGGCCTGCTCCTTGGATACCGCGGATCGCTTGTTCACGTCCAGGTCCAAGGCCCTTTACTTCAACTTGTACTGATTCAATATTAAAACCTGCTACTGCTTCTACTGCAGCCTCTGCAGCAATCTTTGCAGCATATGGAGTAGACTTTCTCGTTCCCTTAAACCCACAAGCACCAGCGGAACTTCCACCAATCTTGTTTCCATCGAAGTCTGTAAAGCTTACGATTGTGTTGTTCTCACCTGCGTGAATACACACACGAGCCTTTGGAAGACTTCTCTTAATCTTCTTTTTCTTTGCCTTTGGTTTTACTTTGACTTCAGCCATAAGAAAGGAGTTTAGGTCTTGGAAAGGGAAGTACGTCCAGATCCTCCCGTCTTCTTCTTACCACGCTTGGTGCGGGCGTTACGACGAGAAGTCTGTCCACGAACAGGGAGTTTACGACGGTGACGAAAGCCACGCCATGTTCCAATGTCCTGGAGACGTTTGATATCCATAGAAACTTTACGAGTGAGCTCTCCTTCTACGAGCTCGGTTTCGATACGTGTTCGGAGTTTTCCTTCTTCGTCCTCTGTCCAATCATCAGCCTTCTTGTGGATATCAATCTTCAGCTCTCCAAGAATAGAGAGTGAGAGTGAACGCCCAATACCCTTGATGTACGTCAGAGCAATTTCTGATCGTTTGTTACCCGGTAGTTGGACTCCTGCTATACGTGGCATCAGATAAGTGGAAAGTGGAAAATAGAAAGTGGAGAATGGCTGTCACACTTAGCGTGCGCAGTTTCCAGTTTCCGATGGTTGCAATTTGATAATGAGATCATAGTTGGATGGAAATTTTCCGTTTTGCATTTTCCGTTTTCCGTTTCTATCCCTGTCGTTGCTTATTGCGGGGAATAGAAGAAATAATGCGTCGTACTTTTTTACCTCCTTTGATCTTTCCTTTCTTGATACGCACACCTGCACGGCGGATCACGAGGCGATCACCTTTAGCAATTGGTTTTACGGATGCACGAACTTTCAACGTAAGGAGGGGTATAAAGAGATAATACTTACGCTTGTGTTGGAGGCCGGAGGGCCTCACCGGTTTCTAAGTCGATCTGTTGATCAGACCTGTAGCGGTAGCAGATTCGACCCTTCTCGAGATCATAAGGGGTCATTTCTACCTTCACCCGGTCACCTGGGAGGATGCGTACACGATGTACACGCATTCGTCCGGCGAGCGTACAGAGGATCGAATGATCCTTTGCTTGTGGACTTAAGATTTTGACTCTGAAGGTGGTGTTTGGGAACGATTCCTCTACAACGCCGACGAGTTCAATAACATCCTTAGCCACAAATAGTACGGGGATACAAGCCGAAAGAGCCTACAGTGCGAATTGCGCTCTAACAAGCATGAGAGACGAAAAAACTCGAGTTTCTTTGAAAACTACTTGTCAAAGTTAAGAAATATTGTCATCGCAATACTATTTTGCTCTGTTTTGGCTATTGGAAGACAATTTTAATTTAAAAGCATGATAAAACGAGAAGGCTGCGAAGAAGAAGTTGAGGCCGAAAAAGATCCAGTCGACAGACAGATAACTAAAGCCAGCGATCACTGCACTCCCTACACCTAAGGCCATATTACGCTTATACGTGCCTGTATTCAGCGCAAAACCTATTCCAAGTATAGAAAGGCCTATGACAAAGAATACGGTTTGCACTCCCTCAAAGAGGTAAAGGGAATAGATGACCAGTGCAGCAGCTGCGGCACCAATAAAGGAGATATCAAATGTATCTTTGGTATTAAACATCATCAGTACTGTGGTGATGGCTATAAGGATCTGCAGTAAGATAAAGAAGAACGATCCACCATCAAAGTAGTTGAGCACAGCATATCCAAACATGCATGCACTCCCCACGGTAAAGAGCCAGTTCTTCACAGACTTCGCAGGATGAGGAACTGTATGCACAGGCCACGCTGCACCGATAATAAGAATGGCAGAACCGACGAGACCGACTGTAAATGGATCCATGCGGATATCGTACCAGTTCTTACGCTATAATCTCCACTCCATCTTCTAGGATGAGCAATGTGTGCTCGAAATGTGCAGAGAGAGACCCGTCTTTGGTATTAATCGTCCAGTTGTCATCAGACTCTTTGATGCCATCCCCTCCTGTGCAGACAATAGGCTCTACTGCTATCACTGTATTTGCTGGTAGCTTTGGTCCTGTGCCTTTTTTTCCATAGTTGGGCACATCAGGGAACTGGTGGAGTGTCTTACCTAGACCATGCCCTGTCAGTGCCGAAACAACCGAAAGGCCTGCTCCTTCTACTGTATGTTGAACTGCAGAAGATATATCTCCTACCTTTGCTCCTGCTTTAATCACTGCTACAGCATCTTTAAGTGCTTGGCTTGTAACGGTTAAGAGGCTCTGTGCTTCTTTACTGATAGATCCCACACCAAAGGTTCTGCAAGCATCTGTAAAAATATCCTTGTAGAGTACACCGCAATCCGTAGAAACGATGTCCCCTTCTTTGAGGACGTAATCCCCTGGAAGTCCATGAACACACTGCTCGTTTACGGATGTACACAGTGTCGCTGGATAGCCGTGGTATCCCATAAATGCTGGAGTAGCACCGTCATGCTTTCTGATAAATTCCTCCGCTGCACGATCCAGTTCTTTTGTCGTGATACCGGGGGCGACGAGGCTTCCCATCAACTTCAAACATTCCTGAAGAATACCCCCCGCATGGCGGAGAGATTTGATTTCTTTCGGTGAGAAGATCTGGAATTCAGACATATAAGAATAGTTTACCTTGCCACTTAACTCACTGCACTCTTTATACGCTCATAAATCTCTTCTACAGATCCCTTTCCATCTATATCAATTACCTTCCCTTCTGTTTCATACTTTTCGATAACCGGCATTGTCTTTTCGAAGAACAGATCCATGCGACGGAGTACCTTCTCGAGGTCTCTGTCATCTGCGCGTCCTTCGATCTCTGCCCTGCCTTTGATTCTTTTTAATGCCTCGTCTTTGTCGAGGAGGATGTGCACACAACGAAACTCACGACCACTGTCTGCAAGGATCTCATCGAATGCTTTTGATTGATCGGAGTCGCGTGGAATACCATCAAACAGAATCTGCTGGTCTGCAGGTACCGCTTCTATCGCCGTCTTTACTACCTTCATGATGATCTCAAATGGTACAAGCTCACCGTTATCAATATAGTTTTTAATCAGGTCTCCAAGCTCGCTACCTGATGCTTTGATTTTACGTAACTCTCCACCCGCTTCGAAAATGTAGTAATTCAATTCTGCCGCGAGCGTTTTAGCTTGCGTTCCTTTACCACTGCCTTGGATTCCAAAGAAGACTAAGTCCATTAAACGAGTTTCTCGTAATCGTGCGCGAGGAGCTGAGCGTTAATCTGACGGATAAGCTCCATAACCACTCCAACCACAATAATCAGTCCAGAACCGGAGATGATGAGGTCTTGAGAGCTGAGTGTTGAATACTTGGTAAAGACCAGTGGAACGATAGCCACAAGTCCAAGGAACGAACCACCCCAGAGGTTAAGTCTGCTGGATACCTTCGCAAGGAGCTGCGCTGTCTGCTTTCCTGGGCGCACACCTGGGACGAACCCACCACGCTTTTGGATGTTCTCTGCAACCTCGTCTGGCTTAAATGTGACGGAGACGAAGAAGTACGTAAACCCAAGCACCAGCAAGAAGTATATGGCTATATAGAGAATACTGGGTTGGTTTGGATTAATATTTACGTTGATGAAGTTTGCCACAGTCTGTAGAACCGGACGCGTTGCCGTTGCGAGAAATTGAGCGATAATTGCAGGAAGTGTAATAAGAGAGATCGCGAAGATAATCGGGATCATTCCTGCTTGGTTCAATCGAATCGGGATGTTCCCTTGTACCCCTCGACCTGCACCTTGGTTGGCATAGGTTATTGGAATCAAGCGGTGTGCATCTGTAAAGAGCACCACACACACAAGCATCGCGAGTGAAACTATTGCAAAGAGGAAGAATGCTGCCTGCTTTCCTTCTCCTGCAAGGAACATAGAAGACAGTGTTGTTGGCATTCCGGATACGATTCCAATGAAGATGATCAGAGAGATACCGTTTCCGATTCCTTTTTCGGTAATCAGTTCTCCAAGCCACATAAGGAAGAGTGCACCAGTAGTTACGTAGAGCATTGGAAGCAATACTCCAGGGAAACTAAGATCCACAAGCTGTATTCCACCTTGGCCAAGCAATACGAGGAATCCGTAACTCTGTACGAATCCGAGTGGCACTGTAAGCCAACGTGTGTACTTATTGATTACCTGCTGTCCTTGCTGCCCTTCTTTGCTAAGTGCTTCGAGACGCGGGAAGATCACCGTACAAAGCTGCATGATAATCGATGCGTTAATGTATGGAGATAGTCCAAGCAGTACGATAGAGAAGTTATCAATAGCACCACCTGTAAGGGCTGCAAATACTCCAACTACTCCTACACCACTTCTTTGGTTTAGAAATTCACTTAGAGCGAATGGATCTGTTCCTGGTACTGCGATGTGCGCAACAATACGATAAATAAGAAGTAAACCGATCGTTACAAGAATCCTTCTTCGGAGTTCTTCTGAGTGCCAGAGTTGCTTAAGGTACGTAAACATTACAGTGAGTATGACAGAATTATACTGTTACTGTCACCTTGCCTCCTGCTTTTTCGATAGCCTCTATGGCTGCTTTACTTGCGGAGTGAACAGTAATATCAAATTTCTTTTTTACCTCGCCACGAGCAAGAAGTTTTACACGCTTACCTGTGGCAATAAGCTTGCTTGCTTTCAAAGCTTCGACGTCGTACTTACCGGCATCTAGCTTTTCCTCTAATGAACCGAGGTTTACGACTTCGTACTCCACACGGTTAGGGTTTTTAAATCCTCCGAGCTTTGGTTGGCGCTGCAAAAGAGGAGTTTGTCCTCCTTCGAAGATACGGTTACGGCTACTTCCAGAGCGTGAGCCCTGTCCTTTTGTACCGCGACCAGCCGTTGTTCCACGGCCTGCACTGTTACCACGACCTGCTCTTTTACGAGACTTGCGTGAACCCGGTGCTGCCTTCAAAGAATTCAACATAGCCGCGCTATGGTACTGGGTGGATATCATCCCGTAAAGGCATTTACTGAGCGTTTTTACACACAAAAGCAGCTTAAGGACTTCTATCTGTCATACATACCGAATTTATGGTAGAATAGTAGGATTCATGCGTAAATTTTCATCAGCAGTACTTATCTGCGTTCTGGCAGTTTCTCCTCTGCTTTCTCCTACGGGAAGAGCTCAAAATGCAACTACTTACGTCAGGCGAGCGGAGGCAGCTATGATCATCATGAAGAATGCTGGGATAGAAGTAGATCTAGAAACCCAAACAAACGGAGGTTACCCAGATATGATCGATGGACAATGGTATGTCCCCTACATGGTTACCGCTATGGAAATGGATCTTTTTGAAGCTGATTCAGATACAGGATTTGCCTATCCACATCGATCCGTCTCGAATGCAGAGTTTCTTATGATGGTGACAAAAGCCTTTAAGCTTACAACAGATATCCCCTTTCAATATACAGATATTCCTGTTGATAGTTGGTATAGCCAGTACGTCGGACTCTCATGGCGCTACAAGTTACTGCACGATGAAAGTAAGCCAAACCTCTTGAAACCAAAGCTAAAGATTAGCCATAAAAAAGCAGCGGAATCACTCTACAAACTCCTCACAGCAGAGCCATCTTTGCAGCCAACGCTAGGCATGTTTTCGGTGAAACCTAAATTTGCTGCACCGGTGGATACACGCGCTTCTTTCTTTGAGAACGTAAAGATCACGACGATAAAAACCTATACAGGCATCACGTCTCCACGCACCGTTAAAACTGCAGTACTGGATTTGATTCGCTCTCGCATAAATCTTGCAGAGCAAACACGTAACGATTTGATCCATGCCATAAACAAAGAACGTGCGAAGTTTAAGCTGACTCCTATACGCAGTAACTACTACCTCGAAGTATCCGCACAAAGACATGCAAAAGACATGGCAGAGCGTGGGTACTTTAGTCACTACACTCCAGAAGGGTTGAGTTACGTTGATCGTATTCGTGGTGGTGGATACCTTGATATAAATCCACTCTCTTGTAGTTGTGCACAGCAGTTTGACCTTGGAGGAGGAGCAATTGTAGGAGAGCAAGGTCCAGGCTTTGTGCTAACCGGAAAGCAGGAATGCAGCTGTGAACCCACATTCTCTCTTGGGGAGAACCTTGCCAAAGGGCAGCTATCAGTGAAGAAAGTAGTTGATGACTGGTTGAATAGCCCCAATCACCGAAGAAACATTCTGCGTCCAGAGTTCGAAGAAATTGGCATCGGACTGTATGAAGATGTCTGGGTGCAGAACTTTGGAAGACTGAAGTTTGAGTAGAGAACTATTTCTTCTTTCTCCTCATCCAACTAAGTCCCGCCGCAGCACCTGCACCAATTACCGCTACCGCAGCCCATTCGACTCGTCGCTACACTCCTCGCTCAGGGTTGCTATTTTTTTTTCTTTCTTCTCATCCAAGCCATACCTGATGCTGCTCCTCCTGTAATGACGAAAATAGCAGCAGGGCCGGTTTCTCCAGCAGGTCCTCTTTGTGCTATTAGTGGCTGCAACTGAGCTAATGGAAGCTGATATGGTAGTTGGTTGTACGTTGGATACTGCGGGAATGGGAATTGCTGCTGTTGCTGATACGCACCACCAAGGATCTGAGCTCTATTCGTTGAATACTGTTGCATGTACTGCATCCCTTGTGGATAACCATCAAATTGTCCACCAGCGACATTGTTGGATCTCTGAATACCATTCGTAGCAACCTGAATATCTGACAAAACAGATGAAGTCTTCTTTGTACCGACAGGAATCCCTAAGGCTTGTTGCGATCCTTTAGAGGTATCGGCAGCAACTTGCGTACCGGTCACATCATCATCTTTGATACATGATCCACTGCAACCATCTCCACTTCTACGGTTCCCATCATCACATTGCTCTCCGTTGTCTACAATACCATTACCACAAAGCGGTGCTGCAGCAACGAGTGTTCGCTCTGGTTCAATACACCTGCTATCTCTACACACATCTTCTCCACAATCGTTATCAGAACTACAGAGCGATGACGGTGGAACACAGGTACACAGTTCGATGTTGCAGGTTCTTCCTTTCGTACAGTAATTGATCGATCCATTCTCGCATTGTTCCCCTTGTTCCAGGGTACCGTTTCCACAGTTTGGTAATGGTGGAATGGCGTAACATGTACAGTCAGACGTATCACAAACTCTTCCAAAGGTGCAGTAATTTGTAGACCCTGATTCGCACTGTTCGCCAGGTTCAAGGGTGCCATTGCCGCAGAACTGAAGATTAAATGAATCATTGTTCCCACCATTATTGCCAGCAGTGGCTTGATCATCGTCATCTGTATCATTAGATTGTGGACAGATATATGGACCACATTCGCATGGCCCAAGTCCTACACAATCCGAACTTGGAGGAGGAGGGTTACAGACTTCGGAGCAAAGAGGGGTATCTTCCTCCTCTGCTGGTGCCTCTTCTTCCTCTGGAGCCTCGTCCTCTGCTGGAGCAGTATCTTCTGCAGGAGCTGTTCCTTCTTCTACAGTTTCCTCTGCTGGCTCTTCATCTTTATCAACATCTGGGCAAGCGTATGGTCCACATCCACATTCTCCAAGCCCGATACACTCATTGCTTGGAGGAAGCTCACACTGTGGGCATTGAGGGCAATCAGAAAGATTAACACATTCGTTATCTGCCTTTCCTTGAACGACAAGACACACGCCAATACCACAGGCAAGATGCTCATCTGGTTCGATACATTTTGTATTATCGGTGCACGTATTGTCACCTACACCTTCAACAACACTGCATGTTTTATCGACACATGCTAAGTGTTCTTTCGTAGGATCTATGCAGCCAGTGTTGTCTTTGCACGCATCATCACCTGTACCTTCAACAACACTACATGCCTTATCAACACATGCTAAGTGCTCTTTCGTATGATCAATACATTCGGTGTTGTCTTTGCATCCATTGTCACCAACTCCAGAGACCACGGTGCAGGATGTTTTTACACACTCAAGATGTTCTTTTGTTGGGTCAATACATTCGGTGTTGTCTTTGCATCCATTGTCACCAACTCCAGAGACTGTTATGCAGGCTTTATTCACACAGGCCAAATGCTCTTTTGTTGGGTCAATACAACCCGTGTCATCTGTGCAGGCATCATCTCCTTCTCCGTCTACAGAGATACAGGCTTTGTTAACACACGTAAGATGCTTTTTTTCTTTCTCCTCTGGGCACGCAGAATCTGGGCACGTCGCTGTAGTGATGTCTTCGACGCAGCTGCCATCTTGGCATGAACCTGTAATCGTTGTTTGTGTACAAGAATCACCGGAAAAGTGACCGCACTTATACACAAAACTTGGGCAGTCACTGCTGTTTTTACATCCATCATCGCCATCAGTATCGCCATCAGTATCGCCATCAGTATCGCCATCAGTATCGCCATCAGTATCGCCATCAGTATCGCCATCAGTATCGCCATCAGTATCGCCATCAGTATCGCCATCAGTATCGCCATCAGTATCGCCA
>CAVOCY010000023.1:0-16493 GCA_963694385.1 Candidatus Altimarinota bacterium
TCAAGCTCTTCAGCCTCTACGTAAGTAACCGTTGAACCTGTATCGAAACGGATTTCAAGGTCATTGTTTGTGAGGCTAGAGGAAACGTCAGAGTGTACTTCGAAGACCACAGTCTCCTCAGCAGGGATAACGTATCCACCACCAGCTAGATCGTTAAAGCTGATCTGGTTAGATTGTGATGCAACACCGTCCTCGAGGATAGTGTCAACTGAACCGTCTCCATCGGTATCAACCCATAGAGCATAGTTCTGACCATTGTTCAAAGATCCAGAAGCGGACTCGAAAATAGCCTTTGTGAAGAGAATATCTTCAGCTTCACCAGCGCGAGCCTCGAAGCGGAAGAGGTTAACGTTCTTCGCGTTTTCAACTGCTGTGTCCCCTGTACCAATCTCCTTAACGGCGATTGTTAGAGTAGCTGTAGCGATTCTGTGGAAGTTACCAGCGATGTTACCACGAGGGCGAACGTCACCGACTTTGTCTCCAGTTGAAAGTCCTTCTACCTGCATTTGGTATGCAGTTGAAGAAGTAACAAGAGCAGCAAAGTCACATCCAGTTGTGTTGGTCGTTAGAGCACCAACAGAGAGAATGTGGGTAGGCTCACCACAAGCGTGAATACGGAACTTGTCTCCATTCTTAGGGTGTTCATCTGAACCGTTGTCAATGAAGTCAACGCGGAACTCCCAAGTTTCGTCACCACGAACGATGAAGTCATCGAACCGGTAAACCTGGTATGTACCAGCTTCAGTAGCAGCTGCTGCTGTGCTTCCTAGGTCAGTTGACCCAGTGAGACGCACACCATCAATAGTACGACCAGTAGACTTGTTTCGGATTTCAACATCTTCAAGAAGTTCGTGGATCTGGTCAGCAGTAGATGCACCACCGTTTAGGATGGAACCTGTGCTTGAAGTACCTTGAACCAAGATGAAGAAGTCTTTTACGTCGATGTCCTCACCTCCAGTTTGGAATGTGATGTTAGCAAGAACAGCGTCGTTATCGTCACGTGTGTATTCCTCCTGTGGTGGACCGTCGATACCGATAGTGAATTCACCAGCGTCGATAGAAACCGTGTCAGGAAGAGTAGATGTTTCGGTAGCTAGAGAGATCTGTGATCCGTAAAGCTGACCGTTAACACCGTAACCGTAGAGAGAACCAACCGCAAAGAGGTCAGATGTCTCTTCGAAGTGCATGATGATTTGGTCACCAGCACCACCGACAACGTCGGCAATGATTTCAAGAGTGATCTTATCACCCTCAAGTACAGTAAATGGAGGATCGAAAACTACAGTAATGAAGTCACCAACAGTCTGTGAAACAGTGTTAGTAAGGATCGTACCGTCTGTTCGACGAACAGCAATGTTAACGAAGTCACCATCAGAAGCAGAACTGTTCTGCTCTAGAGTCATGGAGTAGAAAGTCTGGTCCTCAGTTGAGTTAACAGACACTTCGTACTTACCAATAACAACTCCTACGTCACCAACCTCAACCTCATCAGGTGAGACAGTTCTGTAAGTAACACTAACGATACCACTTGTTACAGCAGCGATGCGGAATGTGTCACCACGGAGTGGGAAGTTACCAGAAACAGACTGAGCGTTTCCGAATACATCGGAAGGAAGCTCCACAACAAGGTTGTGTTCTCCTGAAACAGTAGCTGTAGAAGAGAAGTCCATTACAATGTCCACTGTCACTGTCTCACATGGATCAAGGATCAAAGGAGAAGAGAAGCGAAGGTCAGATGTCTGGTCTTCTGAATCAATTGTGCGCTTACGTGTAACACGTGCGCCATTTACTGCTGCGTAGATACCATCGATATCTACTTCGTCACCAAATCCTTCGTGAAGGATTGTAAGGTTTTCGATTGCAACAGAGTCATCACAAGAAGCTGTAAAGTCTACAGAGAGACCTACAACACCAACTGCTCCTTTAGGAACAGTGTCTCCTACAGGGTTTGAAGCACCAAGAGAAAGCTCGAGGGACCCGTCACCTTGTACGAAAGCGGTGTAACCTGTGAATCCTACACTGTCAGAGAAGACAGTGCCGTTATTAGTCATAAGATCTGTAACGGTAAGAGTGTAGCTGTGTCCAGATTCCATAGACTCACCAAGTGTGAGCTCAACAGTGCTTGTACCAAGAAGGTTAGCACTTGTTACGGCAATCTCAGGAGAGCCAGTTACGGTGTAGTTAGCAGTGTCTTCTGCTGCACCTTGATCGAGAGTTCTGTTGAACTCTACCTCAAGAGTAGTAGAAGAAGTTGCAACTGCATCTGTAACCATTGCTTCTCCGCTTGTACCGTCTGTTCCACAGTCAACTCCGTAAGAGAGACCTTGGTCAACACGGTAAAGCATCACAACCATCTCAGCACGGTTCATGTTGTCACCAGGACGAACACGGCCGGTAGAGTCGTCACCCTGAAGTACACAGTGGTCAGCCGCAGTCTGAATGACGTTGGTGTACCATTGTCCGCTTGGGTTATCGACGAACTGAGAAGCGTCACCTGTCGGAGCAAGTCCGAAGGCGCGTGTAATGAGGGCAGCAGCTTCAGCGCGGTTAATGTTTGCGCTAGGACGACTGTAGCAAGGCTGGCTGCCGTAGCAGTCACCGTCACCACGTACCCATCCTTCTTTACCTGCTTCCTCGAAATACCCGTAATACCAAGCTCCTGTAGAAACGTCAGAGAAGCTTGCAACAGCTGGAGGAGTGGAAAGAATTCCACCGTTCAGCTCTACAACCAACTTAACGAATTCAGCACGGTTGGCAGGATTGCCACCGCGGAACCTAGCTTGTGTAGCATCGAGGTAACCTGCGTCAACGAAAGCGTTAACTGAGTCACCGTACCACACACCCGCTGGAACATCACTGTATGCTGCAAGAACCGTGCCCGCTTGGGTAAGCGAGAGGGCTGCAACTGATACTCCTGCGAGGACTTTCTTCACTCGAAGAGAAAAGTCCATAAAAAATAAGGTGTAAAGAATAAATAAAAGACTATATAAGGAAGTATGTTTGAAAGATCTCTAACAATCTTTGTCCTTGTGAGGAGAGAACGATGTATCGCTACTCTGCTCCTTATATATAAAGAGAGCACAAGAACTTATAGAAAGATTGATATTATCAAGATATATATCAAATATACAGAAACACGACGCATGGGGAGCAACACTTACGATGCTCTGCGTGTGAGAAACTTGTCTTACTCAAACGTTGGCTTGAGGTAAAGGCAAGGTGCCGATGCGTAAAGGAGCGTGTACACGGATCAGACTCTATGGTTACATAGAGGCGGATCAGCGATATTTAAGCGTTCCTCAGTCATTTAGGCAAGGGTAACGCACTGATCCGTGCAATACCCCAAACGTGGTAGTAGGGGGTTTGTTACACAAAAAGGAAAGAAACTAAATAGGGATTCAGAAGCATATATTGCCCCAAATAGCGTATTTCAATAATGATATCTTGAGAGAAAGGGGGTATTTTTACCCGAAATCGACCCCAAATTTACTATTGCCAAATATCTGTTTTATGGTGTTCGGAAACAGCTTACGCTAAGTAGAGCCAACATTGGGTATGCCAAACCTTACATTTTGATGATTTCCTGCCCCTTTTCGGTGTCTTTCACCTCGTACCCAAGCTCTTTGATCTGGTCTCTAAGGTTGTCTGAGGCGTTAAAATCTTTATCTGCGCGTGCCTCAAGACGCTGCTGCGCCAATGCACTGACCTCTGCGGGCAAGGATGCCCGCGCTTCAGGAGATAATTCGAAGCATCCAAATGTCTCTTGAATGACTCGGACAAACTCCTTACAAGACCCAAGAGTGCCTTCGTTACGAGAGGCAGACATCAGGTCAAATACGACAGCTAACGCTGCTGGTGTATTGAGGTCGCTATCCATAGCCTCAGCAAACTTCTGCTCCCACTCTTCAGAGCTTTCTGTATCCCCTGCTTCATCGACTTCTCTCATCCATTCAAGGATCTTTCGGCGCGCCTTGTGTGCATCCTCGAGTCCCTTCTGTGCAAACTTCAGATTCGTTCTGTAATGCACAGAGAGAAGATAGTATCGAAGATCTAGCGGGCTAAATCCCATCGCTTCTATATCTGGTAAACATAACACGTTGCCAAGACTCTTTGACATCTTGCAGTCTCCCATGTCGATGAATCTCTTGTGTACCCAGTAGTTCACATGTGGCATTCCATCGCCACTTCCGAGACTCTGCGCTATCTCACATTCGTGGTGTGGAAAGATCAAGTCCTCTCCTCCGGTGTGAATATCAAACGGCGAACCTAAAAACTTGTTACTCATGCAGCTGCATTCGAGGTGCCAACCTGGGAATCCTTCTCCCCACTTCGAGTCCCATCGCAAGATGTGATGCTCGTTTTCTCCGACACATTTTTTCCAAAGTGCGAAGTCTGCAGGGTGCTTCTTTTTTTCATCAACTTCGACGCGCGCACCCGACGATAAATTTTCTAACGTGTTTCCAGAAAGTTTTCCATAATCCTTAAATGATGTGACATCGAAGTACACACCGTCGTCGGTTTCGTATGCATGACCTCTTTCTATAAGAGTCTCTATCATCGCAAGCATTTCGGGGATCGTTTCTGTTGCGAGTGGTCGGTGTTCGGGTTCTTTGAAATTAAGCAACTTCTCATCCGCCAAATATTCCTCAGTATATTTGCGCGCCAATGCTAATGGGTCTGTGTTCTCCTCACGGGATTGCCTTTCGATTTTGTCGAGACCCTGCGCATCCGCTACGCCATCCCCTGCAAGGTGTCCTACATCGGTAATGTTTTTAACGTGTGTAACCGTAAGCCCAGATACCTCTAGCCAGCGACGCAGAAGATCTGCCAGCAAGAACGAACTGTAGTTTCCGATATGAGGACGTCCGTAAACAGTTGGTCCACAGGTATACATACGCACCTCCCCTTCTTTTATAGGGACGAAGTCTTCCTCGGTATTCGTGAGAGTGTTGTAGAGTTTTAGAACCATGACAAAATTGTAATGTAGCTACGTGACACTGTCACGTAGTACTCCGCCAAAGGCGGAGAAAATGATTATGAATAAAAAAACCCGGTTCGGTATGTGCATCCTTGCGAACTGCAGCATCCTTGCCGGGTGGGGTTTGTGATTCCTCTAGTTATCGAGAACGTCGAGAGGAATCACGATTGATCCAGAGATCATACACTCATCCGTTTCTCCGAGGAGAACAAGGATCAGTGCTGTGGAGACGGCTTCTTCGAGTTGCCGCTCGCTTCTGCCGGCTGGGGAGCCAACAAGGAGTGCGATAGCATTCCCTAAGAAGAGGTCTACAATACTTCTCTGAGCCAAAACATCTGTTGGATCTTCCATTAGTTGCATCCTTGTAGAAAGATCTGAAACATGCTTCACCCATCCAAAGGCAAAGTTGAGCATTTTATACACTAATATATATATTTATGCAAGTGGTAACGCAACGGCAAAAATGCCAGCATGCGTATCCAGAGTTGGATAGTACATGCCGGCGGGGCGGCTGACAGGGGGCAGCCTGAGCATTAGGAGGGCAACTCAACCTTGAGAGTGTCACCATCATCAGCGGCGGCATTGCGCTTGATTGCGTCATGCACCTCCTGGCGGTGCACTGCCACATCCCTTGGTGCGTCGATTCCGAGGCGAACTTTGTTGCCTCGGACAGCAACTACTGTGATAGTAACCTGAGCCTCGCCGTCACCAATGATGATCCGTTCGTCCTTCATGCGGGAAAGAACAAGCATGTGAGCCTCCTTCAAAATATGCTCACTTCCACTACCTGTTTAAGGCTACCTTGCCCAAAACTCGGTGGAATTACGGAGAGTATACAGAAAAGTATACTTATTACAAGACATATTTTTATATATGTCAAACCTAGATTACACACTCTTGTTTTGCTACTGTAGGCACATGGATACGCAAAAAGCACTCGAACGAATTTCTGGAAACGGTTTTATCGCAGCCCTCGACCAAAGTGGAGGTAGTAGCCCAAAGGCACTCGCTGCCTATGGATTAGATGAGAGCACATGGGGAGGAGACCAAGAGCAAATGTTTGAAAAGATTCATGAGATGCGTACACGTATCATTATCAATCCTAAATTTGATGATCGTATCTCCGGTGCGATTTTATTTGAACGTACAATGAATAGTGAAATCGAAGGTGTGCCAACAGCGCAGTATCTTTCAGAAAAGAATATCGTTCCGTTTCTTAAGGTAGACGAAGGGCTTGCAGATGAGAATAACGGCGTACAGCTGATGAAGCCTATGGCCGGACTTACCGAGCGTCTCAAGAGTGCAAACGATCACGGAATCTTTGGTACCAAAATGCGCAGTGTTATTCAGAGCGCAAACGCTGAGGGAATCGCGGCAATTGTTGCACAGCAATTCGAAGTCGGTAACGAGATTATCGATGCAGGGCTCATGCCAATCCTAGAGCCAGAAGTAAACATTAAATCTGCAGATAAAGCTGAGTGCGAAGCAGTACTTCGTGAAGAACTTCTAAAGGCACTTGATGCTCTTCCAGAAGACAGGCAAGTGATGCTGAAGCTTACGCTCCCAGAGGCTGCAAACTTCTACAGTGAGATAATCGCACACGCTAGAGTGCTACGCGTAGTAGCTCTCTCTGGTGGGTACAGTAGAGACGATGCAAACCAAAAACTTGCGGTCAACAACGGCATGACTGCCAGCTTCTCTCGCGCACTTGTGCAGGACTTGAGGGCAGGGCAAAGCGAAGAAGAATTTACCGCTGCACTCGACTCTGCAATTGAAAGTATTTATCAGGCTTCTATGTCTGAGGCTGTTAGTGTTTAGTATTCTTTGTGTTACTTTTCATTCTTCTTGTTCATTTTTGCCTTGATGCAAAAACGAACCAAAAAAATCAAGCAGACTGGACTCGTGCGAAGCAACAATTCTTACGCTTTAGGTAGCGCTCCTCAACTAAGGTCACTGCGTTTGCCTGTGGGCAACTTAGCATTCGTCGCTGTATCACTACAGTCACCATAGTTCTTCGCCCTCAAACAAGCAGTCTGCCGCCCGCCCACGTCGTCACGCTCGTCTTCCACTATAGTGTGGACGAAGAATACACGGTCTTTATATACCAAGTAATTCATAAACGCTCGCTTGAGGGAGGGTAATGGGGGTTTGGGGGAGCTAGGGAACCGAATGAGGTTCCCTGGTCCCCCAAGAAGAAAACAAAGATAAGAAGACTCTGTTTCATCTGAAAAGTCACCAAGAGAAGGCTACTTCAAATCCTTCCGGTTTACATACACCTGCTGTCCTACAGCAAACACTGTTGATGCTGCCCAGTAGAGCGATACTGCAGCAGGGAACTGTAGTGCAAAGAATCCAATCATCAGTGGCAATCCATACATCATTACCTTCTGCTGAATCTCTTGCTGACTAGCCTTTTCATCACTCTTCTTCTTATCCTGCTTGTCGGCTGTAGCCTTGGCGGAGGCGGACTTCTTTTTGTTAATAGCAAACGAAAGCTTCATCTGGAAAAACTGCATCACCACAAGGAGTATCGGCATTACTGTTACGTTAGGCATCGTAAGATCCATACCAAGGAACACCGTCCCAAAGTCCCATGGGAGGTTTTGATACGGCGTGTAAATCAGATGTTCAGAGAGTGCAAGAATAGATCCATCACGGATGGTAAAGAACAGCCCAATAAGAATTGGGAACTGGATAAGCATCGGCAAACATGACTGCATCGGGTTTACTTTATTTTCCTTCCACAGTTTCATGGTTTCTTCCTGCATCTTCTTTGGATTGTCTTTGAATTTTGCTTTCATAGCATCCATTTTTGGCTGTACCTCCTGCATCTTGCGTTGCCCCTCCATCGCATGCTGTGTTGGCATAAAGAGGATAAGTTTTACAATAATTGTAAGGATGATGATGGCTATTCCAAGGTTATAGCCCGGTGTCATGGATGCAACAAATATCAAACCATTAAGAAGTGGCTTCGTAATAAATGTCCTAAAAAGCTGTGTCATCATTCCCACTTCGTAGATGTCAAACCTTGCGGGTAGCACTTCTGAATTTTCTGTCTCTGTAGGCAAAGCAACTTCGTATGTTCCGTAATTTCCAAACAGCGAATACTTCCACGGACCTAGATCTACTTGTACAGACTCTCCTGCTTTTACAGAAGTAATTGCTTCACATGGGAGTGCCGTTTCTTCTGTAGTTAGTGCTGTTAACACATCTCCATCTCCTACCTTCCATACATCGACTGGTGGCATCGGGCAACGGTCGGCGAGTGTAATGTCATTCTCTGTTGTATTCTTTATTACCAGTATCGGATGATGTTGTCCTTTTACTGTCTTATCAACTGCCTTCAACGTTACTGCAGCCTGTACCTTCTCATCACTGTATCGATCTGGAAAAAAATACTTCATTCCCATCTGTGTCGTCAGATAGACGAGCAAGAATATTAGAATGAAATGAAATATCGATCCTGCGCGCGTTTTAGTTGAGCTCATACTTGTGAGAGAAAGGAGTCGACATCACGAAGGATGTCTTTGAAATCGCAATCCAGACTAGCGGCGCGAGGACTAAGTAACAACTGTATGGTCGGAAGTTTCTTGTGATCTTTCAGAGTTCTACGAAAAGCCTCTTTGCATCTTCTCCTCATACGATTTCTCCGTACTGCTGACTTATCCAGCTTTACTGATGCCGCTGTTCCTATATATACAGCCGATTTCTCTGGATTGATATTTGGATGCTTTGGTGGTCCTCTTAGCCATTTTATAGTCATTGTACTCCCTTTCCACACCTTTCCTTTACGGCGAAGATAGTCATTAAGCTTGCGGCCGGAGATTCTGGAAGGCTTCATAACAGGAGCTAGTATCTAGTAGCTGGGGGCTGGGGACAATAAAAACCCTCGATACTAACTACTAGCCCCTTACCCCTTGCTCATTTATTGGGTATCCTCTTCCTTGTTATGGCTAGTTTATCTTCCGATGACGTCCGGCATATCGCAAAACTCTGCAGGCTTAACCTGTCTGACGGGGAGGTAAAAAAATTCGGACCAGAGCTAAGTTCTATTTTGGATTTCATCGAAACACTACAAAAAGTAGATACAAATTCTGTGGAACCTACTCCACAGCCAACAGGAATCGTAAACCGTTTCCGAGAAGATGAAATTGTTTCCGATGGACCAACGACAAAGGAGCTACTCGAATCTAGTCCACTGCCTATTATTGATAATCAAATTCAAACACCGTCCGCACATGGATAACACTCTTACGATTACACAGGCCCACGCGAAGTTGAAATCAAAAGAGATTTCCTCGGAGCAACTCGTGCAGTCTTGTATCGATAGAATAGAAAAAGTAGATGCGACTTTGAATGCTGTCGTCTACAAGAATTACGAACTAGCCCTAGAGAAAGCCAAAAAAATAGATACCGAAGGAAAGTTTGATCACCCACTTACGGGCATCCCCTATCTGACAAAAGATGTGTACTGCGAAAAAGGAATACCCACAACTGGTTGCAGTACTATGCTACGAGACAAAGACTATGTTCCACCGTTTGACTGTACAACTACTCAACGTCTTTCTCGTAAAGGAGCAATCAGTATCGGCAAGACGAACACTGATGAATTCACGCAAGGTGCAAGCACCGAAACTTCTTGCTACGGCGTTACCAAAAACCCATGGGATACAACACGAGTTGCTGGAGGTTCTTCCGGAGGAAGTGCAGCGGCTGTCGCTGCAGATGAATGCATATTTGCACTCGGCACAGATACAGGAGGATCTATTCGTCAGCCTGCTGCGTTCTGTGGTTGCACGGGAATACGCCCAACGTACGGACGCACAAGCAGATACGGTGTCATGAGTATGGCGAGTAGCCTCGATACTATTGGGCCGCTCTGTAAGTCCACAGAAGATATGGCTATTGTCCTCGAAGCCATTGCAGGAAAAGATATGTACGATGGGACTACAGGTGATAGCGATGTCCCCGATTACACTGCTGCTCTTACTGGTGATGTAAAGGGGATGAAAATAGGACTTCCAAAAGAGTACTTTGCTGATGGTATGGATGAAGAAATTCGAACATCAGTGATGGATGCCGTTGAAGTTCTTAAGGGCTTAGGTGCAGAGATTATTGATGTATCACTGCCACACACAGAATACGCAACACCTTGTTACTACGTGATCTGCCCATCAGAAGTAAGCTCGAACATGGCACGATACGATGGTATTCGTTATGGACATACGGTAAGTGATGCTACTGATCTTGTTGATTACTACCACAAAGTCCGCACAGAAGGTTTTGGCGATGAGGTAAAACGAAGAATCATGATTGGTACGTATGCGCTTTCTGCAGGGTACTACGATGCCTACTACAGACAAGCACTCAAAGTGCGCACACTCATCAAGCAAGACTTTGAAGAAGTATATAAAAACGTGGATGCAGTTATTGCTCCTGTAACACCTACTGCTGCATTTGCAATTGGTGCACACGAAGGTGACCCTGTGGCAATGTACTTAGAAGATATCTACCTCGACCCACAGGTGATGGCCGGCATTCCTGCGCTTTCTATACCATGTGGATTTACAAAAGGAGGTTTACCACTTGGACTCCAAGTAATGGGAAAGCAATGGGGAGAATCTGACATTTTCAAAATCGCCCACGCGTACGAGCAAGCATCAAATTGGAGCGAGAAAAAACCAGCTTTGTAGTGTCATAAATATCACCATTTCCTTTATCATGTTACATGGTAGACTCTGAAACAATATTCCCCCTATTTACTAATGAAACAGCTACAGAACTACATGAAGAAGCTCTACAAGAACGAGTACACCTTCGGAGCAGAAGTACTGCGATACGCGTTTGGTATCCTCTTCCTCCTCGTTGGTATTAAGAAATTCCGCATGGGACTTACCGGCTTTGCCGATAGCCTGATTGCAGGTGATGGTCACCTAGCTCAGGAGCTTCCAAGTATTTTACTTTATATCTATGGCCTTGCTCTGCCTATTGCAGAATTTGGTGCAGGTCTCTTCTTGCTTCTGAATAAAAACGTCAAAGAGGCATACTTCGCTATTGGTGTTATGTACCTCACATTCATCTTTGGACAGCAGTATGACGGTAATACCGCCAAGATTGGAACAGAGTATCTCCCTGCTCTTCTCACGCTCTCCTTGGCTGTATTCTTCAACATTAAAGCCTCTAAGGGCAAAAAATAAGAATCTTCCTCTCAAAACCCCTCATCCCCGAGGGGTTTTTTGTTGTTTGCTAAAACCTAAACTGGTACTGTTTTCGAGCTTTGGGATGACAACCGAGCTCTTTGTAAAAGATTCACATCATTGATTCCCACTTTCATACTAGTGGGGTTGTAGCTCAGTTGGCCTAGCCTGCCTCTGGCAGGCGTAATATAACTAGAACGCCCGCTCTAACCAACCCCGTAGTAGTATGATCAACATGTGGGGTTGTAGCTCAGTTGGTTAGAGCGCCTCCCTGTCACGGAGGAGGTCGCGAGTTCGAGTCTCGTCAGCCCCGCCATATTTATATGGCTTCTTACCTGATGTCTCGATGGGTTATTTTTGAAGTTTCTTTAATCGAGCGGAAACATTTCCACTAGTGATCGTTGGTTGATCAGGATATTGCACCTGTAATTTCTGTGCGATTTCTACGCAATTGGGTTTATCTGCATGTTGATGATCTTTAGGATGCACATATTCTTTGGCTAATCTTAACAGGAGTTCATCAAGCAGAGACCAGTCAATTGTCTTTTTAGATTCTGGAATTACTCTTCCAGTTTTTGCTTCTAGTTCGCTCTTTTTCTCAGGATTATCTCGTATTGACTTCCAGTGACTGGAGCACTGTTTTCTTGATCGACCCTTCATTTTGGTAGCTATCCTGTTAAAATCAGGCTTGTCCTTAGCTGGCCCTTTCTTGTGCAAGTATTCAGCGTCAGTACAATAAGTCACTAATATGCATTCTTCTTCTGCAGCCCAAAAAGTAGTAGGGCGCATCAGCTTAAGACTGCTATCATCTTTCCTCCTTTTAGTACGAACATTGCGAACCTTAATTTTACATTCATCTGCTTCACGATATGGCATTTCGTTGTGAAACTGAGCATTGAGTGCGAGAGCTATTAGCTTGTAGTCAGGATATCCCTTTAGTCTACTACCAGCTGGAAATTGAAAATCAGGATTTTCTATAAGTTTAAAAAGTTGATCTTCTTCCTCTTGTAATGGCCACGGTCTCATACCTGCTTTTACATGTCCTTCGGAACGTTCAGCACGAGTTCGCTTCCTGGAGCTCTCTACTATTCTATGGGTATTGGCATTTATATGTTGTTGCACTATATCTTCTAGGGCAGCTTCATCTAGAATTCTTGCTGCAAAGGCTACAATTCTCGCAGCTATTTCTGCATTTCGACTGTGAGAACTAGGATCAAGTTCTTTAGCTGCTGCTTTCAGTGAAGAGTTTCTATCGAGCACTGCAAAGAACTCATCTCTTGATGATCTTTGAGCAAGATCGGACCCGAGCCTTTTGATCATACTCCAAACGTAGGGGTTAAGATTACCTCCTACAGGTTCTGCATTCGATGCCTGGTTTTGGAAATTATTAATCATCTGTAATATTTCTTGAAGATCATGAGAGTACTAGAGTAATAACAGTTTCATCATCAAATTTCTGATATTGTTCTAAAGGCATAATCTATGTTTAGTATAAATATATTATACAATAAATACGAACTTTGAGCAATTAGTTGCTACCGCGTAATTCCCAAGTAAATTGGCTATTTGCAATCCAATAGATCCTCAGAGATCAGGAAAAGTTATACTATCACCTAAATCCTTAATTGCTTGTGTAGACAGCTCCACAAGTCCACTTCCAACAAGTCTAAGATTGTCCCGTCAACCCCGCCACGATTCATGAAAGAAAACCTACGGTTTTCTCTCATGGGCTCTCTTTCCCTTTAAGCGGTGCCGCTCCAGCGAAAGCAAGCTTCCGCTTCGCGGAGTTTTTATATTGGATATGATTAAACGAAGAGTCCCGCCTGCCCGTCCGAAGCCCAGAGGCGTAGGCGGGTCAACCCCGCCACATTCCTTTTGTCTTCTAGGAGTCATTTAAAGTACATATATGGGAATATAGACATATAAGTATTATTAGTATATAATATATATATGAGTAAAAGTGAGTCACCAGACACTAATGAAATAGATACTGCAATTGCTAAAGCAATTGGATGCGATTCAGGTGCACTGGCTTCTATCCTAAAGCAAGTTGTTCAAGCTCAAGGAAGCACAATGGCGAGTGCAGAGAAGCTAAGAATATCTACGAAAGCAGCTACGTTCAATGATCAACTCCATGCCTATGATATCGGCAAAAGAGTGCAAGAATTACTCAGGAGAAAAGCTTAGATAGTAACTTGTCCTACTGGAGAATCAGCGTCCGTATCTGGTTCGCCAACTTCTCATGGACACAAGCTTCTCGCAACCAAGCAAAGGAAGACTCAACTTCAACAGTTCTAAGATTGTCCCGTCAACCCCGCCATCCTTCGCACAGCGAAGGATGTCCGCCGTAGCACTTGAGGTTTGTGCTACTACTTCTTCCACATAGCCGCTGCGCTACGGCTGGCAAGCCATCAAGTGCGAAGGAGGACTATAGCAACAAGCCATTTTGTGATAAGGTTTTTTACTATGCATTACGTTTATATCTTGAAAAATGAACGGGGAAAGAAATATGTTGGTTGTACTGATGACCTAAAAGATCGCCTTATAAGACACAATCGTGGAGAAGTTCCTTCGACCGCTAAACTTGTACCTTGGTATATTGCTCATTATTCAGCTTTTCTTGATAAGAAAAGGGCATATGATTATGAGAAATACTTAAAATCAGGTTCGGGGAGAAGTTTTGTTGAGAGGCACTTGATTTAGTCCCGCCTGCCCCTCGTAGCTCCGAAGGAGCGTAGTGGGGTCAGCCCCGCCATTTCTGAGGAAAACCTACGGTTTTCCCCAGTACCCCTTTCCCTTTAAGCAGAGCTGCTCCAGCGAAAACAAGTTTCCGCTTCGCAGAGTTTTTATATTGGATATGGTTAATCAAAGAGTGCCCCGCCACTACATCGCATCAGGAAGTTACTGAGCAAAAGCGTCGTATCCAACTCTGTAATCTTCATCTCCTCCAGTGAGCACACGGAAGATTCCTCCAATAACTGCATCACGCGTAAGACCTGCGTTGAGCTTGTCACACGCAGCGGCAATCTCTGCAGCTTCGATATACACTACCTGTCCGTTTGAGCCACCAAGCGTTCTGCAGTAACGCAGGAACAGTTGAGTTTGTAATCCTTCTACTCCTGCCATTGGAGCACCTGCTGGAATGCTAGGATCTGGATTCTGCTTAAGTTCTGCTTTTGGAAGCAGGTCAGGATCAAACACCCACATGTAAGGATCTCCATCAACAAACTCCTCCAAGAATGCATCAACTAGTTCTGAGTGATCATGTAATGCATCAAGTCCTAGATATGGTGATCCACTTTCTTTTAGATAACCAACTTCTGGCTTATCAATTCTTTGAGCACCAATGTATAACGTGTGTTCTTCCCTCAGGAGCGGTACACCTTCCATCAACTCAGCAAGGTCATCAGGTCCTTTGCCTTGTAAGAGAGACGTTGTTCTACCGTGAGCATTCAGTTTTTTGTCTCCGTGGATAGCTTCTTCGTCCTTAGGATCCCTTCGGGCATCCGCATCTCCATCATTCATAATCAATTTGAGAGTACTGTATTCTGGGTCATCAGGATCAGGATGTGCCATAAGGATACCTGCAGCTGCTGCAAGAAATGAGTGGCAGCCATCAAGTTGAATTACCAACTTTCCTTCTTTTGCCCACTCGCAAATTTTGTCACGTATGTACTTTTCAATAACGAGAAGTTTTTGCGCATTCTTAATAGAATCTGTATCACATTCTTCTACCCCTTTAACAAGATCGTCTACAGGAACAACGTGTTCTATTACGCTGGCTCCAGCTGCCCTTAGTGAAGGCACTAGGATCTCTGCTATATACGCAGGACCTCCTGCGGTATCTGTCAGACCTCCACGGCCTGAGCTCAGATTTGCTCCGTTCGTAACAACTATAATATCTTTTCCACTCAGTGCTTCCAAAGTTGCATCTTCATTGATATCAGGGCAATAGTCTCCAGGACCCTTTTGAAAGAGTGCAGAGAACTGAAGATCATCCTGTGGTAAAGCTTTTGCATTGGGAGTATTCATCATAAGAGTAATGGGAAGTGGAGTAGGAATTATTTCTGGATAAGATCAGTAGAAATTTCAGGGTTTTTATCCATGCTGATGATCAGCACATCTCTATATCCAATATTCTCTGCTGGTTCCATGGCAGTTGCGTCGTGGAGTACCTTTCTGTCGTGAACAAGAAGTGTGTCGAGAGGCTCTGCTAATGTTTGCTCAAATAGTGGGTTTTCTTGCTGGTCCTTAGACCAAATACGACTCATGGCACCTTCAATATTTTTTCTTTGCATCATGACGATCGCAAAGAAGTCATGACCATCTTCGTGAATTCCCTCTGGAGTCGCTTTTACAATTTTATCAGCAAATGAAAGTACACGCACCTGATGCACTTTCGCTTCCCATGGAGTTCCATCTTTTTTCTCCTGAGGAATAGCGGCAAAGAGTTCTTTAATAAGTGCACGTACACATGCATTCTCATATGTAGCTGCTTCCAATTCTGGAAATGCCCTTGGTACTACATTAAATTCAGACAGACCATCTTCTAAGTATTTAGACTGGTACGGAGCATATTCTATGGGCTTGATCGAAATAGCATCTGGATCTTCATCACTCTCTAGGCCCGTGAAAATACCAAACCTTCCGAACCTTCGTAAACGCCATACAGTTTCAGTATCCATAAATGGATCTTGTTCTAAGTTTTCAAAGCTCTCCTGCAACGCAGATAAGTCTTCTTGCATTGAAGGGCTCAGTACGAATTCCTGATTACCTATAACTGTAAATCCTTTAGATTGCACATCATCAGAGATCATTTGAATCTCTTTTTTAAGGGTCAGTTCTGGCTGACTTGCCTCTGGGGTCTTCATGTTTGCCGATGAGGATTCATTGTTCAAATTCATGATGTAAAAGGATTAGCGAATAAAAAATATGACTTGTCAATAATAGTACAAATACGTGTTTTAACAATACTTGTAGGCTGTTTAGTGCTATAATAAAACTAGCAGCATGGAATCAATAGAAGACCTCCTTGAAGAAATTGGCCTCTCAGACAGTGAAGCAAAGCTTTACGTAGCTCTTCTGCGACATGGCCAACAGACCATTACATTTCTCTCGAAGAAGGCAGGTATTAATAGGGGGCTTGGATACACCCTCTTACATGACCTTATGGAGAAGGGTTTGGTGACCAAGACCACCAAGGGGAAAGTATTCTATTTTGCACCCCTCGACCCAAAGCAACTGGTGGAGTACTTAGAAAAACAAAAGAAAGACATAAGTAGTAAACAAGAGCGAGTACAGGCAATGCTTGGACAATT
>CAVOCY010000024.1:0-16001 GCA_963694385.1 Candidatus Altimarinota bacterium
AAGCCTGGTGTAATAGACGAACTCTCGCCTGCAGAATTGAAAGCTAAAACTGCAGAGTTACGGAAGAGTTCTACTATCACCAAAGCAGAACGAAGGATATTGATAGAAGCAGGGCTTGTAGGGTTAGGGAGTTGGGCTAAAGGTTTGGTCGGTGGTAAAACACCAGAAGTATTACCTGTAGAACGTGTTTCTTCAGAAGCAAGAGAGGTGCTTGGTTCTGATGAGCGTGTTGTAGAATTTGAGGAAATGCTCGATTATCTAGAATCAAATTTTGTGAAAGAAAAAAAAGAAACCGTACCAGCTGATGAGGTAGAGAGCATGACGAAGCAGATGGAGGCTGAAGGGTACTCTAACATTGAAACAGAAGAAGAATGGAGAGGTGAAGTCCGGCTTTCTGGAGAGCGCCCCATGCGTGTAGCTCAAAACTCTCAGAGAGGATTGGCGAGAGTGTTTATGAACATCGAAAACCCTATAAAGCTCATTGAACAGTGTAGAGCTGCTGGTCTTGATTTAAAGGAAGCAGATTTTCAGGAAAACTCTATTTTTATCTCAAACGTATCACGCCATCCACACGCAGCAGAATTTTTTGCACTCTTTCAAGATCAGGAACCACAAGTGTCTAGTGGAATTGATGCGACACGATTGTTTTATGCTGTTGATGCTCTTGAACAATTGCGAACACACAGTGATGACGTACAACGTATAAGAAAGCATATTGGTCAAAATCCATCGAGTAGCGACTTATACCTCTATTTAGAAGTGGCAAGTAACCCTGAAGTTCTAGAATTTCTTCTGTCCTCTCAGCCTAATGGTGGGCTCCAATCTTTACTGGATTTAAGTACTGTATTTATTCATGGAGAGTTAGACATTGCTAGTGTGAATGATATCCTTGAAATTTGTCCATCACTTAAAGGGGTTGGTATTACCTCTGTAGAGTATTCATTAAGAAAACCCCCACATTCTTTACTCTTAAGTAATACATCACTGCGAGCTGCCGCGCTAAGAGTCGTTCGTGGAGCTTCGCAATCGTTCTCGGATAGAGGGTTAGATTCTTTTGTAGAGCTGTATAACAGTACAGATAGCTGGCATGTACTAGAGGAATTTGCAGAAACCTTTGGATTTTCACAAACACTAAACAGGCTACTTTCTGAAGGGGGTTCAAATGCTAAAGGTGTAGTAACAGACACCGCATTATTGGCATTAATGCAAGATGCTGATTTTCGCGCTTTTTGCGATCACCTTATGCAAGAATATCAATTTGAGATAAATACATTAGTGTTACATAAAAATCTCGCTCCGCTTTGGAGAGACCAAGTATTGAGAAATCAAATTCTTAACGGTGAAGGAGCTAAAATTGCAAAGCATTACTTTGGTGGAACTAGTAGCGAAAAGTGGTCAGGAGCAGGAGATAAAAGTTACTGGGAAATAGTATTTGACCTCCAAGCAAAATATCCAAAATTGGGTGCACAGCTTGATGATTTACATACGCAGTATGGATTTACCATCAAAACAGCGGCTCTTTCTGTGTTATCTCGCAGTGAAAAAGAAAATATAACTTCTAAAGAGTATTTCAAAGAAGAGCAATTCCAACTAGAGGATATAAGAAGGTTTCTTTCTGATGCAGATTTTCGTGCACAGTTTACAGAAGACAATCCTGAACTGCGGGACACTGTGCGTGTACTTTCCGAGAATACTGGTTACTCTATGAGACTTCGTGACATCGATATACTTTCCTCTACAGATTTCTCCACTGGGGATAATGCTTTGGTGTTAAAAGCGGCTACTGCACTACACAGTGCCGGTCTAGATTTTCATATTATTGAAAGGCGGGATATTCTTCTTAAAATTGCAAAGGCGAATTTTGAAAGTACCCTAGCAAGTCTCAGTAAAACCGAACGTGAATTTGTTTTAAAGTATATTAATGTAATCATTGAGTGCGAGCCTGGCAAGAGGATGGAATTTGTTACTATTTTTAAGAGCTTGAGCCACAGCCCTTCTGCGGAGTTACGCTCTTTAGATGAGCAATTGGCGCTGCAGCTTATTGACTTGGATAATCCGTTAGCAGCATATAATGAGATAGCATCTGTATTTGAGCAGAATAATTTACCGATAGCAGCAAAAATTACCGTTGCATTCCAGGTGCTGTACCCTGCGAGCAGGATGTTTATGCACTTAGGTGACCATACCTCTCCAGAGATCTTGAATCGAACAGAGGGTGCTGAAGATACTGCTGGCATGCAAAGGTCTACAAGAAGGGTGCAAGATCTTATGATACGCGATCTTATGCTGATTCATGTCCGTTCTGGAGAAAACTCGTTAAGAGAGTTTTTGGAGTCTTCATCTGGAATAGAAGAGTTGTTACTAGTGGCAGAACGCGATGGAGTGAGTACCCTTTCTTCACAACAACAAGAGGTATTACATTTTGGTCTATTAAAACTTGAAACATTACTGAGTCGTTCTCGTTTAGGGCAGCGTCAAGGCTATGCTGCAGAAACCTCACCTGATCTAATCGAGCAAAGAATTACGAGCTTACGAGAAGCACTTGGGGCTGAAGGTCAGCAAACTGCAACTGATAGACTTGCTCAAATATTCCTTCGTCCTTTGGGTGTTGAAACGGTGCAAGAGGCTATTGATATGATGAACACTGCTCATACGGAAGCAGATACCAGAAATAGGGCGTATGCCTCTGGGTTTGCCGATGGATCATCGTTAGAGTTGAGTGAGGGTGACATGATGCACGGTGCAGACGCTCAATATTTAGGGGGAATTTTATCACGAGGATTAACCAGTGGTGAAATGCTTGGTGCACAGAACGCAGATTCTGATGCTACTCCATTTGATGCAGATTTCGGACGTGTTCTACCAGATCATCTATCAACAAATAGATTAGAGACACCGTTACAACGATCTCCTGCAACGGGATATGCAACTGCTCATAGACATATTCTTATTCTATCCCGTAATAGAGGGCAATTTGATCTATCGAGAAATGTGCGTGAAGAAAGTCCAACGCGCGTAGAAGGAGGATATGAAACATTCCATACTCCTCAAGTAAATGATTCTCATTTTGGTATTCGTACAGGATTACCCTCGTCAGAAATAGATGGGCTTCTCATTTTCCCTTCAACGCTTGCAGACCCAAGAGAGATGGCGAAGATATACATCGATATTGTTGAGCATGGAGTATACATTCCTATTTTTAATCAAGATGGCAAACTTGTGTTTACGAGTGAACAATTCGACGCTATGCGTCGAAACTTTGTGGGGCTCGATGCTCGTAATGGATCTGCTTTTGATGTCGCAAGAATAAATGCTGATGTAAGTCCTGAGTTGTCTGCCAAGCACACAGCAAACATCGATCAATATATGAATGTGTTACGCGCTGGAGACCCGGAAACTGCTGCTATTGGAACGTCAGTGCAAACAATCATTAAAACACAACTCGCTACATTTGGTGTGGAGATGAAGAGTCCTTTAGACCATAGCTTAGGCGGTGCTCGCTTGTTTGATATTGGTTCTACTGGACGAGGGACGTATCTTCCTGGTGGAGGATATGACTTTGACTACACATTACGCATAGATGATAGCGGTGAGCATTCAGCTTTTGACAATGTAGAGGGAATAGCTTCATCGTTTGTGGAAGTATTTGGCGGAACTGCAGAGAAGCATCCTCTTCGTGATGGCGGTTTTCAGCTTCTTATTACAGGTTGCATGATTAATGGAGAGCCTGTCGATGTCGATATTGCTATCATGCCGAATTCTGAGATTAATTACATGCCATCACATGAAGCAGTGGAAGCACGATTTGAACATATCCGTCGTCATCATGGTGAAGAGGTGTATCTAGAGACAAGGGCGAATATTCTGCTTGCAAAGCAAATACTAAAAGATGGAAAGGCATACAAAAAAGTACAAAATGGAGGGTTTGGGGGAATCGGAGTAGAGAACTGGATACTGTTGAATGGTGGAAGTTTTGCAGAGGCGTGTAGAACGTTTAAAGAGGCTGCTTTGGGTTCTGATGGCACCAGAATTCCACTGGATGAATTTAAAGAAAAGTATTCTATATTGAATCCTGGTGTTAATTTTCGAGACTTGAAGCATGACGATTATATTCGTTATCTTACAGAAGATGGTTATATAGCAATGCTCATAGCGATCGAGACATACCTTGGAGAAGGAGAGGTTTCGGTATCCTATCAAACGGCATCCGAAACCCAGAGTACTATTGAAGCTGAGCAAGAGGCGGCTTTGGAATCTGCCAGGCAAGGCAACACCGCATCGCTAAAGGCGTATATGAAAACGCATGATGTAGATGATGGCACTCGTATCACTCTTGCAGAAGCACTGCTTGGCCGTACGATGGATCAGGCGGAGAGAGATGCGCTTATCGCTGCACACAACAAGCCTGGTGTAATAGACGAACTCTCGCCTGCAGAATTGAAAGCTAAAACTGCAGAGTTACGGAAGAGTTCTACAATCACCAAAGCAGAACGACGGTTGCTGATAGAAGCAGGGCTTGCAGGTGAAGGATTTATATCTGCAGAAGTGGAGCCAAATGGAGCACAGAGATCCATTTCTCTTCGCAGGCTTTTTGGTAATCAAGATCCTGCTTTAGACTCCATGCAAAAACCAAAGGTAACTCAAGAAACAATGTCTCAAGTGATGTCACTGCGTCGTGCGGGCTTGGCATTTGTATGCACTCGTAATGTTAGCGGATATACCGTTAGTATTCTCCGGCCAAGTGGCAACATGGGTCTTATGAATATGCAAATTAGTGCTGACACAGATTTTAATCATAGCGTACAACATCTATGCCAAGCATATAACGATACACGTAGTCCTCTTCGTAAAGAGATACGCGAAGAACTGAGGAAGAAGAAAGACGAGTTTTTGTTACGATCGTTACGAAACAGCAAAGCATCTCTTGGTTCAACATTTTGGATTATGGGTGAATCAAACAATACGCTAGTGTTAACCGGTATTGCTAAAAATGCAGAAAAAGGTGTATTAGAATATACGCTGAAAGATGCTTTTAAAAACACTACACATGTTTTGACCGGTAGAGAACTGGTAGAGCGAACCTTACGGGTGATGCCAGCACGTCCAGATAGAATACAAGATACTCTGCATCCAGAAATTAAGACACTTCTTGAGAAGTGTGAATGCACAGCGTCAGAGTTATTCGTTGAAGATGGTGTAGATTTATTGGATCCCTTTGTAAGTCGTGCACTATTACAAGCGAACACAGAAAGAACCAAGCAGCCACTTCTTGATGCAGGTCTGAGCTTGTTTCAGATTATTCTTCTTTCTGAAAAAGGATTATGTACGTTTAAGCCGACTGCATCAGACTAAGCTATCGCTATTGCAAAATTGCAGCCGAGACCAAGGAGAAGCGATAAATGGCTAATCTAAGCCATAAAAATGTGGTACCCCGGAGAGGATTCGAACCTCTGACCTTCACCTTAGAAGGGTGCTGCTCTATCCAGCTGAGCTACCGGGGCATGTTGGGTGATACTGTGATGTAAATGGGGTACGAGCAGGGGCTTCCTATATTACGGCCAGCAGCGCTGGCCTGGGCCAGCTGAGCTACCGGGGCATGTTGGGTGATACTGTGATGTAAATGGGGTACGAGCAGGGGCTTCCTATATTACGGCCAGCAGCGCTGGCCTGGGCCAGCTGAGCTACCGGGGCATGTTAGTTTCGCTTTTCTCGCTTATTCTACATATTCTATCATAATTTGCTACCTTTACGAAGTCTTGCTTTCTTGGCAAATATCAGTATGATTTGGCGGATGGACGGAAAACGCATCATGATCAAGCTTTCTGGAGAGCTCTTCGCTCGGGAAGACGGATTTGGTTTACATCACGAAGCGCTAGATCAAGTTGCAGTTAGCGTCAAAGAAGTAGTGGATGCGGGCTTTCAAGTAGCTGTAGTTGTTGGAGGGGGAAACATCTGGAGATTCCGCGACACACAAGATAGCGGAATTGAGCGTACCTCTTCTGATGCAATTGGCATGCTCGCAACAATAATGAATGGAGTGGGACTCCAGTCTGCACTCGAATCCCTTGGTCAAAATACTCGTGTATGTAGTGCAGTGGATGTTCCACAACTAGCAGAACCTTATCTTAAACGTAGAGCAGAACGTCATCTAGAGAAAGGACGTGTTGTGATCTGCGCCGGCGGAACAGGAAACCCATACTTTACGACTGATAGCGCAGCGGCACTTCGAGCACTAGAGCTACAGTGTGATGTTCTTCTTAAGGCGACAAATGTTAACGGTGTATACGATAAAGATCCAAACAAGCATGATGACGCTGTCATGTACGATGAAATTACATACGCAGATGCAATAAACCAGCACTTAAATGTGATGGACCAAGCAGCATTTAGTTTGTGTATGGATCAGAGCCTTCCTATTCGAGTATTTAAATTTGCTCCGGATGGTTCCTTGCTAAAAGCAGCCAAGGGTGCGAAAATCGGGACACTTGTTCACGGTTAACCCCTTATTATTATGGCTGATGTCCGCATAGAAACATTTAACGCAGAAGTAGAAAAAGTACTCACGTATTTACATAGTGAATTTGCAAAACTTCAAACAGGTCGAGCGAATGCTGCACTTGTAGAAAATGTTGTGGTGGATGCGTACGGTCAAAATCAACCACTTAAAGCTATAGCAGGAGTGAGTGTTCAAGATGCAAAGACTATTGTCGTGCAACCTTGGGATGCAGCCACATTAGGCGCAGTAGAGACAGCCCTAACCAAAGCCGATCTTGGAGTTAGCCCTGTTAATGATGGATCTGTTATTAGGCTAAACTTGCCACCAATGACTCAAGAGCGAAGAGAACAACTTGTAAAGATTGTTCATCAGCTTTCTGAGGAGGGACGCATCTCTGTTCGTCAGCAACGGCAAACAGCCCATGATGATATCAAAGATAATGAGAAAGACGAAGATGTACGTTATACATTACTCGAAGAGCTTGAAAAGGCGGTAAAGACTGCAAACGAGAAGATTGATGAAAGTAAGAAGCTGAAAGAGGAGGAAGTTATGACGGTTTAGGTTACAATTAAGCCATGAGCAAACCACGAATCGCTATCGTCTCCTTTCCAGGAAATAACTGCGAAGTTGAGTCTGTTCGTGCAATCCGCAATGCAGGTATGGAAGCGGTGTATTTTCGTTGGAATGACGATGTTACTCGATTGAAAGATATCGACGGATACTTTATCCCAGGTGGATTTAGCTACGAAGACCGAGGGCGAGCTGGGATGATGTCTGCTAGAGACCCAATTTTAGAATTTATTAAAGAAGAAGCAGCGAAAGGAAAAGTAGTAATTGGAAACTGTAATGGTGCACAGGTGCTCGTCGAATCTGGGTTGATCCCCAATGCAGAGGGCCTACAGATGAGCCTTGCTCATAATGCAGTAGAGGAGCAAGCAACTGGTTTCTTGAACGAATGGATTTGGGTAACACCAAGCTGTAGTACAGATAGGTGTTGTACAAGTAACTGGGAAGGCGCAATGCATATGCCAATTGCTCACGGAGAGGGAAGATTTACGACAAACGACAAAGCACTATTCGATCAACTAAAAGCAAACAACCAAATAGCGTTCCAGTACTGTAACGAAGAGGGGGCAGTCTCTGAGGATGTTTCGGTTACACCGAATGGGTCGGAGTTTGCTATCGCTGGAATTTGCAATAAGCAAGGAAACGTTGTTGCTCTTATGCCTCACCCAGAGCGAACACCAAAAGGGGACCCGTACTTCGCTTCTCTTAAACGTTGGATAGAGTCTCACCCTGCAAAGGAGACAGCCGTTGTTGTTAAAAATAACAACAGCAAAGCAGTTACCCTTCCAAGAAGAGATCCGCAAGGAGTAGAAATATTTATAGAAACTATCATCGTGAATAACGAAGAGCGCACCGTAGAGCAGGCAGCGAAGCGACTACTAGGAGACATCAGTTTAAAACAAATGAAATACTTCTCTCTTACAGGAGATCCGCAAGAAGTCCTTGGTACGATCTCACTCTTTAATGCTAATAAAGAAAAGGCCGCTATTAGAAGAGGTACAGAGTTTTTTACGTGGGACAGCGATAGTAAAAAAGAAGTCCCGCTGGAAGTAGATAGAAATAAAGTAGTTTTGCTAAGACGAAACACGCCAGATACAGGGGCAGCGAACTTACAAGAGGGGAGTCAGACAGGGGTTTGTTATATTTGTAATGGAGTATCAGAAGAAGATGTAACAAGATCTGATGTGTTGGAGATATTTGGCAACCCTCACTCAAGTACCCTAGAACTCCTCTAGTGGAACCGCAGATCATTCTTCTAGCGCATAACATTCGGTCACTCTGGAACGTGGGTTCGTTTTTTCGTACAGCAGATGCAATGGCAGTAGAAAAAATAATTCTTACTGGATATACAGCGCAACCTCCACGTAGGGAGATTAGTAAGACAGCAATCGGGGCAGAGGACTGGATAGATTGGGAGTACAAGGAAGATCCTATAGAAACTATCAATCAGCTTAAATCTGATGGCTGGACAGTCGTTGGACTAGAGCTAACGGACAACGCGCAAAAGATTTCTGAATACAAAGCATCAGAAAAAATCTGCTTGGTTCTAGGCCATGAAGTTACAGGAGTTCCAGAAGAGATTATCCGTCTGTGTGACAGCGTCGTGTATATTCCTATGCATGGAAAAAAAGAATCTTTGAATGTATCAGTAGCAGCAGGTATTGCCTTAGATCGCTTACGTAACTAAACACAATCTAAAGGATCGATATCAACAACCGTGTCGCTAAGATCAATGTGTTCTAAAGCAGATTTAGGATTCTTACCGCGAATTAATATATGCCACACTTTTCCGCCCCCAAAGAGGGTAGGGGCGCAACCTATAGCCAAGTTCTCTGTTTTCTGCATAAGTAAAGCATACTGTACCTCGGCACGCTTTCTTGGCTCTATTCCGCGGTAAATAAGCCTCACCATATTTGAAACAGGCGGGTAGTCGGCGAGTCGGCGCATTTCTAATTCTTTTGTGATAAATTCTTCTGTTTTATGCAGCGCAGAAAGCTTAACTTCGGCTGATTCGGGTCGAAATGTCTGAATTATTACTTCACCGGGCTTTTTTCGCCCAGATCGGCCTGTTAGCTGAGTTAGCAGCTGGAACGTTCGTTCACCTGCACGAAAATGTGGCAAGCTCATGCCAACATCAGCAACTAACACTGCTGCAAGTGTAACATTTGGAAGATCGAGCCCCTTAACCACCGACTGAGTCCCTAGCAAAATGTCTGCTTGGTTCTCGAGCATCTTTTTTAAAAGTAATCGCATTTGCTCCGGATGTTTAAGCGTGTCGGAGTCGGCACGGATGACTCTTGCATTTGGAAATCTTCTTGTAACGATATCTTCTACTCGTTGCGTCCCCGCTCCTATTGGTCGAAGGTTTGCACTGCTACATCCAGGGCACTGTGCAGGAACTTCTGCGATGGCTCCAGTGGTGTGGTCTTGTAGGTACACCGATTCCCCTTTTCTATGGACCGTAAATGGTAGATTAGAATCCGGTGAGACGATCCTTCTTTTGCAATCAAGGCACATCATAGATGTAGCAATACCACGTCGGTTTAAAAAGAGAATACTTTGCTCTCCCTTTTGGAGTCGGTCTTCTATAGCATCAAACAAAGTATTGCTAAATGGATAGTCGTTTCCAAATTTCACCTGTGCTAGATCAATAACTTTCACGAGTGGCATTTCGGCATCGCCATAGCGATCATCGAGTCGAGCCAATGTATAAAGATTTGTGGTAGCTCTATACCAACTCTCAATTGATGGTGTCGCAGTTCCAATAACTAGCTTCGCTCCAAATTCTTTACAGAGGACTTCTGCAGTTTCGCGTACATGGTATCTTGGCGTTTGCTCATTTTTGTAGGTCCACTCATGTTCTTCATCGATGACGATGACTCCAAGATTAGTTACAGGTGCAAACAGTGCACTGCGAGATCCTATGACGAGTTTTACATCACCAAATCGAATACGCTTCCACTCGTTTCTTTTTTGGGCTGGAGTGAGCCTACTGTGAAGCATTGCTACAGATTCTGCGCCGAGAAGATCTGTAAACCGATTGATATTTGCCTCAGTAAGAAGGATTTCTGGCACAAGAAGAATTGCTTGCTTACCAGCTTCAACGGCATCTGCAATTAACTGTGCATAAACTTCGGTCTTTCCACTTCCTGTGACACCAAAGAGAAGAGATGGCTTATCAGACTTTTTGATGATCTCGTAAGCAGTTTGTTGCTGAGGAGTGAGGTTGGGATAGTTAATAGTTATCGGCTGGCGGCTGGCGGCTGGCGGGAATTCATTTCGACGTACTTCTTCTATTATTTCTTTCTCTAATAATGGCTTGAGTACTGCTCTACTGACACCAAGTTCAGATCGTATCTCATCCCATGATGACCATGCTCTACTTTGCAGAAAATCAATTATCAGTTGCTGTTTTTTACTCTTAACATCTTTATTACCCGACAACCGGTAACCGACAACCGATTTCGGCAGTAAAGCAGACCATGGAGGACTCGGCAAAAATACTCTCATCGCTTGTCGTAAGTAGCAGCAGTAATGCTCTGACATCCATAGGGCACAGCGGATATGCGCTTGAGTAAGAAGGGGTTGGTCGCAGAGGGTCTCTTGAATTTTCTTTAAGTCAAAATCCCCTGCTGGTTTTGAGGATCCCAGTACTATTCCTTCTACAGACTTATTCCTGAGTGGTACTTGTACTATGCATCCATCAGCAATGTCACCTTCTGACTCATAACTCAAACCACCGGAGATTCCAGGGGATTTAGCAGCAGTAAGTACAGTAAGTAACATGAGTGCTTGAGTATACACGATGTTGATATTTAATGGTCGGGGTGAGAGGACTCGAACCTCCGACCCCACGCTCCCAAAGCGCGTACTCTAGCCAACTGAGCTACACCCCGACGCACGAGATATTATGCTAAAAAAGGGGTAATGGCCAGAGCACCAGGGATTTTTTATAGCTATCTCCTCCTCCCACTCCTCGACCCGTAGTTACTACAGGGGTTATTAAATTGCCTAATTGCGCCTACAGTGAGGCATGGATCTGGAAGATTCTTTGATCGTAAGCTTCTGCGAATAGCGTTGATACGATCTATGCCTTCTGCTGCCCGAATAATTTCACGCCTGCTGCGACGACCTTCATAGAAGATCTCTGGGTTTAAGAGATTCGTTCGTGAGCGGAATCGCCGCATCTTGAGGTGCTGCCTTCGAATAGCATCCTGTAAGTAGTTTTCACTTTTAATGCGATACTGCTGTGTTCGCGCTGCAGACCTGTCGTAGTGAGCAGCATCACGAATACGCTGCCTCTCTACTCTACGCTGTGACAGTATCTCCTTTCGTGCATTGCTAATACAACGTCGAATGAGGAATTGTCGTGGATCATGACCTGTACTTTCCTCGACAAAATTAATTTCTAGAGTTGGCAATGGGTATTGTGCTTTGCACTCATCAATAATGCCACTAGATACAGTTTGTGCTCCTACACTTGGTGCAAAAACAAACATCCCGATAAAAATAAGTCCTATTCGCTTCATAAGCGACTATATCTTCATATGATTTTGGTTTGTATGCAACAAATTGACCGTGACAAAGTAATCAAGATGACTATTCGTACGCTTTACGGAGCTGTTAACTCATACTGGACGCAATCATGTCGACCTTCTGATACGTAGTATCTGCAAGTTTGAATTGCTTGCTACGGCGGTGTTCTTGAAGAATAAATTCGCGATCTTCAAGTGGTACATTGCGATAGTAAGAGAGCCGAGCTGCCTCTTGGTCGAGCATTCGTTTGGTTAGTGAACGCTATGTTTCACGACCTCTGGAAACATCACCTCTGATTGCTGACGTGTATTATCAACACATCTTCGTAGCTGCAAAAGCAAAGAACCATAGACAGGTTCTGTCTGACCAAAGCCAAGTCTATCTCTTTGCTAGAATGGTGATGGCGATAAATCGTTTCATAGTTTTTTTAGAAAAGGAGAGTATCGTATACTACTCTCATGCTACTCTCAACTCCACTTTCGCGCGCGATACGAACTACGAAGGATTATCTGGAAGTATTACATGAAATGGGACTAGAGACAGTAGGGGACTTGCTACTCTATTTGCCGAGAACTCATGAGGATCTTTCGACTATGCACACGCTAGGGAGTGCACCACTCGATGCAAAGGTAACTATATCCGGAACAATAGAAAAACTTCGACTTATTCGTACACGAACAGGTAAGCAGTTAGTAACAGGAAAGTTTACAGATTCCGAAGGCACAGTGTGTGAAGTGATTTGGTTTAATCAACCACACATAAAAAGAATGCTTAGCGAAGGAGAAGATGTCGTTCTTACTGGTAAGTTAGTAGAAAACGGATACAAGTTGCAGATGCAAAGCCCTACATTCGAAAAACAGAGTGGGGGAGATTTGGTGCACTCTGGTCGTTTAGTTCCAATTTACCCTCAACACGATAAGATCAATACAAAGTGGCTAAGAGAAAGGATCAGTGAGCTTAAAGAATCCATCGAAGATATTCGAGAAACCCTTCCGCAAGAGACTGTAGAAGAGGAGGGCTTCCCCACACGGGCTGAGGCTGTCTACGCAATGCACTTTCCAGAAGATCCGCAGCAAGTACAACGTGCGCTAAACCGCTTTGCATTCGAGGAATTATATAAAATGCAGATTGAGGCCCTAGAACGCAAAAAAGACTGGCAAGGTGTACGAAGTGATCGGTTTAAGATTCCAATGAATGTAGATCATATTAAAGAGTTCTTCGCTTCGCTAAAATTTACTCCTACAGATAGTCAGCGCGTTGCAATATTCGAACTTCTTACTGATATGGAAAAAGATGTCCCTATGTCGAGACTTCTTGAGGGGGATGTTGGATCGGGTAAAACACTTGTAGCTACTGCAGTAATTGCAAATGTAATAGAGCACGGAGGCCAGTGTGCATTTATGGTCCCTACAGAAGTTTTGGCAAGGCAACATACAGAATCTATTGGAAAGACTCTTGTCGCATTTCACAACTTCAGTCAGAAGAAAGGAATACCTATGCCCTGTCCAAAAGTGGCCTTACTAACTGGGTCTACCCCTAAGTCACAAGCAGAAGATACTCGCGCAAGTATCGAGGCTGGTAACTTTGATCTTATTATCGGAACACATGCACTTATAGAAGACAAAGTGCAGTTTAAGAATCTTAAGCTTGTCATAGTTGATGAGCAGCATCGATTTGGAGTAACACAGAGAGAAAGGTTAAAGAGCAAAGGAAGTCCGCACTTCCTAAGTATGACGGCAACTCCTATTCCTAGAACTCTAGCCCTTACCGCGCATGGGCATCATGACCTTTCGGTACTTACCGAAAAGCCTGGGAATAGAAAACCTATTCATACAAAAGTAATTCCTCCATCAGAAAGAGAGACAGTTGAACGATTTATTGATACAGAGATCGAAGCAGGAAGACAGGCATTTGTGATTTGTCCGTTGATCAAGAAGTCAAAGAACGAAGATTTTGTAGAAATAAAAAATGTTGAGGCAGAGAAGAAGCGTTTAGATAAGAGTTTTTCTCATAGGCGCATTGCAATGTTGCACGGAAAGATGACTCCTTCAGAAAAAGAGCAGATCATGCGGGCATTTAAAGAAAAAGAATTTGATATCCTTGTTTCAACATCAGTTATTGAAGTCGGAATTGATATCCCCAATTCTACAATCATCGTTATCGAAGGATCAGAGAGGTTTGGACTTGCACAATTACATCAATTTCGAGGAAGAGTTGGTCGTAGCGACGTTAAGAGCTACTGCTTTTTATTTACCACAAATCCAGAGCAGGCAAGAAGCGCGAGGCTAAAAGCCATGGAAAAACACGACTCAGGGTTTGAACTTGCAGAAATTGATTTGCGACTTCGTGGTCCGGGAGAAATATTTGGCCTAAGACAAAGTGGTATACCAGAGATAGCTGCATCAAGTCTCTTAAACCCAGAACTGGTGTTACGAGCAAGAAATGCTGCACAGAAGTACCTCAAAATTAGCTGACCAAGTCAAAAGTGACATAAGATACGTCTCCGTAGAAATGGTTCTATTTTCAGAAAACCGTCAAAATGCGCTTTTTTAGAGGAACAAGCGCTGCTAGACTTATCGTGAACTTAAAACCCCAATACTTATGACTGATCCAGCAAATCCAGCAGCAGGAGGAAACCCACCTCCACCTCCACCTCCACCGCCTCCTCCTCCAGCTGCAGGGCCACCCCCTCCACGTCCTGGCGAACCTGTTCCCGATGGAGGATTGGAGCCAACACAAGTATTTTCTGCTCCGCCGCCACCTCCACCGAAGCAGCAAGATGGTGCGGCTCAGCCACAAGATCAAGGACCTCCACCCCCGCCTAAAGGTCTACTGCCTTCAGATGAAGATTTAAAGACTGCAGGATTTGATGAGGAAGATATCCGTGTCCTAAAAGAAGTAGGTGACTATCGCTTCGGTGATACAAATATGCAACTATCTAACGATCAGATTACAGTTCCAGCTCATACAGAAGCACAATTTGACGAGCAGGAGTTTCTCGGACTCCTTCGTGGAAGCATCTCCCTAACTCGTGACGAAAAGTGGCGCATTATTCAGGCTATTCCAAAGCTTTCTCAGTTCCAGATTGATGAGCTTAAAAAGATTCTTGATGAAGAAAAGAAAAAGTTCTCACAACTCAGCCCAAAACACCTCTTGCAGCTAAAGAAGCTGGAAGAGAAACATGGTGAAGACTGGAGAGATCTTCAGTCCATAACAGTACAGCAAGGTGCTCGTGAAGAAGAGCAAGGTCAGGCTGAGGAGATTCGAAAGCAGCTAGGGCTATAAACCTACTGAACGTTCATCTTATACAAAAGAAATGTCGCAATGCCGACGACGGCCAAAACGATACCTACTTTCTTTGACCGTCCTGTCATTTTGTAAACACCACTAAAGAGCAAGAAAAGAAAGGCTGCAAATGTAAAACTGAGAACTAGTGGAGAAAGAAATAGACTTTCTGCGTAGGGAATTCTGTAAGGGGTATCTTTCATAAACTGGTAAGCACCTACTGCATAGACAATGCTATACCAAGCCAGTAGCCATCCAGCGTAAAGACGTAGTGTTTCTAAAAGAGGAAAATATACCACTTTGCTTGTTGGTTCATTATTAGTTGGTGGAACATTACTTATTTTTTCAATTGCCTTAAGAGGGTCTACAAATGGTGCTTGAGATTCATATATTTCAACTGGCTCTAGCCCAAGAGCTGCAACAGCATTACGTGCTGCTTGTAAGCTAAGAGCATCAAGAGTACCTTTTTGCATTTTCCCAGAGGAATCCGTTGCTTGGTACGTATAAGTCGTCATACCGAAAGTATAGCATAGCTACATTCTACCTAGTTTGCGAACTCCGTAATGTTATTTGTGATGTAGGTGATAGCTTCTTCAAGGCTAGTGTCTCCAGAGATGCGGAAGTACCGTCCAAATGTCCATTCTTTGTAACCGACTGCTTCTCCACTTGTTGTGTCTACTGTTCCACTGGCATCGCCAATAGTTCCTGCTATGAGTTCTACAACAATAGGCCCTTCGCCTAAGTTTTCAATTGGAGCAGGTGAAAGCTCTACATGCCACAAAGTACTACTTGTTGCACCAAAGGACTTAAACCACCAATTGCGGTGAATAGGAGCACAGAATGAAATGTGCGAAGTACAGTATTGCTGTGTCCAGTTAGCAGCTGCGTAATCTTGACGAGACATAACCTCAACACGCTCAAGATATTCTGCAGTAGGCTCTCCGGTTGGTTCTACTACTGGGTCCTCCTCAGAAACTATCTCCTCTACAATTTCTTCTACTGGAGGTTCTTCCTCTGCAGGTTCTTCGGGCACTTCGGGCACTTCTGGTAGATCTATAGGATTTGGCTCATCTGGGTCGAGTGATTCTTCTGTTGGTTCTTCGACTGACTCTTCTTC
>CAVOCY010000025.1:0-14195 GCA_963694385.1 Candidatus Altimarinota bacterium
AATGCTATAATATTTACGAATATTCACATCAATACCCTTTTTTCGTATGAACACTTCTCAAAAGAAGTTAGCTGTCGTGGCGACCGTTGTCGGTCTTGCACTTGCATCTCAGCAACTTCCAACTAACCGTTCTCTACTCGGACAGGTGCAAAATATCCCTGTGAACGAGTTTTCTGCAGAACAAGTCGCTGCCGGAGTGACACTCCCAGCAGATGCGCACAACTTCTTTACGTGCCAAGGTGGCGCTGAAGTGAGCGTAGATGCCAATGACCTTGGATCTGCCAGAGCATGGGCTTACGAATTCACTGGTGATGAACCTCCATTTACTGGAGACTTCTGGATCTCTCCAGCGGAACTGGATGCAAACCCACAGTATGGTTCGATTAATACTCTACGATCATTTAAAGAAGGAAGGCGGTATTACATAATGAGTGAAAAGGATCTATACGCAAAGTGTGGTGAAGGAGTTTCGCTAGCAGCTGTATGTGGAAATGGAATTATAGAAGAGGGTGAAGAATGTGATGATGGAAACACAGATGGAAATGACGAATGTTCAGCCGTATGTACAAACCCTGTTGTTTACATCAAGCAAAAGTTTATTGGTAACGGTGGAACCTTTCCACCAACGAGCCCAGTCGACGTTCCCCTTCTTCAATTTAGTATATGGTCAGAAGGCGGAAAGGTAGATGTGGCACATACAAAATTTGAAGTGTCTCAGGGTTCTCTGGAATACGCAGTGAGCAATAGTGATACAGAAGGAATCACAATATGGCTAGATAATGATACAAGTGATGATGATGACGCCCCAAATGTAAAATGGTTTGGTGGAAGAATCGAAAATGATCGTAGCGTAATATTTACATCACAGAATGGTGGTAATGATTTGTTCATCACTCTTAATGATGGCGTCGAGAGACACTTTGAAGTACGTGCACCGAGTGTATCCGCACTAGGAATAGGCACATTCCAGTTAAAGTTTGCAGGACAAGATTTTGCACCGTCTACAACACAAGATCGAAGTAATACTGTAGAGGTCGAGCTATCTCAAGCCGATTCACCTGCATGGATTACCCCTGCAGTCTGTGGGAATGGAAGGGTAGAAACTGGAGAAGAATGTGATGATGGTAATACAGAAAATGGTGATGGATGTGACGTCTGTAAAGTAGGGCAATTCCAGCAGTGCAGCGGAGAACCAAGTATCTGTGGACCTCTGCTTCCTACTCTTCCTGGTCAAGGACCTGGGTCTCACACCGAATGTGTAGATTCGCAATGTAGGCCAGTAGATGGTCCAGGTGAAGATGAATGTTCAAATACATCGGATTGTGTGGATAACACCGAAAGATTCGTTACCCTCCATGATGCATACATACAAGGAGATGACCTCGTGGTGACCTACTCAAAAAATGTAGAAGCATGTGCTGAATTGTTTAAAGATAATGGTCCCAGAATGTTCCCACAAATAGACTTTATGTGCCCATCAGGAACAGAGCGTATAGAGCGAGCACCACTCAATCAATTGAGCGGTTTGATTACATCAAGAAGAAGAAGAATAAAAATCTGTGCTGATAGTATTTGTAGTGATCCTGTAGCCATTAGGAGAGTTGCACCTCCTACAGGAAGTCTCTTTATTACCAAAGACGACACTCCTCTGCGCTATCGCCAGCTTCTTGGTGGAGAAGCTCTCGGAGAAGCTGTATTGCGATTGGAGCTACATGCAGAAGGTGAAGATATTCAAGTATCACAGATGAGCTTCATCAATACTAGTAATTCCGATTCTATAGACAAGCTAGAGCTGCATCTTCCTGGAGCAGGTCGAATTGCTACTGCAACGAAAGAAGCATGTAATGGCGTTGGAGGTGACAATCTCTTCTGTGCAAATATGACACCCCAATTCATCGTAAATGAAAACGGAGCATTTGAAATCGTACGACCTCTCGTAGTTCCTGCAGGAGAAGATATAGATGTTCTTGTTCGTCCTATTATCAAAAGTGACGTGCAAGGAGGAGTAAGTAATGAAACGGTACAAATTGAACTGTACACTACAATCGAAGCTAATGGTCTTACCTCTGGAGGTGAGTTATCTCGAAACGACGGTAACTCTACAGCCGAAGGAGAAATATTTATTGGAACAGATGTACCAGGAGCTAATGGTACTTACCCTAGTGGTGAAGCAAACAAAACTGTCCATGCAAAGATTGTTTCTATCACCAATGCAAATCCTGATAGCAATGGAACATCTGTACCAACGGGTATCAGTGCTATTGGTCAGTTTAAATTCTCTGCTGCAGCCCACAATAACTCAAAAAATGGAGATAACGATGCCATTCTTGATAATATTATATTCGATGTAAACGGAACAAACGTAGCAATCAGTGCTAGAAGCTTTGCCCTCTACAATAAGTCAGATCAAACAAAAATTATTCTGTGCGCCCCTCATTACCTAAGTGGCGAACTCTTCACAGCACCAAATATCAGTGGAACGTTCTATGTCCAATGTACTGGAATCAAAGATTCTGTAATTGATAGCGAACTTGATGAAGGAACTGATGAAACATTCGTCTTGGAAGCAGACATTCTTAATCCGAATGTAGCTGCCGGTGCAGGTGGAGTATCCGTACTTCAAGTATCCCTTCAGGACTTTGATAGAATGGATAACACTGGATTCGGAATCGGCCAGAACAAGTCTCATATCGAATGGATAGACAAAGACCAAGTTACCAATACAATATTAGACTGGGTCGAGTATCCTGAAACCACTGTAAAATCTACTTCATACAGCTCTTAAATAATGCGAACACTCCTCTCAATCCTTTTCCTCGGCTTTAGCCTCTCAGCAGGCACTGCTCACGCGTATCTCTCACCTGGAGAAGTATTTCCTGATCTAAACGTTGAGGAAGCTCAGGCACCAGTACAGGCACCAACTGCTCTTACAAATACACCGGAAGAAAATGCGAAATTAGCAGCAGATGAGTCTTTTAACACCATCTATCTTATTGCAGCTGTTCTCCTTATAGGGGCCGCAGCTACAACTTATATGAGGAAGAAGCCTGCTGTGCAGGTTCCAGCACCTACTGCTGGAATCGATCAGTAGAGTCTAATATTTGAATATAAATTAGGGAAAGCTCTGTCTTTCCCTTTTTTGTCACATGGGTATATATTGCAATTATTAGAGAAAAATGGTATAATAATCGTTGAAGAAATACCCACATCGTATGAATCCTTCTCTAAAGAAATTTACAGTTATAATCGGAGTTATCGGCATAGTATTATTCGCTGCACAATTGGCTAGTGAGAACTCTGCATACGCGTATCTTTCTCCAGAGGATGTGTTTACCGATCTTGATATACCAGAAGCAGGAGGTGCTGCTGTAACACCAGTAGAAAACATTTTTGAAGAGCCTGTGTATGAGCCAGAGCCTGTGTATGAGCCAGAGCCTGTGTATGAGCCAGAGCCTGTACAGGCTGCTCCAAGACCAACATTTTTCCGTTCTGGTGAAGAAGTAAAAAAGAGCACAATACCTAGTGTTGATACTAGCTCTACAGAAAGTCCATTCCAAGAAGAGTCATCTTTATTTGAAGAAGAAACTGGCAGAGACAACGAAGAACTTCTTATTCCTTCTCTTCCTGATATGACTATGGAAGAAGAATTGGAAGCTCTTATAGAAGAAAGTGGAGAAGAGATTATCGAAGAAGACTTGCCTGCAGAAGAAGTCAAAAGTGCAGCACCAAAAAAATCTGTCATCTCTCAACTTACGAGCTATGTGCAATATATCACTATAGCTATCGCTCTCACAGGAGGTGCGATCATCTTCCTTCTTAAGAAGAAGAAGAAGCCAAAAACACCATCTTCTGATGGCTCTGAAAAAATGCCTAAACAACAAGAGAATGTACCACCTACACCGGAAGCACCCCAGCAAGTAGAAGCCTCTTCGCACAGACTAGAGCACGCACTAGAGGCAATGTCTGAGGATAAAACAGCGGATGAAGGTACAACAGAAAAACCGGAGTAGCACAAAAGGGCCTAAGCAATCTATAATTGATATGTGCCCTTCCTTTTTCATCCGCAATGGATTGCATCAGTGATGCTTACTATTGGACTGTGTTGTCCGATAAATGTCCTTGCATATTTTCCTTCGGAAGCAGGTACAAAAAAACCGCCCACCAATACACTTCCATTCCCTAAGGAGTACACCACTGCTCCCATTGCGGATAGAGAGACGCAACATATGGCTTTAGAAATGGAAACAGCAGACTGTGAAAAACTCGAAGCACTCAACGATGAAGTGAAGCATATCTTTATGCTGGTAAATATTTTTATGCAACGTCCTGGGTCACTCAGTAAAATTGTTGGTCCGGACTGTAAGTTCTTAGGACCGGCAGAAACAATCGCTACAATAGCTGATGACTCGCTTACGCTTACAGGACGAAATGAAACACTGTACTACCTGCCGGAAATGAATGCATTTCTTGTCTCTGATAAAGAACGTAACACCATTGCCTACGGGCTTCTTCGAGAGGATAAGGAATCAGATCCTCTTACCTACTTCCTAGAGCATAGAAATGATGCCGAGCGCTCTGCAGACATTGCAAAAGCATTTGCACTCACGATAGAAGAAACTGTCTCGCTATCTTCTACCAAAACTACCGCGACTTCCTCTCTCTCGTCCGTAGCCTCTTCGCAGATAGAAGATGCTCAGAAAAGTTCTATAAAGCCCTTTGTCCCTACCCCTACTCCAAATACTCCACCAGGTTTTACACCACCAGCAGATACAGTACCTCCTCCTGAAGTCTTAACTCCAACGCCCGTATATTCTGATACCGACTTCCCCGAAGTCATCTATACCGAAAGGCCGCAGGATGGTGCTCTACCAAGCATAGAGCCCATCGGACCAGAACCAGAACCTGTACCAGAGCAATCATCTGGGGGAATGGGATATCTTATCTTAGGATTTTTCCTTGTAGCAGGCCTTATCATCGTAGCTGTTATTATCCTTAAAGGCCGTGCAAAAGCAGCAAAAGGATACGAAGACAACTAGTCTGCGAGACTAAACGTAGTACCAGAAGCCTTAATTAAATGGTCCTTTGTAAGTGCTAAGATAATTTCTTCTAGCCATTGCTTATGCTCTGCGGCATTCCAATCTATACAGATACGCCTTCCAATCTCCTCTGATGTAAGCCCAGATAATTCATCGCGGAGCTCATCAACCACTTTTCCTCTAAAAATACGATTCGGGATGTACTTGGAGCCAACCATACGTCCAGGTTCTCGTTTGGGGTTAGGGTTTGGGTTAGGGTTAGGGGTTTTGTAAGCTGCCTTCATAATGCCTGCTTTAGTAAGAGGGCAAATATCCCACTTTGGACTACGCTTCGTACAGACAAGAGATCCAAAGTCCATAAGGGCTGCATGCCAGCTAGAAGCGGAAAGTGGAAAACGGAAAACGGAAAATGAATCCTGCAAAGCTGCATCCAAAGTCTCCTCTGCAATACCCAATAGATACTGATCGTTCTTTTTCCACGTACCATCGGCGTTCTCTGGCCCTACAAAGACTCGATGCAGGATTCTTCTGATATTCGTATCTATACAAGGAGTAGGCAGGTTAAAGGCAAAGTTTCTGATGGCAGCCGCTGTGTAGTGACCAACACCTGGAAGACTTTGTAATTCATCCATCTCACGCGGAAATAGTTCTTTATCCACTTTCCACTTCTTGCCAGCCATAGCTCCCACAGGAGCGTCGGCTGGTCCTCTATCCACTATGCAGCGCGCTGCGTCTCGTAGACGCAGAGAGCGGTTATTATAGCCCATCCCACGCCAAGCAAGGATTACTTCTTTATTAGAGGAATTAGCAAGATCTATTACAGATGGGAAGGTGTTCAGGAAATTCTTGTATACAATTTTTACTCGTTCCACCTGTGTCTGCTGCAACATAATTTCTGAAACCATAATCTGATAAGCCCGTTGGGTGTCCTCTTTTATAGAGAGATCTCGCCAAGGTAATTCCCTCTTATGACGTGAATACCATTGCCAGATTTCATTAGTAAAGATGGATATACGTTCGGATCGGTTCATGGTACTAGTATAGCTGATATACATAAACCTAACTTTCTCTACTTTCACCTCTTGAATGATTTGACTCTTTTAACCTTTCTCACTAGACTTTTCCGGCTAGTTGAGGGTAACCTCCTATCGATTTGACCACTTTTCCAAAACTTAAACATGGCTGACCAGAAATTTAACCGCAATAAGACTCACGTTAACGTTGGAACCATCGGACACGTGGACCACGGTAAGACTACTCTTACCGCTGCACTCTCTATGAACTTCTCACCAGATAGTGAGAAAAAGGACTTCGCCGCTATCGATAACGCTCCAGAAGAGCGTGAGCGCGGTATTACTATCGCTACTTCTCATGTGGAGTACGAGTCTGAAAAGCGCCACTACGCACACGTTGACTGTCCTGGTCACGCTGACTACGTTAAAAACATGATTACAGGTGCTGCACAAATGGACGGTGCCATCCTCGTTGTATCTGCTGCAGATGGACCGATGCCACAAACACGTGAGCACATCCTTCTTGCTCGTCAGGTGAACGTTCCGTACATCGTAGTCTTCCTTAATAAGGTTGATATGGTGACAGATCCAGAGCTTCTTGAGCTCGTGGAAGTTGAGGTACGCGAACTGCTTTCTAAGTACGAATTCCCAGGAGACACTACTCCTATTATTATGGGTTCTGCCCTAAAAGCAGTAGAAGGTGATCCAGAGCAAATTGAAAAGCTCAAAGAGCTCCTTAATGCTCTTGATACACACATTCCAGATCCAAAGCGTGAAATCGACAAGGCATTCCTTATGCCTGTTGAGGACGTGTTCTCTATTAAGGGTCGTGGTACTGTTGCTACTGGTCGTATCGACCAGGGTAAAGTAAACGTAAACGATGAAGTTGAACTCGTTGGTATGGGTGATACACGCAAAGTGATTGTTACTGGTGTAGAAATGTTCCACAAGCTTCTTGATGAAGGTCTTGCTGGAGATAACGTTGGTCTTCTCCTCCGTGGTATTGAGCGCGAAGAGATCCAGCGTGGACAGGTTTTGGCTAAGGCCGGATCTATCACTCCTCACACAGAGTTTGATGCTGAGGTATACATCCTTACAAAGGATGAAGGAGGACGCCACACACCATTCTTTAAGGGATACAAACCTCAGTTCTACATCCGTACTACAGATGTAACTGGTACTGTTGAACTTCCAGAGAATGTTGAGATGGTTATGCCTGGAGATAACGTTAAGTTCAAAGTAACACTTGGTTCCGCTATCGCTCTAGAAGAAGGAACTCGCTTCGCTATCCGTGAAGGTGGACGCACAGTAGGTGCTGGTGTTATTACAAAGATCAATAAATAAGTAATTAGGGGGATGCCAAGTCCCCCAACTTTTATTTCGCTCTTTAATCCCTATCGCTATGAATCCTCCAAAGAAAGAATCTGAGATCAAGAAAAAGCCTTCCAAAAAGAAGGACTCAAAAAAGGATGATATAGCGGAGTCTGCTGTTTCTGGCAGCTCAAAGAAGGTCAAAGGAGAAGAGAAGAAAGTTCAATCCATTCGCATTCGCTTGAGTGCTTTTGACCATATGGTTCTGGATGAAGCGGCAGCAAAGATCCTGGATACTGCAGAACGCAGTGGAGCTGTTGTTCACGGACCTACACCACTACCGACCAAGATCCGCAAATTTACTGTGCAGCGTTCTACGTTTAAGCACAAAGATGCTCGTGATCAATTTGAGATGCGCACACACCGAAGACTAATTGACCTGTCTGAAACTACCTTCAATACCATCGAAAGTCTGCAAAGCCTGAGCCTTCCTTCAGGTGTAGACATTGAGATTAAGATGGGATAACCCCTTAAGCTATGGCTAAACGACCTACCCCAAAAAAACGGCGAGCTAAGAGTTCTGGAAGAGCTCAGCACAGCGAGTACCAAAAGAAGCAAATTCGCAGGTTGAAAAACCGTGCGAACTCACCTTTCGCTGTAAAGGCAGAAGCCAAGAACAAAAAGAGTAAGACCCTCAAGGGTATTACAAAGGTTAAAGCCTAATAACCCCCTTCTCTTATGGCTCGCAAACGCCACTTATCTAGGATCGCGGTTATGCAAGTACTCTTTGAGCGTGAGAAACACAAAGATATGGATCTCATAAAGGCTTTGGCGAAGAACGTTGCAGAACTTGGAGGTGCAGACGAAGAATTCTGTACTGTTCTTCTAGAAGGAGTAACTACTATAGAGCAAGAACTTAAGGTTCAAATCGAAAGCTGTGCTCCAGAATGGGAGTTTGATAAGATGGATCCTATTGCACGACAAGTACTTCTGATTGGAGCATTTGAGTTATTGCATGCAGATGATGCACCCCCTGCTGTAGTAATGAATGAAGGAATTGAAATAGCAAAAGAATACGGTACAGACGAAACCGGAAAGTTTGTAAATGGTGTGCTAAATGCTATGGCACAAAATGTTTAAAAGTTTGATAGGTTTGAAACGTTCCAAACTTTGCAAACATTCCCAACTTTTTTTGCTACACTACGCGTAATGACAGCTGCTTCCTTCGTAAACCTCGAAAAGACCATTGGCATACGATTCAAAGACAAAGACCTTCTCGCGCAGGCTCTCACGCATAGAAGTGCTGTTCGTCAATCTAGAGCACTGGGTCACAACGAACGATTTGAGTTTTTAGGTGATGCCGTACTAGAACTCGTATCTACTGAGTACCTTTTTCATATAGGACAGAAGACAGAAGGAGAAATGACCAACCTCCGCTCTGCACTAGTTAATAGGGAAAACTTGGCATCAGTTGCTAACGAGATTTCTTTAGGTGAGTACCTCTTTTTAAGTAAAGGTGAAGAACGCAGTGGTGGCCGAGAGAAAGATTCTACGCTATCCAACGCATTGGAAGCACTGATTGGTGCACTCTATTTAGACCAAGGTTTCGAAATCGCACAGCAGTTCTGTAATGAATTTATTCTCACAAGACTTCAGGCTATCCAAGCAGCTGGAAAGCACTTAGATGAAAAGAGTACATTCCAAGAAAAGGCACAAGAAACCGAAGGGTTTACTCCACACTACGAAGTACTAGAGCAAGAGGGTCCAGACCATGAAAAAACATTTACGTGTGGTGTGTTTATTGGCGACGAAAAGATTGCAGAAGGCCAAGGAAATAGTAAGCAAAAGGCAGAGACAGCGGCAGCGGCTGCAGGGCTGAAGGCGAAGGGTTGGTAAGATTTACCTTCGGTTGCCGTACAAGACCAACATAAACCTCAGTACGTAGAGGAATAAGTTGAATATATCCAAATATAAACTGAGGGCTAGCATAAATGGGTTTGCTCCCATCTTTCCCATCTTCGATATTCTCTGTACATCGTAAGCCGTAAATACGGCAAAGAATACTACTCCAAAACCAGAGATCGCAAGCTCCATGCCTGTGGTTCTTAATGCAGGCACAAAGAATTGAAGCAACGAAAGGCCTATAAGGCCAAGCAGACCAAAGAACATTGCACGTCCAAGGACGCTAAGATCCCAGTTAGTTGTACGTGCAAATACTGCGCTTGCTCCAGCCATAAATACTGTAGAAGTAAATGCATTCATCAATATTGTTCCTCCATTGGCGTAACCAGTAAGGACATATAAAATATATGGTGTAATGGTGAGTCCCGACAAAATAGGGAATAAACCAAATAGAATGTAATTGAGAGGGCTCTTATCCATCCAAAGCCGAGCAGTAAATATGAGGCCTAGTTCTGCTATCAAAAAGAAGAAATGAACCCCTGAACTCATGAGCTCTGCTGAGAACTGCATTCCTAAAATAATTCCAGAACATGTCAAGGCGAGCGCTAAGGCGAACAGACTATAAATTTGGGCTTCAGTACTCTTATTTAAGGCGATTGGGCTGCTTGGAGCAGATGAATGTTGCATGGCTATATTATAGCTCTTTATAGCCACAAACAGCAAATTCTGATATAATGAAGCGATATGAATAAAAATATAGCAATCATAGCCGGTGTAGTAGTAGCAGTTACTGTTCCTGTTCTTGGTTTTGCAGCAGGAATAGATCCCTGCCCTCTTGGTAGCAATACTCTCAAATGCCCAGGTGCAGGTGCGTCGTTCTTTATTGCTAATATTCTTATTGGAGGCGCGAAGCTTGCCTTTGGAGGAGTGTTATTTGCTATGCTCATATGGTACGGAATGAAATTAATTATGGGAGCAGATAACGACAGCACGATTACAGAGGTCTACAACTCTTATACGTATGCAGTAATTGGAACTATCCTCGCTGGAGGTGCATTTGCCCTAGCGAATACATTCGCTCTAGAAGGAATAATAATGAACCAAGCACCTACAAACGAGATACTCTTGGGGGTAAGGATAGCTCTCAGAGCAATTCTTGGTACTGCGCTACTATTTAACATCTTCTATCAAGGATATCGATTGATATCTTCTCAAGATGATTCACAGGTAGAAAAGTCTAAGAAGCAATTTATCTACGGTATGGTTGGTGCTGGTATTGTAATTTTGGCAGATGTATTGGTTACAGCATTTATCGGATCAGACTCACAACTTATCAATACTCATATCATAGGTATAGCGAACTTCATCGGAACAATACTTGGTGCCTTTGCTGTTATTGCACTATTTATTGCCGGTCTATGGCTTGTCTTTGCGGTGAATGAACAAAATAAAGATAAGGCCAAAAAAATTATTATCACAACATTTATTGTACTAGCTGTATCAATGGTTTCACTGGCTCTAATCCGTTTTACTGTTGATGCCCCAGGCATATGAACCTAACCCTTTTTCTTGCTGGCTTACTCCTCGATGCACCTAAAGCATACGCCGTACTAGAGTACGGAAAAACTGGTGCGAGTCAGGTAGGAAGATTGGCAGGATCAAACCTTGGTGGTTTTGGAGATATTTCTGCTATTATTGCTCTCAATGCACTTCCATTTGTTAATGGGGTAGCCATTATTGTGATTATGATTGCAGGACTACTAGCTGTAGTGGCGCAGGATGAAAATCGCATTGCCAATGCACGAAAAGTTACAGCCATGTCCCTTATTGGTATTGTTCTCTTAAATATTGCAGCGCAAATTCGATCTGGATTTATGACTGCATTCGATTTTGATGCAGTTGGTAGCGGTGGCGCAGTAGCAGGGGCTAGCATTATCAGTGCGGAAATCTTAGGATTTATCCAATTCGCAGAAACGCCATTAGCCATTATCGCAATTATTACTATTCTTTCCTATGGCCTAAAAGCGCTTCTTGATTACGGAGGAGAGCAAGGACAGCAATCCTTTAAAAAGGCAGTATTTTCTGTATTAATGGGTATATTGCTTATTGTTATTAAGTTTGCTGTTACTTCTGCCATTGTAGAAACAGGTAATCCAGCCGGCCTTGTAGGCCCTGCTGTTGCTACCCTCTTTACCATTGTGCGCTACGTCGCTCTTATTGCTGTCGTTGTTATAGCTTTTGCTGGTATCTATCTTGTAGTAAACCTTGCTGATGAAAGTAGGGCGCAAAAAGCAAAAGGTATTATCATTAGCGTTGCCGCAGGTCTGATCTTTATGCTCGTCATCTCTGGATTACTTGCTATTTTGATCGACGGAATCTTCTAGGGAGATTTTCCTACAGCACAGCCATCTCGATAACATCATGTGTCCTTATATAAGTGGCTCCGTTTTTAACACAGTCTGCAGAAGCCTTGATGGTAGCAGGAAGCCTTTTTTCTGGTGGCAAGTTATCAGGTCCAGCTAAGAAAGACTTTCGTGAGGGGCTTACAAACACAGGAGCAATTGATGTTAACTCTGATAATCGATCGATAACCTCAAAAGAATACTTAGGCAGTGCAGAAATAAAATGTCCCATACCTGGATCAATAATAATATGTGATGGGTCTATGCCTGCTGCGGTTGCCCGTGCAATACGCCCTTCTAGGAATGTTGATATTGTCATGAGTACATCATCATACGTACATGCCTCTATCGTCGTCCGTGCTGTTGGGTCTTTGGAATACATCAGAACAAAATCTACGTTACGGTCTGCAATGACAGAGAACATCTCTGGATCCCCTCTCCCTGCAGTAATATCATTTACCATCATTACTCCAGCTTGGATAGCTGCGGACGCTACAGCAGACTTATATGTATCAATAGAGATTTTCTGACTAGGATATGCAGCTTTGACCGCTTTGATGATATTAATGGTACGTTTTATTTCTTCTTCTGATGAAACATCCAAAGATCCGGGGCCTGTAGATTCTCCGCCAATTTCGATGATATCTGCTCCTTCTTTAATCATTTCTCCAGCTCTATCTACCGCTGCTTGGATTTTATCGTATTTACCACCATCGAAATACGAATCCGGAGTGACATTGAGAACGCCAACGATCAAGAAGTGGCTCATGGAAAAGAGTATACATGAACAAAAAATGTATACGGTAATCAATTCCAGAGAAGAGATGCATAGTAAGAAAAAAATCAGTAAGATCCTTCTAATGCCACAACTTGATCAACACATCTTTCGTGCCTACGATATTCGAGGCAAAGCTGACTCTCAAATAACAGAAGAGGCGTGCCTGTGGATCGGTAAAGCCTTTGGATCGACCGTGAGAGATCTCTATGGAATTGAGCATCCAACGATTGCTGTTGGACGGGATGCAAGAACACATGGTCCGAAGTTTGAAAAAGCCGTTATTGATGGATTGATATCTACTGGATGCAATGTGCTCAAGATTGGTCAGACGCCAAGCCCTGTAAATTACTTTACGGTATGTGATCGAAAAGTAGACGGAAGTGTGCAGATCACTGCCAGCCATAACCCAGCAGAAGATAACGGACTAAAGCTTCAGCTACGTGAGGCACATGCATACAGTGGCGAAGATTTACAGAAGTTGTACAAAAAAATAGAACAGGAAGATGTACTAACTGGAGAGGGATACACCGAAGAGACTGATGCAATGACTAGTTACATTTCTCGCATGCAAACACTGTTTGGAAACACAGGAGAGGGTATGAGTATTGTCATTGATAGTGGTAATGGTGTTGCTGGTCCTTTATATCAAGAAGTGCTCTCTAAAACTGGCGCCGAAGTAACAGGGCTCTTTATAGAGCCCGACGGTACGTTTCCCAATCACCCAGCAGATCCCAGTAAGTATGAAACACTAGTAGATCTTCAGGAGAAGGTGCGAGCAGTGAGTGCAGACATGGGTTTTGCCTTTGATGGTGATGGTGACCGAGTGGGGCTCGTTGATGAGAATGGAACAATTCGTACCGCAGATGAAATTCTTCTCTTACTTGCGAAGGATCATCTTTCGAGGAACCAAGGAAAACCTGTGGTATTTACCGTGAGTAATTCCGGAACTCTTGAATCAGAAATAGCTGCCTGGGGCGGAAAACCTGTAATGGCAACTGTAGGACACTCATTTGTAGAGCATGCAATGCAAGAACACGGAGCTCTACTTGGCGGAGAACAATCTGGGCACTTCTTTTGCGGCGAAGACTATTTCGGATTTGATGATGCTCTGGTTGCCGCCCTTCGTATTCTTAAAATCGTTAAAGACAGTGGAGCTCCACTATCTGTATTGTGCTCTGAATTTCCAGAGGTCTATCAATCTCAAGAGCGCAGACCTAACTGCCCCGATGAAAAGAAGACAGAAATCGTCAAATCTATTACCAAACATTTCAAAGCTGACTATCCTGTAAATACATTAGATGGTGCTCGCATTGATTTTGGTGACGATGCATGGGCAGGTATTCGACAGAGTAATACATCGCCAAAACTTTCTATTTGTATAGAAGCGAGAAGCCCTGAAAAACTGGCCAAGGTAGAATTAGAAGTTTTGGAGCATTTGAGGACGTATCCAGAAATTGAGCTCTAGAATGCCAAATTTTGTACCTCAGGCCCTTTATACAGACGAAAAATCCTGTAAAATATAAGGGATGTGGCTATTTGATCACTGTCGGAAAAGGCAAAAAAGTGCCAAGCTGGTAAAGCGGCTTGTAACAGGTCTTATTATTGGTGGAGCTATTGGCTCTGTTGTAGGAAAGAAACTCCTCGATAAACACGAAGATGAAATGGGAGATGATGAAGAAAATACATAAGAAAGACAAGGGGTTCATCCTAAACTAATCTTCTAACTCACCAACTAAACTCCGCTCCATCAGAT
>CAVOCY010000026.1:0-13585 GCA_963694385.1 Candidatus Altimarinota bacterium
TTAGAGTTGGAATTCGAGTTGGAATTCGAGTTGGAATTCGAGTTAGAATTCGAGTTGGAATCTGAAGTAGATCCTCCACCATCACCAGAAATTCCTCCACCATCACCAGAAATTCCTCCACCATCACCAGAAATTCCTCCACCACCACCAGCAGCACCAGCAGCACCACCAGCACCACCAGCACCTGCACCACCAGCACCACCAAATCCACCCCCACGACTGGAACACACTGCTGTAGAACTATCTAATCCGTAATCACAATAAAGCTTACCCGTATAGTCACCTCGAACCACGCGATCACCATCCCTCGTAACATAGCACCCAGTTTGTCTAGCACTATCACATTGCTTATCACATTCATCTTCGTATGGTAGGGTGCATAAAGAGGCAGTACAATTTGGATCATTTGTACGTGTGCACACACAACCGGGGCTTGGTTCCCAATCTGGATCGTCGTCTTCATCCGAAAGATTCGAGTTTGGATCTAAACAATCTCCACACCTTGGAGCAACTCCCAAATTACACGTTCTGCCTAAATCGCCTTCGCACCAAATACATAAAAAGCCATTACAACTTTCCCCTGGGCCGCGAGTAATGCGCGCTTCTTCAGGATCACTAATTTTTCCATCTCCATTATCATCAAAGGTTTCGCAACAAACGCCTTCCCATCCTTGGCAAACACAACCTCCCAAATCATCTGCGAGAGATCCCATTGGGCATGTGCAATCTTCTCTGCATCCATACCCACCATCACATTCTTCTGAGGCCTCTGTTAAACCATTCCCACACCCTGATGCTGGCGGTTCTGGAGGAAGTGGAGGAAGTGGTGGTCCAGGCTCATTGATCACAGGAGGTCCAACCATAGGCATCTGACCAATAAAAGATGTTAAATCTGACTGAGAATAAATCATCACAGTGCTTCCAACAAAGAGAGTTATTAGCACACCGATGCGTAGTCTTCTCAACATCACTTAAGAGTACCAAAAAAAACACCTCAACCGAAATTTACGGTATTGTGATAAAACAAAAAATGTGGAATTATAAGTTTCGCTAAATCTTGCGACACTTCCCGACGTTGTCCTCGAAACTTTGCACGTCACAGAAGTAACCATCCTTACAAAGTATTCCAGCAGATCCACCACAAGGAGTACTAAGAGAACCCGTTCCAAACGAGGACCCAGTATCTTCAATCGTAGAAGATTTAAGTTCTATGGAGTTTAGTACTTCGATAAAGTCTTCGCGCAGGCGGTCTGCGTTTGCCCTTGTTCCAGGACTAAACCGTAAATGCAAAATAGTACCTTTGCGCTTTACCGCAACAATTTGTGTACCAGATAAATCATCAATCAGCCGTGTAGCACGCGTAGCATCTACAACGATTGGTACTCCGCCATCTGGAAGGAGTTCTCCGTCTTCCTGCCAGACAACAAGCAAAGTGTCACCGTCTTCTCCATCCTCTTCTAGCCGAAACTGATGTTTTCCTTCGCGTTTTACAAGTTTCCATTGCACTGGAGTTGTAAGGCGAACCCCAAGAGCAGAAAGAGAATGCTCCTGAGATGTTTCTTCTACATCGACAACGCTCTCTGCAACCAGTACCGGCAAGTCTTCAGAATTAGTATTCTGCTCAAAGTACCCACGAAGCGTAACGCGCTTTGTCTGATACTCACGAAGATTAATCAGTGAACTCTCTGCGTAATACACATCTACTCCATCTTGCTCAATAATGTATGAACCTCTGCGAACAGCAGAAAGTTCTGCTGGCTTTAGAATTCCTGTCACAGTTTGCTCTCCACTAGGAAGAGGGGGCATCACACCACCTCCACACGAGGAAAGAAGTGTTACCGAAACAACCGAAAGGAGAAACGTTGAAGATCGCATAATTAGCTCTTCAGCTCTTGGTCATATGCATAAACAGCACGACCAACACGTTTGAAGTACGGCATCTTCTGAAGGTTAAGACTAATCGTACCCACCTTTACGGTGCGCTGCTTAGCAACCTCTGCAATAATTTCTTTTTTACTGAGTGGTCCTTTCTCGATGAGGATCTTCTCGATCACATCAGCAACAGTACCAGGCTCATATCCCCATTCTTTAAGAGCGTACAAACCACGACCCACAAGAACAAACTGTGGATAGCGAATAAGTTCGTTGTGTACAGCCTGCACGGTCACATTTTTGTGATCGAATGCTGCTTCTTTGATGCGATTTGCAATATCCATAAAGTGAAGAGGTTCTCCAGTCTTACGGAGGATGATCTCTACTTTATCGCGGATAGAACGTGGACGAACAAAGCGCCACTCGGTGAGTCCCCATCCTTCGGAGATCTCTCGGAGACGTTCGTCAATCTCTAGGTTACTAGAAACAAGCTCTCTACTTGGTACGCGACCATCAAAGAGGTTAAGGGCTTGGATAGCGCTAACAATCTCATCAGTCTGCATACAGTTCTTTCGTTTCTTTAGAATTTTTACAATACTATTTACGATCACAGAGACATCATCCATAGAAAGGCTTTCGAGTCTCCAGAAAGGGATATAACTCTGAGCACGACTTCCACTAATCATATCAGGATCAATAGAGAAGCTAAGGCGAAGTACTGCTCCATCAACTTCTTTCGAACCAGCAATTCTCGTAAGGCACTCTGAAATCAACTTGTCTTCTCGGAGAAGACCACCATTGTTACGAAGAATATCTTTAGCAAGTCCGTTTACCTCGTCAAGACGAGTAGTACGGACCGTTCTTTTAAGTTTAGAAAGAGCAATACTCTCAATCTGTCGAATACGCTCACGTGTAACGTTGAAATGCTTACCAATCTTTTCTAGTGTTTGCTTCTGCTCTCCGTTTAATGCAAACCTCTTCTGTACGACAATAGACTCTTTATCTGTAAGAACCATAAACAAACTATCGAGCAGTTCTTGAAGATCCACAGAGATTTGTGAACCTGTATTTTTTTGTGCAGTGGCAGCAACTTGGTCAGACATGAATTCTTTAGGGAAATGAACAACCCTCGTTTTACCATAATATTGACAAGATTGAAAGATTTTGTAGAAGCTTAGATAGACGTTTAAGCTTCTTGTTGTCAGCTGTTACTTAGTAAACGAAGATGTCCAAAGATCAAGGAAAGGGATTGATTTTAAAGCATTTTCCCAAAATGTCAAGATTCAATAGTATTTATTTTAAATCAAGCCTCAGAGACAGAATTTTGCATGCTGAAGCAGCGTCTTTATCCAATTCATTGGATTTAGGCGTGGTATAGCGCTCATCGATCATAGAGCTGGAAATTCCTTTGTCTTGAAGCCTTTCATTAAACTTAATGACAATATTTGCCTGAGAACCTTCTTCTCCAGAAAGTAAGAGAGGAAGGCCAAGGACGACTTCATCGATAGATTTTTCCTTTACTAATGCGACTACTCTCTCAAAGAGCTCATCTTCCGATGTATGCGAAATTGTCTCTAAGGAAAAGAGGATATCATCATTGGAATCCGCAAAAGCAACTCCCGTACGCCTAAGACCGACATCTAAACCAAGGTATCGCATGATCGTACTATAGGGAGATTATTTTGATGACACCAATCGTGCCATAGCACTCTTCTTTCTGGCAGCAGTGTTTTTGTGCAAGATGTTGATCTTTGCAGCCATATCTATAGCTTTGTAGGTCTCTGGAAGCATTTTCTCTGCCTCATCCTTCTTTCCAGCCTTAACAGCATCCTCCATCTTCTTAATCATAGTTTTCATTAGAGATTTAGCAGGCTTACGACGATTCTGGCGAACCGTGTTCTGTCTTGCGCGTTTGATAGCTGATTTGATGAGTGGCATAGCTCGGAGAGGTTAAGGAAGAAAGCATCTGAGTGCAAGTAAATAGTGTATTGAATAGAGTTACGAGTTAAGAGTTAAGAGTTACAGATGCGGCATTTGAATGCAAATCTTCGCACTTCGCACTTCGCACTTCGCACTTTATAGCATTGACTTTAACCCGAAAATCCCTACAATATCCGCATTCTTAAGCCAATATGTGTGGAATTTTTGGATATGTCGGCGCCAAGAATAACGCTGGTCAACTAGTGGTAAAGGGGCTCAAGAATCTTGAGTACCGTGGGTATGATAGTTGGGGTGTCGCCTGCAAAGTAGGGGACAGCGCACTTGTCGAAAAAGACATCGGCAAAATTAGTAGTGTCAACGAAGCAGACTTTGCTCACGACTGTAGCCTCGCTATTGCACACACTCGCTGGGCAACGCATGGAGGAGTAACACAGGCAAACGCACACCCACATCTTAATGCTGCTGGCACTATCGCTGTTGTTCATAACGGTATTATCGAAAACTACCAAACACTACGTGATGACCTTAAGGCTAAGGGCTATGAATTTAAGAGTGATACCGATACAGAAGTCATCCCTTATATAATAGAAGAGGAGATGAAGAACACCGATGACTTTGCCTCTGCAGTACGATCTACCTGTGCAAAGTTTGACGGCCGCTACGGTATTCTCGCATTTCATACAGAGAGCAATACACTCGTAGCCACAAGAACAGGAAGCCCACTGATTGTTGGGGTAGGGGAGGATGGCTACTTTATTGCTTCTGATATTCCAGCTTTTATGGAGCACACCAAAACGGTGCAGTACCTTGATGATGGAGAGATGCTCGTGACAGACGGAAAGTCGATTCTCTTTACCGATCTTGAGACTGGGCAGGAGCACCCAAAAAGAGAGATAGAAATTACGTGGAGTGTAGAAGAGGCAGAAAAAGGAGAGTACGCACACTTCATGCTGAAGGAAATCATGGAGCAGAAAGACTCAATTGCGCGAGCAGTAAACCAAGATGATGATCAAATCAAATTCATTGCTGATGCTATAAAAAATGCACAAGGCACATTCCTTGTCGGTTGTGGTACAGCACATAAAGTATGTATGGCTGCTGAGTATTTTTTCTCTGTAGTTGCAGAGCACCACGTCAACGTCACATCTGCAGGAGAATTTAAAGTACATCACCATTTCTTAAAACCAGAGAGTCTTGTGATAGTCGTCTCCCAAAGTGGAGAAACTGCAGACACTCTAGAAGCTATGAAAGTTGCTAAATCTAAGGGGGCTAAGGTTCTCGCCATCGTCAATGTCGAAGGGTCTACTATTGATAGAGAAGCAGACTACAGCCTACTCATCAATGCTGGTCCAGAGCGTGCAGTTGCATCAACAAAAGCTACAACAGGACAAATGGCAATACTCTTACTTATTGCGCACGCGCTTAAAGAAAATCTTCACGAAGGTAAAACGTTGCTACTCGAAACAGTATCGATGATTAACGATATGTTAAACCCAAGGTATATTGATCACATAGAAAGTCTTGCAGAAGAATTTCAGGATTCTAAGGACCTCTTTATAATAGGAAAAAGCTGGAATTACCCAATTGCACTAGAGTGCGCAATTAAGATACAAGAAGTGAGCTACATTCATGCAGAAGGGTTTGCAGCAAGTGAGCTAAAGCACGGACCATTGGCCCTTATAGAGGAGGGGACTCCTTGCATCGCCTTGGTTGGAAATGACGAAGTCACACCAGATATCATCAACAATACTATCGAGCTAAAGGCTCGTGGTGCTCGTACGATCGGTATCGCACCTCAGAACAACGAAGCATTCGATGAATGGATTAAAGTCCCTGATGCCAGAGCTGCGCAGGCCATAGTCAATATCATTCCGGTTCAAGTCCTCGCATACTTCCTCGCAGTAAAGAGGGGAATGGATCCAGACATGCCACGAAATTTAGCCAAGAGTGTGACAGTGAAATAAGTGTGAATCCTACTCTGTTGGAGGAATCCCGTAGTAATCAAACAGGAATGTTGCTATCAGTTTAAACACAGGAGCCGCAGACTGAGATCCAAATTCAATATCCTTGGCTTTTGGACGGTCAAACTTTACGAGCAATACAAACTTCGGATGATCTACAGGACCAAAACCTGCAAACGAAGTAACGGCAGATCCTGTTCCAACTTCGTACTTTCCACCTGGTCCAGCAATCTGTGAGGTTCCGGTCTTACCAGCGATAAGATACCCAGGTACTTTCGCACTACGACCAAACCCTTGGTTCACTACAGAGGTTAACATCGCAGTAACCGTATCCGAAGTCTCTGCGGTAATCACTTGATCGATTACGTACGGCTTTGTTTCTACAATACTTCCATCACTCTTGATGACGGTATCTATAATAGAAGGTCGCATCAGCTTTCCGCCATTGGCAAGTGCAGACCAACCAGTAATAACCTGAAGTGGTGTCGCAGAAATTCCTTGACCGTAGGCAGCAGTAGCAAGAAGTGCTTGGCTCCATTTTTTCCACGGCAAGATTTCTCCAGGCAACTCATCTTCCAATTCTATTCCCGTAATTTTACCAAATCCAAAGCGATCGATCATTCTGTGGAATAGCTTTTTACCAAGCTTCATCGAAACAGATGTCATGCAAGTGTTAACAGAGAACTCGAGACAATTGACCATGGTGACCTCTCCATACACAGACTCTAACGCATTTTTAATCTTGTATTCATCCACCTCTACAACACCTTCATCCATATAAACATCCTCTGGGGAGATCTCTCCTTGGTCTATCGCAATAGACATTGTAATAGGCTTAAACACAGACCCCGGCTCGTAGATTTCTTGAATAGATCTATTAAGATACGCACCAACACCAATGTTATTTTTATACTTTAACCAGAAGTCTGGGCGGCTGGTCGGGTAGACCTCACGACGGTTGTTCTCTCCTATATAGAGGTAATACCGCACTATGTCCTTTAAGTCATATAACTCCTCAATATCCTCTATTGTATCTCGCGTTGCCTCGGAGAGACGCAATCGCCCTTCCTCAGTAAACACATCTTCCGCATATGCCTTAACGACAAACTGATTTGTTTGCGGGTGATAAATTTCTGCAACAATTTGCTTCTGCCTACTTTCATCGAGATACCACGGCTCTTTTTCGTACACAGCACCGTAGTTATTACTGTCAAATGTCGGAGCGTTCACCATGGCAATAATACGACCGGTAAACGGATCCATAACTATGGCTTGTCCCGCATCTGCTTCGAACTCTACTACAGCCTCATTCATAATGTTCTCTACTTTCTTTTGCACAAATCTGTCTAATGTCAGCACGATGGTATCCCCATCCTTCGCATCAACAATGGTTTGCTCTCCCGTTAAAATCTGACCCCCCGAAGGATCTGACACTGTAGAGATAAGCCCCTCCTGACCACGTAATTCCAAATCAAACGTGTGCTCTATTCCATACTGAGCCTCTTGTTGCGCGTTCAAAAATCCCACGACGTGCGAACCAACGTTTCCATCAGGATAGTACCGCCAATGCTCTGGTATTAACGCTACCGATCGCAGTGGATCAGAAATTTGCAATGCAGCCTCTCTGTTTGCAGCCTCTGACTTTAAGACAGCAGTTTCCCGAATAGAACGCAACATGCGCTCTCGTACTTTAAGTGCAAGCTCTGGTGGGAGCTTTCGTAGAACAGGAATATATCGAAGTGGCCTTGATCGCATCAGATGCTTTATGGTGTCGTCATCCATCTCCACAATGGACTCGAGGTCGCGAGCATACCGAGGAATTTTTAACTGGGATACTTCTTCGGGATTCGCAAAAATAATCTTGGTATCACGCACAGCGTACACACCAGGAATACCGAGATCTAATACTTCGTCAATCTGTACCTTTGTCGCACCATACACAAAAGGGACAAACGTTACACGCTTCTCACTAATGCGTTGTTGTATATCTGCCCTAAAGAGCATGCGCACTTCTTCTAAATCCGGAAGTACATCTACAGTACTAATAGGAAGTGAACCTACCACAGGTTCTAGCAATACTCCTGTTTGCAATTTATCAATCTGCTGAATAGGGTCGAAAGAGGCACCGTAAAAATCTGCAAGTTCGTTGGGGCAATCTTCATTACCCTCACTACAAAGCTGATGAAACTCTTCTGTGACAAGAAGGTTCGAAAGTTCTGTCGCGACAAAACGAGGGTCATCAGTAATAAGGGGATCTACATACAAAAGATCCAGCGTGGTATTTGTAGCTAAGATACTAACCTCCCCAGTCTTACTATTCCGTGAAAGAATCTCTCCACGTTTCGCAGGAAGAACAACACCACCAAAGTGCTGACTCTCTGCTAACGCTCTGTAATCTCCTCCTTTTATCACCTGTAATTCCAGTAGTCTCGCTACTATTACAAGTAGCAGTATAAGGAGAGCGCCATGTACAATGACCATACGTTGGTGCGTAGAGCGCTTTCTCTGCGTTTCGGAGATGTTTCTATATCGAGGCATAATAGGAGTCCGATGATACCAGTTTGTAGAGCAGTTCGCGCTTAGGGCGTGAATTTGGACATAGCTAAAAACTGCGAAATATGCTATAATCAATAGATATGGACACCGGAATTAATTGGAATGAATTAGACGGCCCAGGGCTACAAAAGAAGCTACAAGAATACTGTACCTCAGAGGGAATTTCGGATATTCACTTCGCACCGGAAAAGACAGACGTTCGCCTAGAAATACGTATCCACGGAATATTGGAAGAGATCTCTCGCCTTAGTCATAAAACGTATCAGGACTATGTTCGTCAGATCAAATTCTTGAGTAAACTGAAGCTAAACGTCACCAATGTCCCACAGGATGGTCACTACACATTTGAGCACGAAAAGCGTAGCGTAAACATTCGTGTAGCATCTATTCCTTCTCGATTTGGGGAAAAGTTCACCCTGCGTATTTTGGACCCAGAACTTGGAATTGTTCCGCTAGAACAACTAGGATTTGATGAAGAAATCTATAAAAAACTTAGTGATATTGTCCAGCTGCCAAACGGAATCTTTCTTATTACCGGTCCTACAGGATCTGGTAAAACAACGACGCTGTACGCACTGCTACAGACCATTGTTGGTAAAGACCGTAACATCATTACATTAGAAGATCCTGTGGAGTACGAACTCAGTGGAATTGTGCAAAGCCAAATAGATCCAGACCATGACTACACCTTCTCTTCTGGGCTTCGATCTATTTTGCGTCACGACCCCGATGTTATTTTGATTGGTGAGATCCGTGATTACGAAACAGCACAAACAGCTATCGATGCAGCACTTACCGGTCACTTAGTGCTCTCTACACTGCACACAAACTCTGCAGTAGAAGCTATCCCGCGTTTGCTTTCCATGGGAGTAAGCCCGTATACATTTGCTCCTGCACTTCGTGCGATTCTAGCTCAGAGATTGGTGCGCACATTAAAGCCAGAATGCAAAGATGGAAAATGTGACCCAAGCAATAATAACACCTACAGCGGACGAACCTCACTTCCAGAACTCCTCATTGCGACTCCGGCAATTCGAGAACTCATTATTCAGAATGAAACAGCAGAAACCATTCTCGCTAAAGCTAAAGAGGAGGGTTACCGCACTATGAGTGACTGGGGAAAGATCCTCGTAGAAAGAGATGAGACATCCGAGACAGAAATATTGCGAGTGACAATGTAATTGCTGAATACAAGGTGTCTTCAATAGGTACTTGGCAGGATTTTTGTATTGTACTATAATCCACCTCCTATGAGACAAAGTAGACACCCACGGCGTAGAAGACACGGAACAGAACCAAAGAGTAATGTGCGTCTACGTAAAACTCTTTCGGTGGGTGCTTTATTTATAGTTGTACTGCTTTTGGGAAATAAGACCCTCACGTTCTTTGGCGTTGGAAACGCTATCCGCTCTACTGCTGCAGTGCTTACTATAGAAGATCGCGGAGTAATAAATGTTTCTGTTGATAACGGCCCACTCAAGAGAGCAGAAAACGAACTCAAGCTCTACGTAGGTGACACAATAGTTTCTAGTCCACGAAACTTCGCAACACTTGATTTCTTTGATGGGTCCTCAGTACGAATCGACGAAAGTACACAAATACGTGTAGAAGATAGCTATCAAGGAGAAGAGCTTAGTAAAGTCACAGTCCACCTAGAGGAAGGAACGATCTGGATGGCATCCCCAAAACTTGCTACATACTCTGGTACCATTACTCGCACAGCAATAAGCCCTTTTATTAGTGCAGAAATTCCATCTCAAGCAGAAGTGGTGATGACACCACGGTCTCTCTCTGTCTTCTCTGCAGATGGACTTGGGCTAGAGATTACAATCGCTGGAAGTAACCAGAAGATAATAGTGGGAGAAGGGCAGCAGTTCACACTCCCAATAGGCGGAGAGCAAGAAACAGATCTCTACGTCCTTCGAAATCCACTTGACCCACAACAAATACTTTCGCAGTTTGTAGAACGTAGCCGCGCTATCTATGCGCAAACAGATATTCCTGATGAGCTTGTAACTACAGGGCCTGATGATACAATTTCTAATGGCATCATTTTAGAAGTGCAGTCACCGGAGAGTGATTCTACTATCGAGTCTGCAACAGTAAAAGTATCCGGACGCATTGGATCTGCAGTAGATAAAGTACGTATCAATGGTTACCTTGCAAATGTCGATGCAGAAGCTGGTAGCTTCGAGCAAGAGCTTACCCTTGCCGACGAAGATGAAGTAAGTATTACGATCGAAGCAGTAGATGATGGTGGAGTCGTTATCGCAGAAGCTATCCGCACAGTAAAACGCAACCGTAAGCCACCAGAGGCTCCAACAATTACAACTCCAGCAAATGCAGGAGAGACGTACCTTACCTCTAAGTCAGAAATTGAAATCTCTGGAAAAGCGCCAAAAGGAGCCATTGGTATTATCGTCAATGGTTACCGTTTGCAGTTATTTTCCCCAAGAGATACAGAGTGGTCGTATCTTGCCAATGTAAAATTCAAAAACTATAACTTCGGGAAGAACGTATTTGAAATCGAAGCAATTAACCGTGGAGGATACCGATCCGAAAAAGCTATCCTTACTGTAATGCTCGAAGAAGGATCCGAAGAAGGAGTACTAGAAGAGGGAGTAGAAGGTGTAGAAGGTGCAGAGGCAACACGTCGACCACGCACTGTAGAAGAAACAGATCTTCCAAACAATCTTCCGTTGATGCCAGGAAGCGTTACATTTTTTGGTCCAACAACAGGTTCTGTATATACAATGTCTAATATCGAAACACTGATAGAAGGAAATGTTCCACCAGAAGCTGCTTCTGTATGGGTCAACGGTTACAGGCTACGACTCTTCGAGCAAGGCAAGGGGTTCTTTAACTACATTGCCTCAGCAGAGATGAATACCTTAAAAAGAGGGGATAACGTATACGACATAGTTGTGAGGTCCGAAGACGGCTACATCCTCGACATACTCGAGTACAAGATAGTATTTACACCGTAAGACCAACTTCTTTTAGCGCACTGATTATTGTCTCTGATAGAGGAGCCTCTACAGTATGCCTCTTATCATCTGCAGGTGACGTAAATGTAATAGACCGTGCATGCAGACATAGCCCTTCTATTTGGTAGAGCTTTGATATCTTTTCACTGGCAGGGGAACCATACGTAGTGTCGCCTAGGATAGAATGACCAACCGAAGAAAGGTGAACACGAAGTTGATGTGTACGGCCTGTGTGCAAGTCACATTCTAGAAGTGCACAGTCTTCACTCTTTTCAAGCACGCGGTACGTTGTTTTTGCCTCACGAGACTTAGATGTTTTTAAGACAGACATCTTTGTGCGATCTGTTAAGTTTCTCCCTATAGGAGCATCAATTGTGGCCTCGGTATACTCTGGAACTCCAGATACAACTGCCAAATAAGATTTTTCTGTCGACCGCTCTTCGAATTGCTTTTGGAGTGACTGATAACTGTTGTTATTTTTAACAACAACTAAACACCCTGTTGTGGGCTTATCTAAGCGGTGAGAAAGAGTCGAGTCCGCAGAAAAGGGGATGTTGCGCTCTTTAAATAGATAGGCAACTCCATTAAGAACCGTCTTCTCATCTGCATCCATCGAGTGCCCTGGATGCACAGCAATTCCTGCAGGCTTATTGATAACCATCACCGCATCGTCCTCAAACAGGACTTCGAGCTTTTGATCGATGGGGTCGATTGAGTGGTCGGTTGTCGGTTGTCGGTTATCGGTAAAAGATATTACGTCTCCCTCGACAACCTTCAGTGACGCCTTCTTCGCTACTTTACTATTTACTGTAACCAAACCTTCTTTAATGGCCTGCTGAATTTTTGATCTGGATACAGAGGAATCCTGCGCTGCAATAAGCGCATCGAGGCGGCCAGATTCTGAAACGATGAATTCCATAGCCATACTATGACGGAAATTCATGATTCATGATTCATGATTCATGATTTTTTGCTATGCTGCACGTATGTCCGAACTTCTCACCAGAGGCGTTACAAACGTTACCCCAAGAGATCTTGCCGAAAAAAAGCTCAAAGCAGGCAAACCTATTCGCGTATACTTAGGGATTGACCCAACGGGAGCACACTTACACCTAGGGCACAGCGTGCCTCTGCGAAAGCTCCAAGCCTTTGCGGATGAAGGGAATGAGGTGATCTTTCTCATCGGGAGCTTTACCGCGATGATAGGGGATCCATCTGGGCAGGATAAAATGCGAGTGGCTCTTACGAAAGAAGATGTCGAAAAGAACTTCGAGCAGTACAAAGCACAGGCAGAGAAAGTGTTGGATTTCTCCAAAGTAGAAATTCGCTACAACCACGAGTGGCTCGAAAAGCTCGGATTCGAAGAGATTGCAAAAATTGCAAGTCACATTACCGTTCAACAAATGTTGGAGCGCGACATGTTTTCAAAGCGATTAAAGGAAGGGAATTCAGTAGCAATATCTGAATTTCTCTACCCATTAATGGTCGGGTACGACTCAGTAGAACTCGATGTCGACTGCGAACTAGGAGGGAACGATCAGTACTTTAATATGCTTGCCGGTCGTACACTCCAAAAAGTCTACGGCAAAAGAGAAAAGTTTGTCCTCACTACAAAACTGATTGAGGGTACTGACGGTCGCAAAATGAGTAAGACTTACGAGAATTGTATTTATCTTGATGACACACCTAATGATATGTTTGGCGGAGCAATGCGAATCAACGATGACCTGATGGAGACCTACTTCGAATGTTGTACCGACATCCCAATGGACGAAGTAAAGAAGATTTTTGAAGGGAAACCCCGAGATACAAAGGTGAGGCTGGCAAAAGAGCTTGTCACTATGTATCACAGCGCAAAAGACGCTGATGCTGCAGAGGCGAACTTTGATACTGTGTTTAAAGACGGAGGCGTCCCCGATGATGTTCCTGCGGTCAAAGCTGCTAAGGGGGCAAAGCTGATAGATGTATTGGTATCAGAAGGATTGATTGCCTCTAAATCCGAATCTCGCAGACTTATAGAGCAGGGAGGGATTAAGAAAGATGACAAAGCTATAGATTCAATCGATGCAGAAATAGAAGAGGGGATCTACAAAGTCGGGAAACGGAAGTTTTTGAGAATAATACTCTAACCTCACCCCCTAACCCCCCCCCTCTCCTTCCACGCCACTTGCCCACCAGGAGAGGGGAACTTTGTTTATCTTGTTTCGCAGAGCTCCCCTCTCCTGGAAAGGAGTTTGGGGCGGAAGGAGAGGGGCTGGGGGTGAGGTC
>CAVOCY010000027.1:0-12553 GCA_963694385.1 Candidatus Altimarinota bacterium
CGGCTTCACCACTTTAGTCGCTGGAGCCGACTTATCCAAAACACTTTTAATCTCTTTGTATGTAATAGTTGTAGCTGGTTCTGGATACGCTGTACGAAGTTTTTGTGCTAATACTGCCATTGCATTCTTGCCATTTGCTCCAGTAAACCGTGCATCTTCAAGGATATCAGCTAGACGCTCTCCACCTCCTGTATTAATACTCGTAAATCCTACAGAACGTAATGCTTTAGTAAAATTCATACGCACTTTATCAACTCCGATTAACGCAAGTGCATTTTCTACCATGCCTCCAATTATTGGCATTTGCTTAATATCACGCATTGATGACCCAAGTTTGAATGCGAAAAAATTCTTCGCTGACTCCCATCCGTTAGTTGCAGACTTCCATCCAGAAACAGCCTGCTTCCATCCGGCCGCAGCTGCGCCACTAGCCACTCCGCCCGCACTACTAAAGAATCCGCCAATATAATTTCTTACTTTATCAAACAAATTTGGCTCCTCCTTTGACTTCCCCGTTGTATCTTTTCCTGTCTCCGTAGTAGACATACCTCCCCTCAATTTATCGAGCTGAGTACGAATTCCATCAATAGCGAGCTGTGCCTCTTTTGCAATTGCATTCCCATCTATATGAGTCTCTAGTGCTTTAGATGCTGCATCAATCTCGTCTGCTAGCTCCTTTTGTACATCAGACCCTACTGATACAAGCAGGTCTTTTAGTTTCAGCAATCGTCCATCGATCTGGTCTTCTCGAGCCTTTTTTAAGGCTTCGGTAGCACTGGTAATTTGCTCGCTTATTACTTCAAGATTTCCCATATGTTTGTTTTTGTAAAATTCTTACTATTTTAGCACATTTGAGCCAAAATTTCCAATCTACCCACCTTTTGCAAAGACTGGTATGATATCCATGAATTTAGCCTCCTTCCCCTAATTGTAATGAATATTCAACATTTCGAGAAAGGATTCCACTACAACGATAGAGAGTTGCTTGCTGTAGCACGAAAACTAGGGAAATTGGCTACGTACTGCAAAAAAGTCAAAGATGAAGGCAGTTATATCCGCGTAGATGCAGAACACAGGAAAACGGAAAAGAAACGTGATGCTATGAAAGTATCCGTAACCGTAAAGCTGCCAAAAAAGGTGCTGAGAGCAGAATCCCGAAGGCCTGAAGTAGGAGAAGCACTAGATCGCTGCGTGGAAAAGCTCACAGGACAATTAAAGAAGTATAAAGAGCTTCACCAAGCAAAAGGCCGCATGCAAATGATGCGCAAACGTAATAAATAATGTTTCTCTACAATCACACTTATGAAGAATCTATTCCTCTCCATATTCCTTCTCGCCTTACCCTTCTCGTGCCCTGCGCAAGAAGCGCCTACAGCCGAAGCTCTTAGCGCTATAATTACTGGACCAGATGAAGTGCCAGTAGGAAGAACAATTGTTCTGGATGCCTCTGCCAGCCATGGACTCGGTAATAGTACCCAATACATCTGGTACAGAGGAGAAAGCACTGTACCAATTAGCAGATCCGTTGAAGCGGTATTTACTCCAGATGAACCTGGTGTTGTAACCATGCGGCTAAGTATTTCTACAATCATAGAAGGAGAAAGACAGGTAGTAGAAACCTCGCGATCTATTACGGTATATGACAGAAAAATAGTACTGATTGCAGATAGTTCTATCCCACTTGATAAACTTAACCTTCATCTTGTTGCAGCTGCAGAAGCAGGAGTGTACTTGCGACTATTGCAACCAGAAACATCCACAATACCTCTAGGGGTTGAGGAGTCTATCTTTGCTATGCTTAGCGAAGAAAGTGCAACACTCAATGGTGCAGAAGCTATCATACTTTGGACGGAAGGTGTTAAAGGATTGCAAGCACTGATGCGTGCGGTAGAAGGAAATCCCGATAAGTTCGAAGCGATTCATAATCAAACTATTGTACTTATTACAGACCGCGGACTTGGAACACTCGCACGTACTGCCGGAGGTCCGTTTACCGTTATTAAACCGCACCAAATTTTAGTCACGCGCAAAGAAGCAGTTAATCCACTGATGTCTTCTGGAGACATGGGAAGTTTTGTCGCAGAACTTACACAAAGAGATATCGACTTCATTGTTGTCGATAAATCCAGTACAGGAATTCGTCCATGGAATATTCTCTCCTCTCTAGTAAACTCTATGCTGACACATGGTGTTTCATCTCAAACAGTAATTCTTCTTCTGATGCTTCCACTCATTGCGACCATTCTCGCCTTCTTCAAGCAGGTCATTGGAATCACAACGTTTGGCTTGTATACGCCATCTATCCTTGCTCTTAGCTTCTTGGCACTGGGCTGGGATTTGGGGCTTTTGTTCCTCCTCTTTATCTTGGTAACAGGATACGCCACACGAAAGATAATGAAACGTTGGCGCCTTCTATATATCCCAAAAGTTGCCATAATTCTTACTGTAGTAAGTTTGACGCTACTTGCCTTACTCGGACTTGGTGCCTACAAAGGTATTACACTCTCTGGAGATACCATCTTTGTACTTCTCATTATGTCTACACTCTCTGAAAGTTTCTTGAATGTGAAAACAGAAGAAGGATGGAAAGCTGCACTCTTTGGTATTGGCGAGACCGTAATGGCTGCACTGTTCTGTGTATTTATCGTGCAACTCGCATTCTTGCAATCACTCATCCTTGCGTATCCAGAACTGATTCTTATTACCATTGTTATCAACATTTTCCTCGGTAAGTGGACCGGGCTTCGCCTTGTTGAGTATTTCCGATTCCGAGAAGTCTTTAAACATATGCAAGAAGAGTAATCCGATTTCTATGTTTCCCTTTTTCTCCAATCGCGGCGTTCTAGGATTAAATGCGCGCACACTGCTGTACATCAGGCCGTTTAATCCCAAAAAAGCTACTGCTCTTGCAGATAGCAAACTCAAGACAAAAGCCTACCTTGCAGCACGTGGTATTCCTGTAGCAAAGCTTTACGGGCGTATAGAAAATCGTGACCAAGTATGGGAATTTGATTTTTCACAATTACCTGATGAGTGTGTCCTTAAGCCTAACCATGGCTTTGGTGGAGAAGGTATTATCGTTCTACGTGGAAGAGATAAAAAAGGACGATTCTTACGCAATGGCAAAACCCCAATGGAAGACCAAGAGCTTCGCGAACACATCGAAGATATTCTTGATGGAAAGTTTTCACTAAAAGGAATGATGGATACTGCGTTCTTTGAACAGATTCTCAAATCACATGATTGCTTTGCTCCATTTCGCCCAGTAGGACTGCCTGATCTTCGTATCATCGTATTCAACTTGGTACCAGTGATGGCCATGCTTCGTATTCCTACTGCAGACAGTGACGGAAAGGCAAATATCCATCTTGGAGGGATAGGCATAGGGATAGACATCGCTAAAGGCGAAACAACATACGGCGTGAAGTATCACAATATCCTAGAGCAGCTTCCACATGGGGGAGAGGTTTCAGGTCACCGTATCCCCTATTGGGATGAGATACTTCTCATTTGCTCTCGTATTCAACATATTACCAATATTGGGTATCTTGCTGTAGACATCGCTATTGATGAACAAATGGGACCAGCTCTACTAGAAGTTAATGCTCGAGCAGGACTCAACGTACAAATCGCCAATCTTGCCCCACTAAGAGCAAGGCTCGACCGAGTTCAGGGAATTACTGTGGAGTCTCCAGAAAAAGGTGTTCGTATCGGACAAGATTTATTTGGAAGCAAAACAAAAAAGAAGACGACCGAAGGATCACAAGAAAAACCAACGCTCGGACTCGAAGAGCCTATTCAAATTACACTTGGTGATGGGTCAACAATAGAAGTACTTGCCGCTATTGATAGTGGGGAAGAGCGTACAACATTCAGTAAAGAACTCATTGATGACTTACGAGAAAAAGAAGGAGTAGAATCTGATGAAACAAGCGGTCTCTATCGCACAAAATTTACTCTGGGAGGCAAGAAGATTAAAACCCTTGTTCAGTCTGGAGAAACGGCTTCGCATAAAGCAATAGTTGGATCTCGAGATCTTAATGGATTCCTGATAGACCCCACTAAGAAAACGACAGGTAAGCCTAAGAAGAAAGCTGTAAAGAAAACGGATAGTCGTGCACTAGACCGACTACTCGGTAAGCTTGATAAAGAGTTACTTCTTCTAAAACATATCAAGCCTCTTAATCTTGAAGAAGAGATTGAAAGACTACGAGAAGATGAGCTCTATAACCCTACATTTACCTATTCAGAAATTGGTGCAGATCTTGATGATGCTGCAAAAAGATTACAAGATAAGATTACTGATGACTCACCTCTAGGCGCCTTGCTTGAGAAAAAAAGAAAGGAACTCTTAAAGCGCATTACCCTACTAAAGTCCCGAGGAAATAATAAGGAGTTTACAGAAGCTTCCATCAAACTATTTGGCGCTCCTACAAAAGGATTACTTGATACTGCAGAAAAAGATTACAGCGCTCGGATCGCCTGTGACCTTACGGTAAACAGGCTTATGAACGCAGAACAGGCTCAAAAAAGGTTTGAGGAAATCCTAAAGAAATACAGTCTACATGATTGGAATGTAAGTATTCGTCAAAAACTTGTTTCACGTGTAACCGTAGGAGGAAATAATATCTATATTCAAGCAGAAGCAAAATTTTCAGAAGAAGATATTGCATCTCTTATTGCCCATGAAATTGAAACACATGTACTGACTTCAGAAAATGGAAGTCACCAACCATACCAAATACTGAGACGTGGATGCGCAGGATATCTAGATACCCAAGAAGGACTCGCAATTTTCAACGAACAAGGTGTGCTAAGTCCCTATGCAGAAAAAAAGTTTAACTCCTGTAGAAATATTCTTGGTTTAGAATACGGACTACATCATTCTCTAGCCCAAACAAGAACCTACCTACAAGCAGAACTAGGCTACACACCAGCTAAAGCGCTACAGCAGAGCATTTCTATGAAACGAGGTTTGCAAGATACCTCAGAGCCTGGAGGATTTACAAAGAGCATGGCGTACTTCCGTGGACTCAAAGCTATTGAAAAGTTTATCGAAAATGATGGAGATCTTAAGCGGCTCTACATTGGAAAAGTTGCATTGGAAGACCTAGAGCTCATAGAAAAACTTCCAGACCTCAAAGCTCCACTCATCTTACCAAATTTCTTACGAGATTAATTACTCCCAACTTACTCGTTCGAGTGTAGGAAGTACGGTCATCCATACTTGTCCTGCTTTGAAAGGAATTTCTTCTCCTGATGCATCTGTGATGCGGAAGATTTCTGTATCAGAACCTCTGCTCCAGCGGCCATCCCACATTTTTCCAGAGTGAAAGACTTTTGCACGACCACTGCCTTCGAGCGTCATAAATAATCGACCGTATTCTCCAATGTAATTAATAGGAACCTCCATGATTACTACTGTTGATGGCCTTGCAGGACTTACCTCTCCACCATTCGTTCTCTGATACTTTTCTGCCAAAGCCTGATACTCATATGAAACATTATGCTCTACATTAAAGAAATTAATACGCATGCTACTAGCCTCTTCTCCACCTTCTGGTATTCCAATTGTATATGGTGGCCATGCTACAGGTTGTAATAGGCGCTCTGGAATATCAGCAAGGAACTTGTTGAGCGTTTTTTTCTTTAAAAATAAATCATGAGGAGCTGGCGCTCCATCTTTTCGGAAAGATCCATACTCTCCCTTTGCATCATCAAAGTAGAGCAGATTTAATGCATAAAATTCCGAACCTTCTTGCACACGCTTAAGTGCTTCTGGACTTCCTCCTGCATGAAATACCGTACGAGCCCAAGGTTTTATGCCATCAAGAAAATAGGGACGTAAACTACGCACTGGGCCTATTTCTCGAGGTAAGTTACGAGCATCTATAATTGCTACAAAACGCGAAATGAATCCTTCTACTAAAAATTCTTGAATCATAAGTGCCTGATCTAGACCTGTGTGATGTGGACGAGCTAGCTCATGGTTTTCGATCATTACCGCAATCGGAACAGGCTTGTTACGAGAGCTAGGAAATAAGCTAAATCGAGAAAGAATACCCGATGAAAACGATGTTTCACGGCGACGCTCCTCTGCCACCTTCTGTGATGGACGAATAGAACCATATTCAAAATCAAACTGAGGAACAGTAGAAAAAATGACTACCCCACTTAGAATCGTAAGTACAAGGATAAGCCCAGAAAGTGTTCTCGATAGCATAAGAATGTTGTTTACTCTGACTTCTCTTTTGCGGCTGGAGCATCGGAGCCCTCACCTCCTTCTACTTTTTCACCACCTTCACCTTCTGCATCCTCAGCACCTTCTACTGCTGCTTCTGGTTCTAGTTCAACTTCTTTACGTGGCTCCTGTACGGTTGCAATCATCGATTCTGAGTCATCACTAATAGTTACTCCACTTGGAATAACGATATCAGACACAATAATCGAATCAGTAAATGATTCTAGCTTTTCGATATTTACCTCAAGGTGCGAAGGAAGAGCTGTAGGCAAACATTTTACAGAAACGTGATCCATTACTGATACTAGTACACCTCCAAGCTCCTTAACTGCAGGAGACTCTCCTTCAAAGTGCAGTGGAACACGTGCTTCAATTTCCTTCTTCATATCAACAGCAAAGAAATCTACGTGAACGATTGCATCGCTTACTGGCTCGAACTGAAGCTCGTGAAAGAGAACAGGTACTTTTTTTCCTGCAATATCTAATTCAACAAGTACGCTCTCCCCAGCCTTTGCGTATGTACGATACAATTCACTGTAATCACATGTTAACTGCGTGTGCTCAACATCGTTTCCGTAAAGAACACAAGGAACTTTACCCTCAGAGCGAATAAACTTCGCTTGGTTCTCTGGTCGTGCCTCTGTCTGTAAGGATATCATTTTCATGATTTAGCTGACAAAGGCTACGGTATGGGACATTTGAGGTCAAGCACTAGATCGCCATTTCCAGAAGTACTTAAAAGCACTTGAAACATGAATTCTACCTGTTTTTTTGAATATCAAATCAGAAAATCGCTCTCCAGATAGACGATTACGCTTATCTACCACTTCTACGGATGGATTATACATTATTTTCTTACCAAGCTGACCAACCCGACGGCACAAATCTGTATCTTCGAAAAATAAGAAAAAGCGCTCATCAAAGCCATGTAGTTGGTTAAATATCTCTCGCGTAATCATAAGACATCCTCCCACAACCCAATCCACCTCCTGTACCTCATCCATACTTTTATCCAGCATCAAGTATCGTTTCAAGCATCCCGGGCAGAGCTTCCCCATAAAACTTCTACGTGAAATAACGTCTATTAAGTGAGGGAAGCGACGAATAGAGAGGCGACTAGAACCATCTGCATGCACAAGGCGCGGCGCGAGGATTCCAAGCGACTCATCAGCCTGCATACGAGCTACTAGCTTCTCTACTCCGTCACGTGGCATCATCTTGTCGGGATTATTAATCAAAAGATATTCTCCTGATGCGAAGCGCGCTCCAGTGTTATATCCATACCCAAAACCATCATTATCTGGCGTTTCGATAATCCGTACTTGTGGGTGATCCCCTACTCGATTGCGTAGCACTCCTACAGATTCATCATCTGAGTGGTTATCTATCACCAAAATCTCTATTTGATCCGCAATAGTCTGATCCAAAAACTTCTGTACACACGCCACGGCTGCTTGTGGATTGCGATAATTAAGAATAAGTACGGATACCAGAGGCTTAGACATACAGGTACTATAACAGCACAATGACTGAGGAAACCAAACATCTTATCGAACTTCGTAAGCGCGTTGCAAAAGCTCCTACAGAGCCTGGAGTCTATCGCTGGCTGAATGCAAAGGGAGATGTGCTGTATATCGGTAAGGCTAAAAACTTGCGAAATAGACTTCGATCTTACCTACAACTAAGCCTGCCCGCCGAAGCCTTGGCGAAGGCGGGGCCTTGGAAGCTCTCTTTAATAAAACATATAACAGACTTTGACGTAACAATAACCACTACAGAACTTGAGGCATTGATTCTAGAAACAAATTTGATCAAAGAAGCGAAGCCAAAATATAACGTGTTAATGAAAGACGATAAGAACTATGTGTATGTCCGAATAACCAAAAATGAATTCCCCGTCTTAAGTGTAGTACGACAGATGGAAGAGGATGACGCACGATATTTTGGTCCGTACCTTAGCTCCTATCACATCAAACGAACGCTAAATACACTCCATGAAGTTTTTAAGTTTCGTTCATGCACAATTGCTACTGATGCACTGAATAAAAGCAAAAACCCAGAGCGTGCATGTTTGGAATATCAGATAGGACAATGCAACGGTCTCTGTGTTGGTGACATTACCAAAAAACAATACAACGAAGGTATAGAATCTGTGATGCGATTTCTTAAAGGTAATCATAAAGATGCAGTTATCGCATTAAAAGAGATGATGGAAACTGCTGCAGTAGATAAAAAATATGAGAAGGCAGGCAAGCTACGAGACACACTAATTTACATAGAATCTCTCGACCAGCAACAAGTAGTTTCTGATACTTCACGCGAGAATACTGATGCCATTGGAATAGCTTTACAAAGCGGAAAAGCACAAGTAGTAGTGTTGCGTGAACGCAATGGACGGTTGGTAGAAGAACGCAGTCTTGCACTCGCTGGAGAAGCCGATAATATCGGTGCTGTCATCGCAGAGCTACTTCCACAATACTACAGCGTCGAAACGGATATTCCTGATTTGATTTTGATCCAAGAAGATATTGAAGATCGAAATATTTTAGAAGCATGGCTCGCACAAATTCGAGAGAAGCAAGTTGAAATCCGTGCTCCAGAACGTGGAAAGAAGTCAAAACTCTTAGCGCTTGCAGAAAATAATGCGAAGCAAAAAGTATCACAGCAATTTGCCAAGTGGGAAGCAGCAGCACAGAACATTGAAACTGCATTAAGTGAACTAAAAAACGCATTACAGATTGATGGTGACCTCAAGCGCATCGAAGGCTACGACATCTCACATCTTGGCGGAACGGAAACTGTCGGGTCGATGGTGGTGATAAAAAATGGAAAACCTGCCAACAAAGAGTACCGAAGTTTTACGATTCGAACCGTCATAGAAGGTGAGATAGACGACTATAAAGCACTCAAAGAAGTACTGGGTAGACGACTAAAATATTTACAGAAAAATGATGAGACTATTATTATGAGAAAGTTGAAAAAGAAAGAACGCGAATCCTGGAGTGAAACCCAAGAAAATCGGCTTGCTGTACCCAAAAACTGGAAAGATGAAGTCCAGATTATTTCTAAGGGTGCAGTAGATCTTCTTACACTTGATGCACGGAAATCATCAAAAGAAAAAGTGCTCTACGGCAACGTAGAAATGCATGCGAAAGATCGTGAACTTCAACATGCAGCTCTCGATATTCTCGAAAAAGAAATCGGCAAACTAGAGTGGTACATTCAATTGAATATTTCTGATGATCTTTCTTCGATTCACGGACTGTCTCCGTCAATAAAACCAATTCCTGATAAATTTAAACCAAGTAAAGCAGCAGTGCTACATCGAAGGTCGACAACAGAAGATGTATCTCTTAAATCTACTCCAGATCTTCTCGTGATCGATGGTGGTAAAGGTCAACTAAGTACTGTGGTTGAAGTGCTAAAAGATCTAAAGCTTGAGATTCCCGTTATAGGACTCGCTAAAAGAGAAGAAGAAGTCTTCTTACCTGGAGAATCGTTTCCCATTGATCTCCCTAACAATTCTCAAGCAAGTTTTCTCCTCCAAAGACTACGTGACGAGGCACATAGGTTTGCAAACAGCCATAGAGAAAAGCGCATCGCAAAGGTAATGACGGGCTCTGCACTGGATGATGTAGATGGAATAGGAGAAAAAACCAAGAAAGAGCTACTCCAGAAATTTGGATCCGTCGATCGCATTACAGAAACATCCGATGAGCAACTATTAAACGTTCTCTCTCCCGCCCAACTCGCCTCCCTGCGCAGGAGCATTTGATTGTGATGGTGGAACATGCCCTCCATCAACATATCGTTGATAGTACGTAACAGTCTTAGAGATTTTTGCAGCAACCTCCGATGCATTAGGGACAAAGTCCAAAACAATCGCCTGTCCCCCTTCTCCCTCTTTTAGGTTAATCACAATTTTTCCAAATCCAAATAGGTTCATATACTGTGTTTCCGATGCGATGCTTCCGATATTTTCAAGATGAATCGGATTTACCTTTTGGTGAATAATCGATGTCTGATCTACCAGTACCAATTTATCAGTAGTCACCAAGATAAAATCATATCGCCAATCGATATATGCTTTGAGGATATTAAAGAATATAAAGAAAAACCATACCGCAGATAATCCACCTAATACCCATAACAGTGGTGCACCAGTAAACGAAAGAGCAATTCCTACTGCGAATATAACTATCGTAAAGAGGATTTCCCGCAACGAGGCAAAGAAGAAGCTCAGAGCATGATAATACGTCATAAGGACTACTGTCTCCCCTTCGGATAGGCATTGCTGCTTTATCTTCTCTGCATCAGTCTCTAAAGCAAGGATACGCATGGAGACCATGATAGAGGAAAACTGATACATGCGCATATCAAGCGTAATCCTTATTATATACATATATGCCTATTTATGCTATAATAAATATAAATAGCCCACACAAATTATATGAAAGCATTAGAAGAAAATTCATCGAGTACGGATAAGCTAGCATCTTTAGCTGATGTTGCACCATCCATCCAAGAGAATACTATGCAAGGAGTAGCAGGAATTTTAAAGCACAGAGAAAATAATCAGATAACAGAAAACGAAGTGCCAGAAAATATAGGAAAGATTCAACGTTTAGGACTTCTTATATCTAACCTTACGTATCAGGAATATCTTGTTGTAGAAGACTTCACGAGAAAAGTTCGAGAAGGAAAGATAGCTGCTCATATTGCACAAGATCTTGGAATATTTTTGGAACATGATCAACACGATACTATGGCATTACCAGATGGTAAAAATGATACATCCGATGCTGTTCGTGAAGTCATCACCTTGTTTCATGATCTAAGAGACACAGATGGATTTAAAGATGATGCAGTGACATTTGTACGCTCTGTCTATCCATTCGGAAAAAATATTATCAATCGCGAATTTAAACCTAAACAACCTAGTTCGATTAAAGCAAAAGAAGGAACAAAGGCAACATTTATTATTAACAATACAACAGCAACCGTAGAGGTGCACAGCGGTGGTGTATGTACAGTCAACTGCGAAGGCTCTTCTAAGCCATTGCAAGATGGAAAAGCATTGGTGATTGGAAGACCACTATATAAAAAATATTTTTTTGACCAATCTGTAGAGGATATTTCTGGTGGAGCATCAGAGGGAATAGTAATAATACCTGGATTACTAGTAAATCAAGATGATAGAGTATCTCGTGCAGGCATGATGATAGTGCTCAAAGACGGACGGATATATGCGTTCGATCGAGGATCAAAAAATAAGTTTCATTTTAGTGTTACCCAAAATGACCATGAATCCATGAGTGGTTCATATAGCCCAGATGCCTTAGGTGATGATGGAATGGCAGGAAAATCTGAAATGAGTTTTATAGATGTGTAGATCGGCCTCAGCTAGAGGCAAATAGTGATGTCCAATCAGGATCCTAGTCGATAAAGCTCAACAGAGAGAATTCAAGGAGATATTTTGCGTATTTCATGCGTTCTTCGTAGAATCCTCTTCGCAGGCCCGTTCATCTAATGGTTAGGATACCAGGTTCTCATCCTGGAAATAGGGGTTCGATTCCCCTACGGGCTACCAATTGACTCACTTAGGGCTATTTTAGGCGTATATTGTACAATTATACTAAAGATGGTATAATACTATTAGGTTCCGCTAATGAGCGAAGCCTTAGTCCTTTCAAACCGTACGGAGAACTGATCATGAATGTATCTGATTTGCTGAAGAAACTTGCTGCTGAAAACCACGACGCATTGGCAGACCTGAAACCATCCGATGGATGTGAAGGGTACGTCGATTTTCGTGGGGAACGCCACAAGGGAAACTTTACCGAGATTCGCGAAAATAATGGAACCCCTACGGGTGTCCTGCAATGTAACGACTACTCGGTAAAATGCAAATTCCTCGAACGTAAGATTCCTGCAAAGAGTGCAGAAGGGATCGTTTTCGATCCTGAAACTGGCATGTTCGGCTGTGTCCTCAGTGACATGACGCCATGCAACGGCGACCCTGCGTACACCCAGTACCACGGTCACGAATTCGTGGGAACGTTGCAAAAAGTGACTGCACATCGTGGAACGGGGTTCCTTGAACCTCGTGCTGAAGACCCCGCCTGGGGCTGGCACGATGAGAAGCACACTCGTGGACTACAAGTCGGCTACGATCATACCCCAAAGTGGGACGACGACCGACAAATGTTCTTCGCGGGAGCAGACGCTGACTGATCAACTCACATCGGTTGAAAGGCGGAGAGCTGGATGTTTACATCCAGCTCTTTCCTTATACCTAAGAATATTCACAGA
>CAVOCY010000028.1:0-11991 GCA_963694385.1 Candidatus Altimarinota bacterium
TACATCTGCAATAGAAACCGTACTAGTGGCTACATCTTCAAGAGCAGTTATCGTAGTCGCTGGCATAAAAGTAAACACACTGATAAGAAGTGTTACATATAAATAGCGAACAGAATTCATAAAAAAAGTGGAATGCCAAAGAGGACAAACACTATGCCGCTTATTTAAATATGAATTCAAACTTATTCAATAACCTGAGCGACTTTCTCTGTGATGCTGCAACGTTCAGGTACAGATGCATGTTGCAAAGAGCTATACAAAGGCTGATAGTAATTACTCGCACTCCATACAGTAAAGCCACAGAGGCCAGCGTCGTATACCGCTGCTATTTGCTCCGTCATATCTCCTGTACTTACAAAGTACCCCTGAATCCACGGACGCAACTTCCATGCGTGCTCCTTACCCAGTATCTCTTTGTATCCTTCTAGTGTCCGAGAAACAAGATAATACTCCCTCGTACGTGGGTGAATAGCAGGATTAAAATACGCACCAAGGGCAAATGTCTGAGGGTAAGCCATTGGAGAGATTACATCTACGAATGGAGCAAACCTGACAATGTCCTGCCCAATATTTTTGAGCGTACTATCGTAATACCAGCCAAGAATTGCATAGGTACTAATACCAAGCTTTGTATCTGCGCCTGACATATCAATAGCGCGACGAGCCATACGAACAAACGCTTCTAAGTGCACAATCTTTTCTCTAGTAGGCATGGTAGAAAGCGAAGAGAGGTTATCTGTTGGATAGCGAATATAATCTAGATTGATTTCATCGACTCCAGCTCTCGCTATTTCGCCTATCAACTGACGGTTATACTCCAAAACAATCTCATGTGATGGATGTACCCATTCTGTATCCAGCGCTACTCCTGTTTGAGGGTGCGACATACGCGTCTCTGGAAACACGCGGCCAAGGAATTTGTCTTTTACAGCTTCATACCGTGCAATTGTATAAATCCCCTTGCTGTGTGCCTTTTCGATAAGCGCAGGTAAATCAATCAGTGGCACGACAAGACTTGCCTCGTTAGCAAGCCCAGACTGGCTATCAAAATAAACGTAATATCCCTTTATATCAAAAACAAGAGCAGGGATACCACGATTTGAAAGGCGGTCTATAACCCCGGATACAAACTCTTCATCCCCTGCATTTTTTACATTCAGATAAATACCAACCTGCTTTTGTGCAAATGTATCGTGCACACCCTCTGCCAAAACAGAAAGCGGTTGCAAGAGCATCGCTAGACCGACTAGATGAATAGATATCGCTTTCACTGTAACTAAATATTACAACAAGTTTGCACTGCTAGCCAACCTCACCCCCTAACCCCCTCCTTCCAGACCACTTGCCCACCAGGAGAGGGGGGGAAGTCCTTTTTTTGTATAAGTGAAGCTCTCTTCTCCTGGAAAGGAGTTTGGGCGGAAGGAGAAGGGCTGGGGATGAGGTCCGTTCAAAAGCACAGCTTCCTCTAGTGCTCGGTAAGGATTTTTTTATGAAGACACTCCAGAAACAACTCATGCACAGCAAATTCCGAGCGTATCTCCGGATGAAACGTAGCAGCGACTATATTGCCTTGGTGCACGAGCACTGGATTTTCTTTATGCAAAGCCAATACAGAAACACTCTTCCCTATACGTGTGATGATGGGAGCACGTATAAATACAGCATCGACAGTGCCTATGTCTTTAATGGAAATCTTATCGGAAAAACTCTGTAACTGAGATCCATACGCATTGCGACTAACAGAGATATCTAAAAGTGCAAGATGGGAATCCGAAAGTAGGATAGCTCCTGCGCATGTACCAAATATTGGCATTCCTTCTTTTGCTCTTTTAATGATTTCTTGGGTCAGACCTGTTTCTTTTAAAAGCTTCATCATCACCGTGCTCTCTCCTCCGGGAAGGATGAGTGCATCACACTGTGATAATTGGTCTATAGATCGTATCTCTAAAGAATCCACTTCAAGCTGATTAAGAATGCTGATGTGTTCTGCAAAGTCACCCTGGAGAGATAAAACACCAACCATAATTGGTTGTCGGTTGCCGGTTGTCGGATTAAAGTCATTAGTCATTAGTCATTCTTTATCCACTTTCCACTTTCCACTTTCCACTTTCCACTTTCCACTTTCCACTTTCCACTTCTTATTGCCCTCTCTCCGCCATCGCCACTTCCAGCACATCAATCTCCAAACCTGCCATTGCCTCACCTAGGCCCTCCGATACTTTTGCAACGAGTACAGCATCCTCAAAGTGCACTGTCGCTTGTACAATAGCCTCTGCAGTTTTTGCTGGATTCTCTGACTTAAAGATACCAGAACCTACAAATACTCCTTCTGCCCCTAATGACATCATAAGAGCAGCATCCGCAGGAGTAGCGATCCCTCCGGCTACAAACGTAACAACAGGAAGTCTCTGTAGCTCACGTACACGTTCGAGAAGTTCTAGTGGGATACGTTCGATCTCTGCAAATACGCTCATCTCTGTTTTAGATTTCTCTTTAAGGTCTGCGATCTCTTTGTTGATCATCTTAATATGACGCACTGCTTCTACCACATTCCCTGTCCCCGCCTCCCCTTTTGTACGAATCATCGCAGCACCTTCGTTAATTCTGCGTAAACCCTCTCCGAGGTTTGTCGCTCCACAGACAAATGGGATCTTAAAATCAGTCTTTGAAATATGATCAAATGGATCTGCAGGAGTGAGCACTTCGCTTTCATCGATGAAATCAACATTAAGAGCTTCGATGACACGTGCTTCTGCCGTGTGTCCTATACGTACTTTAGCCATCACTGGGATACTGACTGCAGCAGCTATCTCTTTAATAAGAAGCGGGTCACTCATACGCGCGACGCCACCATCTCTTCTGATATCTGCAGGTACACGCTCGAGAGCCATAACAGCGGAAGCTCCTGCCTTCTGCGCAATAAGAGCCTGCTCGGCATTTACCACATCCATAATAACGCCGCCTTTTAGCATAGCAGCTAAGTTTTCGCCGAGAGTGTTGCGAGAGGTCATGGATAGGCAGCATAGCGAATTTGAGACCATAAAACAGCTCATATTCACTAAATTCTGCTCTAATATGAGCATTGAAATGTTAAGCAAAGTTTGCTATACTATAGAGGTCGTTTAGAAATGAAGCTTGCTTCAAATCGACTGCGATCAAAACAAACACCGTCCACTGAATTATATTGGTTGGCGGTTTTGTTTATGGCTACAAAGAAATACTGATTGGGAACCACGACTGTATCTCTGCCCATACTCCTAAGATCTGCACGCTTCCAATGGTCCACACAAAGTACGCAGCAACAACTGCAAAGAACCCAAGTAATACCGTTTGCATAAATGGCCAGGAAGAAGCGCTCTTGCGAACATCCAAACCTTTTCCAAGAGAAGAAGCAATAAGACCACCCCAGACAAGATCTGCTTTTTTAAGACTAGGAAGGACATGCTCTACCGTCACTGCCTCCTCCATTTCTTCTCTTTTTTCTTTAGCAACCTTCTTTGGAATAAATCCCTGCTCTATCTTCGCAAAGAACTCTTTAGAGCTGTGCACTGCGATGTGCTGTACAGGCATGTCATCTTCTTTGTATTCCGCCAATAGGCTTCGTACTGTAGAAAGTACAGACTGTGCAGCACTAGAACTTAAGAGCTGCTCATCGACTGGGAATCCTCCAATAAATACTACGATACTTGGTTCTTCGTCTTCGATGTTTACCAACATAAAGGTATCTTCGTGCTTGAGCATATCACCAAGAGCGAGCCCTGTCGTCGTGACGTTACCCAGCGAGAACTTAGATTTCTTTAATAAGTCCTTATACGACTCTAAAATATCTTTTTTCACAGCAGTTACTGCAATACGCGTTCCTGATTTGTCTCTTCTTATCGGCGTAAAGTGAATCTGCATATCCTCTATCTCTTCTGGAAGTACTGCTTCTAACTCTGTTCGCACAACATTCGTCAATCGACCAGAGCGTACCTTGGGCACTCGAAGTAAATGTGTAAACACCACTCGTGGAGACAGGCACAGTGTAACTTTGCCGGACTTCTTGAGTGTCTTTTTAAGTTTTACTAACGCTTCTATAACTTTCTCTTGATCGAGTACTTCTCCACCTGCAAACACATCTTTACCGAGCTTTTGTTCTGCTCGCGCGTGCACAGAAAGCAACTGTCCACTTTTTTTAGCAGCAGCAGCACGAATTGAAGATTCTGTACATTGAAGTCCGAGCATGAAAAGAGTATACACGCATCATCGCACTTGTTTCCACTCTCAATAAAATGCACTCCTAATCGTCTTTCTTTACGTAGAGTGTTTGTGTTGGATAAGCCATTTCTAATCCATTTTCTGCGAAGTATTTCAGAATACGAACATTAATATCCTGCTGTGTATCCATGTAGTCAGTGTAGTCACTGGTTGTCATAAGATAGACCGCTTCAAACTGCAGGTCACTATCGCCAAAAGCTTTAAAGTGCACGCGATCAACTTCTGCCAACTTATGATCTTCTATGATCTTGGCGACGTCTCCAGCGATCTTTTCCAGCTGCTCGGGCTTTGCGTCATAGGTACAACCAAAGCTAAACACGATACGTCGCTTTTGCATCTTCTTGTAGTTTTGGACACGTGCAGAAGTAAGCTCTGCATTAGAAATAACAATCTCCTCTCCTTCTAGTGCTGTAATGCGTGTTGTCTTCATTCCGATATGCTTTACTGTCCCTTTATGCTCTCCAATAATGATAAAGTCCCCTATCTCAAATGGCTTATCAACTGCGATAGAAAATGAAGCAAAGAGATCAGAAAGAATATTCTGTAATGCTAGTGAGATAGCCAAACCTCCAATACCAAGACCGGCTATAAGAGAAGAAATATTAACTCCAGCATTGGAGAGAATCAGAAGGAACCCAATAGACCATAGAAGTAGGCGAATACCAATGCGGAAGATTCCAGGGAGTTCGGAATTCGGATTACTTTTCTTAAACTGCGCACCAAGCATCATAGAGAACACCTCTTCAAGAAGCTTAATAACCTGTGAAACAATCACCACCAAAATAGTAATATCGATGATCAAGTTCATAGATTCAGGGACTTCGATTCCCTGCATCGCTATGAACAGGGCAACAAGTAAGTATATTGGAGTTTTGATACCGCCGAGAAAAGCTGAGACGGTGTCATCTACCTTAGAACTTGTTTTCTGAGACATTTTGATCATGCGACTAACGACGTGCTTTCTGGTAATTTTCATCGCGATAAAAATACCGAGAAAGATCGCAAACGCTATAGCAAGCTGACTAACAGAGTTGCTACCTATCTGATATGCGAGAATCTGTTGTATTTGTTCCATTAGGACTATTATAGCGTATTTTAGTGGTATAATAAACCCATGAAAACCGTCATTCTGACCAATGAAAGGGGGGAAAGCCTCGGAAAGTCCGAAATAATCGAGGCTCACACAGAAGGAGGAAAGCTTCACAAGGCCTTCTCAGTCTTCATTTTTACCCCAGATATGAAGAAAATCCTCATCCAAAGACGTGCTTCTGTAAAGATGCTCTTCCCAGGATTTTGGGCAAATACATGCTGTAGCCATCCAAAAGGTAAATTTGATATTGAGGTAGAGGCTTCAGGTAGGCTTAAAGAAGAGTGTGGATTTCATACAGGACTCGAGGTCGTGGACTCTTTCGTCTATAAAGCAGACGACCCAGACGGCAAAGGTACCGAATATGAATACGACACTGTGCTTAAAGGAGCTACTGAGGAGTCGACAGAAATGCATCCAGATCCTAGTGAAATTATGGATATGAAATGGGTGGAGATAGATGAGCTTAAAAAAGACATGGAAGATAATCCTGATGTATATGCCCCGTGGTTTGGGTTGGGGCTGGAAATAATACTAAATTATAAGTAAAGAGTTATGAGTAATGAGTAATATGCACCCACTCTTCACTCTTCACTCTTCACTCTTCACTTTTCACTCTTCACTCTTCACCTATCACTCATACCCCTCTCCACATCGCCATCATCCCTGATGGTAACAGGCGTTGGGCAAAGTCACGTACATTAAAACCTTGGGAAGGACACAAGGTGGCAGTCGAGAACTTTCGCACGCTTACTGACTGGTGCAGAGCAGACAGTAGAGTAGAGACCCTCACTGTCTGGTGCTTTTCAACCGAAAACTGGAAGAGGGACGCCAAAGAAATCGACATGCTGATGGATCTTCTCGAAGAGTACCTTGCCAAAGAGCGCTCTACATTTATGGAGAATGAGACACGCTTTGTGCACAGTGGTCGCAAAGACCGCATCCCCTCCTCACTTGCAGCACTCATTGCAGAAGTAGAAGAAGAGACAAAAGATCAAACTCGATTCACTCTACATCTGGCTATTGATTACGGTGGCAAAGATGAAGTAGTACGAGCCTTAGGTAAAACAAAAGACCACAGTGAAGAGGGTATCGCAAAAGCACTTGATCACTCCGAACTCTCCGACATCGATCTAATCATCCGTACCTCAGGAGAACACCGAACGAGCAACTTCTTCCTCTGGCAGGCTGCATACGCAGAGTGGGATTTTATCGACAAGTTCTTTCCGGATTTCTCTGTAGATGACTTGGCAAACTCTGTTGGGAAATTTGCAGATCGTACCCGTAGATTTGGCGGATGAGAACTACAACTGTATCAGGAAAGATCATCTTAACAGGTGAATATGCCGTACTCTTTGGGTATGAAGGAATAGCTGTCCCCTCACCACTAAAGATGACAGTAGCCTTTGAGGAGGATGCTGAAACAAAAGACCTCTCCGTAGCTTGGGAGCAAATGATCGGAAAGCCGGAATGGCAGCAATACCTTAAAGCAATTATTCATGAATGCGGTAAGTTTGGAGGGTCGCTGACCATTGCGAGCGAGATACCTCTTGGCAAAGGTATGGGAAGTTCAACGAGCTTAGTAATAGCCGTGTGTAAATCTCTTCTAGGAGAAGATTGCAAAGAGCGGGCCGAGGAGATAGAAGATATCGTAAACCCCGGAAATAGTGGTATCGACTTCGCTGTTATCTGGAGCGAGAAACCTGTTAGATTCATTAAGGGATCTAAACCGGAAGTGATTGAACTTCCTGTTGATATTTTAAAAGGAGCACTATTGATAGATACCGGTGAACCAGATCAACAAACACCAGAGCTTATTGCATGGATCAAAGAGAGGAAAATAGACCTAAGTGCCCCTCTAAAAACCATTGGAGATTGCACGGAAAGACTCCGAAAAGGAGAAGATCTGGCAACCGTAATACGAGATCACAATAAAGCACAGCAATCTTTGGGTGTTGTCTCTGATAAGGCAAAAGAATTGATCACAAAAATTGAACAAGAAGGTGGTGCTGCTAAGGTCATAGGTGCTGGCAGTAAGACTGGTGGATGCGGCATGATTTTGGTCATCGGAATTGACGCGAAACAGATCGATAGTATGTACCCTATTATCCAATTATGATCACCGCACGCTCTACGCCAAACATCGCCCTCATTAAATACTGGGGCAACCGACACGATGAATTTCGTCTCTGTGCAAATGACAATGTCGCCATGACTCTTGATGGACCCTACACAGATGTATCAGTAGAACTTGCTGAAACATTAAGCGTGACCTCTGCAAACAAAGAGATGACCGAAAGAAACATCGCTCGCTTTGCAAAAACACTTGAACTCATAAAAAGCTATCTCGCCACCCTCCCAATCCCTAACCCTAACCCTATCCCCCGTTCTCTGTCGATAACAATCAACTCTCACATTCCCCCTTCTATCGGGCTCGCCTCCTCTGCTGCAGTATTTGCAGCACTTGCTAAAGCGATTTCTGGACTCACCGATGCAGATCTTTCTGACGAACAAATCAGCGTAATGGCGAGGCTTGGCTCTGGCTCCGCGGCTCGCAGTATCTTCGGAGGATTTGGTGCGATTCGTAACGAGGAAAATAATTTTATCGATGGATCTAAGGGGTGGCAGGTAGCAGATGAACACCACTGGAACTTGCATGACATTATCATTGTACCAAGTACCGAGGAGAAGAAAGTAGGATCAACCGAAGGGCATGCCAGTGCCTGGACAAGCCCTGACTTTGAGCAAAGAGTAAAAGAGATCGGTGATCGTCGCCAACAGGAATGTATTGATGCAATCCTTAGTAAAGATTTCGAAAAACTGCAGAATATCGCCGAAGAAGATGCGATGGATATGCACCACTGTATGCAGACGCAAAACCCTCCACTTAACTATCTTAGTGACGAGACCTATCGGATTATTGAGGAGGTAAAAGATCTAAGATCCTCAGAACACCTCCCCGTGTTCTACACCTTAGATGCAGGCCCTACAGTCCACTTATTCTGTACAGATGAGGCGAGAGAACGTATTTCAGCATATGCCCATGAACAAGTGGGATGTACGATATTTGAAGCAAAAACTGGAGAAGGGACAAAAATAATATAAACTAACTGGGACTAGTAGTTAGTAGATAGGGACTAGGACCCAATCACCTAGCTACTAACCCCTAACTACTACCTATGAACCTCCGAGACCTTCCAGAATCACTCTCCTCTCACGAGCGTTGTGCCGTGCGAAGAATGAAAATCCAAGACACTCTTGATCTTAATCTTTCGTTACTTGGAACAGAGCCAAATAGGATAGGACAGGCAGAAGCAAGCAACTGCGAACAGATGTTTGGGAGTATCCCAATTCCTGTCGGATATGCAGGTCCTCTAAAGGTTACCTTCAGCTCACTCGAAACCTGTGAACTCCACTTACCTCTTGCAACCACAGAAGGCGCACTGGTTGCGAGTGTCAATCGTGGATGCAAAGCAGTTTCCAACAACCAGAGCGGGGATACTTCCCCGCATTCTGGAATAAAAATTACATCTATTCATCATGGCATCACTCGGTCTATTGCTTTTAGAGTAAAAGAAAAACCTGAACAATTTATTGATTCAATAAATCAAAATGAGAGCCAGTGGAAAAAGATTGGTGAAGCAACAAGTAGCCACTTGAAAATCCTCGGATACGACATCGATGTAAAAGATGAATATGTCTTCCTCTCTCTGCGTGCAGATACAGATGAAGCAATGGGAATGAATATGATTACTATCGCTGCTCAAGAGATCGGCAACTGGATCGTAGACACTTTCTGTAAAGACGGCACGTCGTGCCGTCTCATTACGATAGCAGGAAACGTTGATAGTGATAAAAAGCCAAGCAGAAGAACACACGACAAAGGTCGTGGATACGAAGTAATCGCAGAGGCACTTCTAAAGCCACACATCATCAAAGAAATCCTGAAGGTAGAGCCATCTAAATTACTTGATGTCTACGAAGCAAAGCTAAAAAGAGGGTCTGATATTGCAGGAGCGATTGGATCCAACCTCCATGCAGCAAACGTAATCTCTGCTCTATATCTTTCTACCGGACAAGATGCTGCACACACAGTAGAAGGATCGATGACCGACACCGAGGTTTCACAAGAGTCACATGGCATTTCTGTAAGAGTCCGTATCCCCGCTCTTCTCGTTGGAGTACGAGGAGGAGGAACCGAACTCCCTGCACAGAAACAATGTCTTGATCTTCTGATGAAACCCAATACAAATCTAAAGCCTGCTCAGCAACTTGCCGAGTCTATTGGTGCGGCTGTCCTCGCAGGAGAAATAAGCCTACTTGCCGCTCAGGCCTCACAGAAATTGGCGAGTAGTCATAAGAAATTGGCTAGGTAGTACCAACCTCACCCCCATCCCCTCTCCTTCCGCCCCAAACTCCTTTCCAGGAGAGGGGTGCTTTCTGGTGCTTAGTTTTTTGTAGTACAGAGTTCCCCCTCTCCCTGTGGGCAGTGGTGTGGAGGGAGAGGGGGCTAGGGGGTGAGGTAGGAAAAGTAACACAGAGAAGACCTATTGCAATAACCCACAAAAACCCTTCTAGATAGCTTCCAAATGCCAAATCTCTGCTAGAATCCCCTGCGATGAAATCCGCCATCCTCGGTTTCGGTATAAGTGTCCCCTCCCGCAAGATCAAAGCGGAAGAGATTGCTATGCAATGGAAGCAGGATGCTGATTCTATAATTAATGGACTCGGAGTAACCGAAAAGACCGTTCCAGATGCTGGAGAGGATACCTTCACATTAGCGTTTGAAGCAGGAAAGCAGGCTATCGAAATAGCTGATATCAAATCCAGCCAGATCTCTGCGGTATTCGTTGGATCCGAAAGTCATCCGTATGCGGTAAAGCCAACAAGTGGGATGGTGACAGCTGCTCTTGAATGTGACCCTTTCTGCCACTGTGCAGATCTTGAGTTTGCCTGCAAGGCAGGGACAGCAGCGATGCAGATCGTAGATAGCATGATCCGATCGAAGCAAATAAGTCATGGGCTAGCGATCGGTGCAGACTGCGCTCAAGCAAAGCCTGGCGATGCGCTCGAGTACACAGCCGCCGCAGGTGCTGCTGCATTTGTGATGGGAGCAGCTAGTGATAAACATGCACTCTGTCAGATTGATAAGACACTATCATTTACAACCGATACTCCAGACTTCTGGCGAGCAAATGGCGAAGAGCATCCAGAACATGCAGGACGCTTTACCGGAGAGCCTGCCTACTTCCACCATGTTCGAGAAGCTACCAAAGGAATCCTCGAAGTAGGAAACATCAAACCAGAAGATATCGATCACGTAATTTTCCATATGCCAAACGCAAAGTTCCCGCGTCGCATTGCAAAAGAATTAGGCTTTAGCAAAGAGCAACTAGAGCACGGGTTTATTGTCCCTACTATTGGAAACACTTACAGTGCTTGTAGCCCACTGGGTCTTGCTCATGTACTACAACAAGCAACGAAAGATCAGCGTATACTCCTTGTATCATATGGATCAGGTGCAGGGTCAGATGCATTCTTGATGACGATGTTGCGAGATGGAGTAAAGTTGAAATGTGACACACGTGAAACAACATATCTTACCTATTCCGAATACCAACAGAGCGTTCACGCCTAACCCTAAACCCAACCCGAACCCTACTCCATGCAATCCCCCATCTACCTCACAGGCACAGGACAAACCCGCTTTGGTGAGCACTGGGATAAATCTCTTAAGAATTTGATGGAAGAATCTATCGATGCAGCAATCGAGAATGCACAGTGTACTGCATTAGATATAGACATGGTGATCGTTGCAAACATGCTAGGAGAAGTCGCATCAGACCAAGCACACCTCGGTGCTATGGCTGCTTCGCTCTTACCTCATCATCCACCTGCCCTTCGTGCAGAAGCGGCATGTGCCTCTGGAGCTGTTGCCTTGCACGCTGCTTGTGCAATGCTCGAGAGTGGCAAGGCACAAACTGTCCTTGTAGTTGGCGTAGAGAAGATGACAGATGTTAGCGCTGAAAAGATCGCAGCAGGACTCATGGGTGCTGCCGATGCAGAAAAAGACGCTCCATCTGGCCTGACCTTCCCTGGAATCTTTGGCTTGATCGCTTCTCGGTATATGCATGAATTTAACTTGAGTAGAGAACAGCTAAACCACGTAAGCGCTCGTCATCACAAGAATGCAGTCAGCAATCCCTTTGCACAATTCCGCAAAGAGATCCCTGCTGAATCTATCAGTGCATCTCCTAAAGTTGCAGACCCTCTTTGCATGCTAGATTGCTCCCCTATCTCAGACGGAGCTGCTGCTATAATTCTCTCTACTAAGTTCGAGAGTTCTATAAAGATCGCCGCTTCTCAACTTGCTACCGATACACTCAGTATTACTGATCGTCCTACGATCACTTCTTTCGCTGCGACGAAAGATGCTATGACAGCTGCTTTAGAAGAAGCAGAAATTGATCGATCTGACATCGCCCACATCGAGCTACATGATTGTTTTTCTATCGCAGCATTGATCTCACTCGAAGACATGGGCTTTGCAAATCCTGGAGAAGGGATCAATCTTTATACCGACAACCGACAACCGACAACTATTAACACTTCTGGCGGCCTAAAGGCCTGTGGTCATCCTGTTGCTG
>CAVOCY010000029.1:0-10607 GCA_963694385.1 Candidatus Altimarinota bacterium
TCGCAAGACTTCAGAGTAGAAGGGAATCTCGTATAAGAGAAAGGATGGCTGTACGTGAAAACCGTCAGACTATTGCATTACGAACGGGCCTTACACGGTCCGCATCAGATCCTATAATTGCCCCAGCTCCAAGAAGGGTTGCTGCAGAAAGTACCGTAGTAACGAACCGTACGGGAAAAGTATCCTCTGTAGAAATTTCTCATGATGGTAGCTTCTCTGGTCGTGGATGGGAGAAGGTTACCATTCGCCTAGTTGATACTGATGGGAATACAGTGATCAACCCAGATCTTGATAGGGATCTTGTACTCAGAGCAGAATTTGGCACAGCGGACTTCCGTCCTAGTGTGATTTCTTCATTGGACTTCGAACAAGGAGAGGCAACTGTCCATATGCTCCCTCGTGGACGTCGTACTGTAGTTATTAAGGTGATGCCATTTAATGTGGTCTCTAATCCGATGAAGTTTGACCGGAAATAGTCGGTTTTTCATAGAGTAGATTTTCAGTATTCCAGTAGTATTACTGTGTTCCTGATCATTTAAATCACTAATCTCATTTGGAGAAAAACAATATGAAGAAGAAAAAGAGTACTGCGGTTATTTTTGCGTTTTTGCTTGTACACACTGTGTCACTTGTTGGCCTTTACCCCTTCTATACCTTAGAAGGATTGATTCTCTGCGCTGTACTGACTATAAATTTTGGTATGGCTATTACGATCGTTTACCATCGGTATTTAACGCATGGTGGGTTTAAAACAAGCCGTCCAATGCATTACATTCTGTCTCTATGGGGACTCATTGCCGGAGAAGGTCCACCTATTGTCTGGGTGGCCAATCACCGGAAGCATCATGAGTTTTCTGATGATGGAAGTGGAAACGATCCACACAGTCCAAAGGATCGAAATCTTTGGTTCAGCCACATTGGCTGGATGATGGCTCATGAGTCATCAGAAGAACTTACGATTTTGTATAATAAGTATGCACCAGACTTGCAACGATATAGGTTCATGCGCATGCTCAATAGAACGTATATCTATTGGCATATTGCATTTGGACTGTTCTTGTTTTTTGCGGGCTATGCGTATTCAGACTCTTTTATGGGCATGTCATTTCTCATCTACGGACTCTTTGTCCGCATGATGCTGGTCTGGCATATCACATGGATGGTTAATAGCGTATCCCATGTCTGGGGGTATCGTACATACGATACTTCTGATGACAGTAAAAACAATTGGATCGTTGCCTTGCTTGCACAGGGAGAGGGGTGGCACAACAACCATCATGCCTTTCCGACTTGCGTTCGCGCGGGTCACAAATGGTGGGAGATCGATACTTCGTACTGGGTAATTTGGACTTTAAAAAAAGTTCATCTTATCTGGAATGTAAAGGACAAGATTTCTTCCAAAGGTTGCTGATTGGGAACATGAGATATTTTGTCTCAAGACGCCACTCGTTGTGGCGTCTTTTTTTGTGTACGTGAATATCGAGATAACCCAAGCATAATTATAAGCATCACCCCAGCAGCTACTATCTTCTCTCCTGTTGAGAGAAACAGAGCGGTTATACCAAACAACGTTCCGAGCCCTGCTGTGAGCAAAATAATTTTGCGTTCGCTCCAGCCTTTGGATAACAGCCTGTGATGTAAGTGTTCATCTGTTGTGTTGCCCTGCATAGGGTTTACTCCTTTTGATAGTCTACGGATGACAACGAGAAATACATCGATCAGTGGGACTCCAAGAACCAAGAATGCTGTAGCTACTTTTCCTCCGGCATAGAGTGTCAGTACTCCAAGCATCAGCCCGAAGAACATGGCTCCTGTATCTCCCATCAGTACTTTATTGGGAGGGAAATCAAACAGCAGTCCGGCAAAACCAATTCCTGCAAGGACGAATGCGATCATCGCGAGCTCTGGTTGGTTCACGCGCGTACTAAGAGCCAGTGCACCGATGACCAAAAATCCAATAGTGCTAAGCGTACTTACTTGTCCGGGAATTCCATCAAACCAGTTGAGTGCATTCATACACAGCATCAACCAGAAGATGGTGAAGATGCCGCTAAGTAATGGGAGTGGTCCGAAGAGGCTTGAGGGAATATCAATCAAATCTAGTTTAAGAATCCCATCAGCAATAAAGGGGTTCGTTAGTGTGTACACACGACTTCCCGTTGCAAAAATCAAAAAAGCGACGATGGCCTGCATCAGCAATCGCACTTTTGGATCTATCCCGCGGCGATCATCAATAAAGCTGATTAATCCCAGCAAGAATATCCCAGCAAAAATTCCTGCAGACTGCATCGTCCACGGAGCAAGATACGCAAAAATAATAAGGAATGTGAGAACCGAAAGTATGCCAGTGGGGTAGGGGAGGCGTCTCCGGTGCATTCCATATTTTTCTGGGTCGTCTAAAAGCTTCAGTTTTACAAAATCCGTCAGAGCAACCCAATGAAGGGCGACGCATATTCCGAAGGCAATTAAGGGGATCCAAATCAAATTCATCAGTAGAATAATAGCATGACGAAGCCCCGAACCAATCCCAACAGAGAACTCTTTGGCATCATAGGAACTGTAGATGATGTGTCTGGAGAGAAGAAATGGTGGAATGCGCAGTTTAAGGACAAGGGAATTGATGCCTTTATGGACAGCTATCCAACGAAAGAGAAGGAATTACCAGAGCGGCTTAGTGAGATGTTTCACTTCGATAGACGTGGATATATTATTGGAAAACCCTTACAGGAAGCCATAATACCGTTATTAGACCAACTCGATTCATCAGTAGGGGAGGGGAGGGTCGATTTTGTGGCTAATACTGGCGGCGTAATGACAGGTTACGCCTGCGCAGATCGCGAGAAAATGTGGAATATTTGGCTTGGGTAAAGAGGAAGTGTAAAGTTTTCCACACTTGCATCTGAACACATATTCTCCACAATAAGCACATGGATTATCCAACACTCGACCAAGCAAATTTAGCTGGTAAAAAAGTACTGCTCAGAGCGGGGTTTGACGTACCAATAGAAGATGGCAAGGTGCATGACACCACTCGTATTGATGCGTTGGTTCCAACGATGAAGCATATACTAGATAGTGGTGCAGCTCTTATTATCATGGCGCACCAAGGTAGACCAAAGGGGGTGCCAGTCCCCGAGTTTAGCCAGAAGCCACTGGTACCTGTGCTCGAAAAAATTCTTGGAGTGACTGTGCAGTTCGCAAGTAAATGTAATGGAGATGATGCAAAAGTACTTGCAGCAAACCTAAAGCCTAAAGAAGTATTGCTGCTCGAAAACTTGCGCTACGAAAAAGGGGAGAAGAGCGAAGACCAATCGCAGCGAGATGCCCTTGGAGAAGTACTCGCCTCGCTTGGCGATGTGTATGTTAACGATGCGTTTACCAATTGCCACCGAGATCACGCTTCGATGACAAGCGTTCCGAAGTTTATGAGTGAAAAATATATGGGATTTAATGTGCAGAAAGAAGTGGAGGGGTTATCCAGAGTTACAAAAGATCCAGCGCATCCTGTAACACTTATAATCTCGGGGCTAAAGATGGAGACCAAAGTCCCCGTCATCGAACAGTTTCTTGGGTCAGGTGATAATATCCTCGTTGGAGGAGGCGTAGCTAATACGATGTTAAAAGCTGCAGGAGTAGAAATGGGAAGCAGTAAAGTTGATGATAATTTTGTAGAGAAAGGTGCTTATATTCTTGAAAAGGGAAAACAAGAGAACAATGCACAGATTCACTTGCCCACTGATGGCACCTGCGCGAAAAGCCCATCTGGAGAAGTGATTGAGTTGCTGGTCGATAGTATTTCTGCCGATCAAATCATGTTTGATATTGGCCCAGAGACAATGAAGCATTTTGCCTCAGTTATTGCACAGTCCAAGACGATTGTCTGGAATGGCCCTATGGGCATGTATGAAGAAGAAGGTTTTTCATCAGGAACAAAAGCATTAAGAGAAGCCATTACAGCGGCAACAGCAGCTGGTGCTGTGTCGGTTGTAGGCGGAGGTGATACACTCGACTTTCACGAGAAGTATGGATATTCGCTCGATGCTTACACATTTGTGAGTACTGCAGGTGGTGCGATGTTGGACTTTATCTCCGGAAAAGAGCTGCCGGCACTGGAGGCGCTTCGCTGAGTTATCGGTTGTCGGTTCTTGGTTGTTGGGACCGATAACTGATAACTGACAACTGACAACTTGCCTGTTAATACGTTATTATCTACCCAATGTCTCCTTCTTCAAAAATTACGGTTCTGTTTCCTGACCAAGGAGAATCGTTGGCATCATTTGAGCGTCGTATTACGCAGACCAAGGGGGAAATGTTGATTGTATTCTCGGAGTTAGAGCTGTTGCTTATAGGAGAAAAAGAGGCACGTAAGCGCATGATGAGTGTGTGTAAGAAGTTCTCTACGCGCCTAAGAGTAGCAACGCGTAATGCAGTTTTGATTCGTGCAGCGCGTGCAAAAGGTGTGCGTGTTATAGAATCTGTTGCGGATCTAAAAAAGTTTTTGAATAATAATGACCAACTCGATGATGCTCTTCGAGAATTTCAACCACATATTTGGCGGCAGCAATTACGGTCACGCTTGCAATCGATGGGGCTACTCTCTTTGCCGAAGCTGCGCATCTGGGCGCTTATTGGTGTAAGTGGCTCCTTGTTTTTGTTTATAACGTTTCGCTTACTTCCTTCTGCCACAGTATATGTATGGCCTCGTGAAGATACGATTTCTCAGACAGCAAATATTTTCTTAGCTCAGTCTGGTGCTATCGCAGTATTGCCTCCTCGTGTTCGTGTCATGGATCTTGTTCCTATTACTGTTCGCGTCGATAGAACAATTACGTTTGATCAAATCAGTCGTGAGTTCATGGGAGACAATGCAAAAACAGTAATGAAAGTAGTCAATAATTCTGATGAACCCTACTGGCTTAAGACAGGCACGAGAGTCCGTAACCAAGCTGGTATGACATTTAAACTGCGTGATTCTATAAAAATAGAACCCGTAGGTGAAACCATTGTGAATGCAGAGGCAGAGCCAGAGGATATTTTTGGTGGGATTGTTGGAGAGAGAGGAAACGTACCAGCGCAACTTAAGTGGTACTTTCCAGGGTTAACAAAAGATGAGCAGCAACTGGTATATGCCGTAAATACCCAAGAGGGCACAGGAGGGCAAACAGACTATCGCACGGTGCTTTCTAAAGATGATTTAGTAGTAGCAAAGGCACAGCTAGAGTCGGAGCTACTTGCAGAGGCGAAGCGACTTATAAATGAGAGGCGTGATATTCTTAATGCTGATGATAAACTCACGTTTATAGAAATTTTGCACTACGATGAGCTGACGACTACGGAGTTTTTAGATTTTGTTATGCCAGATCAATATTTAGGTCTGCCTATTGCCTCTGTTCCCATCGAAGGAAGTATTGAGTATACGATGTATGCGTACGATTCACATGAGGTTCTTAATATGTTAAGCCGCGAACTAAAGACCCACGTCGGAGAAGGTAAGCGCCTCTTAGAAGGAACACTGGATCTTACACGGCTAGTTGCACACGTTATCGATTACGAAAATGACTTTTCGTGGATCAAGATTACTGTCGACCTCAGTGGTACCGAGCAGTATATTTTAGATCCACTTTCTCCCACTGGTGCGGTGTTTGCCAAAAAAGTGCGAGAAGCAGTTGTCGGATTATATCGAGATGATGCAGAAAGAATTGTAAATAATTTTCCAGAATCTAAAAAAGCAGAAGTCTCTGTGTGGCCATTTTGGAATCGGTACTTACCGTCGATCCCGACGAGTATTGTTATAGAGCCAGTGATTAAGTAGGTATCAGAAGGATTGCATACCCCAAAAACACAACAAAGCCTTAGAAAGCGAATATACTCACAGATGCCAAATTATTTATCTAATAGGCGATTAAAGGGGATTGTACCAGCTAGATAGAACAAAAAATGTGTTCAATCGTTCACCCATAGGAGGAGGGAAGGGGGGTGCTATTACGTACCAGTACGTAGGTTTTGTGTTTGGGTTGGGGTGTGTAGGTATGGAGAAGTGCGCAAATTGCTATTACACATTTTGGGGGATAGTAAGAAAACTTTGCATCAAATTCGCCAATAAATACTAAATTTGTTCACCATTTAACAAACTAGTCGTTTCTGGACAATGTCAATTGATAGTTAACATAAAATGCATTATGATAAGTAGTATAAATTGTGGATAACCTCTCCCCTCTATCATCGGCAATAGATAGATACTTAGTATTTCTTAAAGCAGAAGAAAATAAGAGTCCCCTTACGATCTCTACCTATCGTCAGTCGCTGAACATGTTTATAGAATATGGCGGGGTAAACTCCCCTTCTACTGTAACCAAAGCCACAATGAGGATGTATAAGTCCGCTTTGCATAGTTATAGGACAAGATCTGATGGTGAACTTGCTATCAGAACCAAGAATCATCACTTAACGATAGTCCGTGCGTTCCTCAAATACCTGATTACAGAAGAAGAGATGGATGTATACCCTCCAGATCGCATCAAGCGCTTTAAAGAAGATCCTCGTAAGGTAAAGGTCCTGTTTCGCGAAGAGTTAGACAGGTTACTGGACGCTCCGGACATTAATACCAAGATTGGTAAGCGCGACAAGGCGATGCTGGAGCTGTTTTTCTCTACTGGACTTCGTCTTGCAGAACTTAGAATGCTGAATGTACAAGATTTAAACTTTGATACGTTAGAAATCTCTGTCCGTGGTAAGCGTGGGAAGATCCGGGTGGTATTTGTCTCCGAAAAGGCAGCGAAGTGTCTTAAGAGGTACATGGAAATACGATTAGATCACCTTACTCCCCTATTCATCAGGAATTTTGATAAAGCGAATAAAGAATTACCCCCCGGAGAAAACTTTCGACTGTCGCGTATTTCTATTTATAACGCCGTAAAAAAATATGCACGGTCTGCAGGAATTATGAGTAACCCCTCTCCTCACACGCTTCGTCATAGCTTTGCAACAGACTTGCTACGTAATGGTGCAGATTTGCGGTCTGTACAGGAGATGCTTGGACATAAAGATTTGAGTACAACACAGATTTATACGCATGTCACCAATCCTCAGCTTAAAGAAGTGCACAAGAAGCATCACGGGAAGTAGGGCTGTTCACTTAAGTTACTGCGCCTCGCGCAATGCAGCATCTACAGCCGCATTTACACTTGTAGAAACCAGCGCACCATTCACCTGGTTGTCAAAATCTCCACGTACACGGAGCTGTCCACCATTGAATAAATTATTTATACAGATATTTATGCTATCTTCTGTGCAATAATATAGGTTAGGCCAGAAACAGTAGATATAAGTATTGTACCCCATACAAGGTCAACTATTGTCACAGTGAGTGGCCAATCTTTTGCCACTGCCAAGTTTGTTAGGTCGTACGCGCTATAGGTGACTAACCCAAAGAGTGCACCAAATAGTATCGCATGTTGTAACGACTCTTTCTCAATTGCAGGCTTAATGACAAAGGCAACAACTCCAGCAAGAAAAAGAATATAGAATGCTCCAGCCGCAAACCAATTTACATCTGGTCGTAGCAGATTTCCTATTTGACTGCGATAGAAATTCTTTGCGACTACACCAAGCCAGAGTAAATCAAACAGAATGAATAGTGGAACCGAAATGCAGTATAATTTTATAAAGCTCATTTGAGGTTGAGGTAGGTAATGGTCAATTGCAATACAGTGGCGAAGCTTACCCAGAGTAAATATGGCACTTGCGCATAGGCTATCCAACGAGCATGAGGATATATCGCAATCATACTCCAAACAATTGTGGCAAGAACGATGATAATATCTACACTTGCCAGAACATTATTTCTTAATTGAAATTGAATAGGCGTAAATGCAAAATTAGCAATGAGATTAATGCCAAAAGGCAACGCAACCAACCATGGGATCGCTCTTTTGAACGCCAGCATAAATACAGTTCCAAAAGAAACGAAGATGATGAGATAGAGGATTGACCAAACTGGACCAAAAACAGCAGCAGGTGGAGCCCATGAAGGTTTAATTAATGTTGAATACCAAGAGATAGTTTCCATAATTTTATTATACCACCATGTCGGATCTGATACACTTATGTACAAATCGCAGCGTGTGTGTTTTTACATCTTCACCAGCTGGTGTAAGTGAGACGTGTCCAGATTCGTCAATCGTTGGAGGATTCATTGGTGGCATGAGACCATTTGTATCAGAAGGATCGTAGTAGCTATAGTCATGGGCAACTTCTACTGTGGTTCCATCCGCAGCCCGAAAGTTTTCTTGCACAGTTCTTGAATCGTCATCCGCGTGCGGGAACATTTTTTCTAGAGCACGGATTACTTTTCCCATTTTTCGCTATAACCATTTACCATATTTGTCTCATCTTGTTCTAACGTTAGTACTGCCGTTGGTGTGGGACTTTCTTTAGTCATTTACCAAATGTACATCAATCAATAATCATTGCAAATCGTTGATTTTAGCCTGTACAGCAAAGCAACAGCCTTATCGGACGTATAATTTCCTCTACTCCCCTTTTGTAAGGTTTGCGTATCTTTTCTGTTGTTCAAATTAACAACAGTTTTACCGTTAAATCCCATTAAAGATCCACACGGCAGCATCTGCCCTTGTCAGGTTATTGCTCGGATAGAACATGCCTCTGGAGGTAATAATTCTTTCGTTTAAGCCTTTGGCGACAAATTCATAGAACCAACTCCCCTCCTCTACGTCTCCTGGCATCTGCTGATACCCAGGAGTTGTATAGACCCCAGAACTGATAACTATTTTTATCGCTTCGGCCCTGTTTACAGAATTTGCGGGCCTAAAGGTTCCATCGGGGTATCCCCCAACCCACCCAAGGTGCTTGGCTGCACAGACGTATTGCGCGAACCATTCACTTCCAACATCTGGGAAGCATTCTGTTTCCCCTTTCAGTTGTGCTGAGTGAAACCCCTCCATCAAAATCTTGAGCAGTTCTGCACGGTTGATATTGCCGCGTGGCTTAAAGGTTCCATCGGGATATCCACCGAGTACTCCGAGATCTTTAAGGGCTGCTATTTCTTCGTACGCTTTGTCCCATACTTGTACATCGCTAAATGCTGGAGTGACTACTTTGGCACTAGAACTACTTTGTTTTACGACTATTTTTCTTCTCACCAGATCTTTATAGGGGTCGATGTATCCTACAGCCCCAGGGACACAGTCATTCTTTGCAGCATTTTTACGATAACTGGGTTTACAGCGACAGCCTCCGTATCCTGTTGCTTCTCCTGTATGTTTTAGCGATGTTTCACAATCACTATTGCTGGCGATCTCTTTTTTCCGTAATGGATCAAATGGGTCTCCAGCAGTACCGAAAGGGTTTTCAGGTTCTGGTTCGATGTACGCAGTATTTTTTTGTTGCTCTTGGGGTGTGTAACCAAATGTGGAGTTATTGGCATTTGCGAGCCCACTGCGGATAATAGAGACAGGTATAAAAATACCATCACGGGCAGTCCCCTCACTGTCTTGATGAGAAGCAACCGCAATCCCTACAACTTTTCCATCTTGGACAACTGGTCCCCCAGAATTTCCTCCATGGATGAGTGCATCAGAAAGTAGCCACGGCCCTCTATAGGATTTGAGTCCAATTGTTGCAGGATATTCACTGAGGATCGTTCCGTTATTACTGATCATGTTGTAAGCATTATTATTCGCAGGATATCCATATACCTGGATATCACTACCGACCTCTGGGTCTTCGTCTGCAAAGAACACACTGGTATGTGGGCACTGGATGTATACACGAATGTAGGCAACATCATCCTCTAGATTTAACTTCACATCCGATCGTGTAATGTCTTTGTAGCAATTTGGATCATATTCTCCGTCGTCCTCTGTAATAAAAATTCGATAGTACCGACCATATCCACCAATGACGTGAATATTGGTGATAACAATTCCTTCATCGATATAAAACCCTGATCCCCTTCCGATAGGATCTCCCTGCGCATCGTAACTGATAATAAGCACTGTCGCGTATTTTGTATTTTCATGAAACTCCTGCGCGGTTGCAGTGGGGATCGTCGCGATCAGTATTGCCCAAAGTGCAATTGCTATTGTTTTCATAACAAGAAGTGTATGTGAAGTGTCACATCTTGCAACTGTATCTGTTGCTTTACATTGCACGTGAGTTTTTTGATAACGCAACACAAACAGTTTTTGTTGACGGAGAGCCAAGTGTAAACTTTTAATTGATGATTTTACACGCAGATTTCATCAAAGGCACTTCCCTCCTCGTTCTCCTTGGGCTCGCAGTTGGTTTTTCTGTAGGGTTACAAGAAATGTATGGGGTGAGAGGGAGTGTTCTTGTAGGGCAAGTAGTGACTACTCCTGTTCCTACTCTAGATAGTTGTGCAACTTCCACAGATGCTGATCCAAATGCCTATACAGCTGGCCCAGCTAATTCGTGTGGAAACCTCGGTGGAGTAGAAGGTACTCTGCAGGAAGGAGAATGTTGGTGGAGTCCTTGGGAATGTATTCAGTGGAGCTGTAATATCGGACCCCTCGGTGACAGTGTTACTGTGCCAGTAGGGGGTGACATGATGGCAGCCTATCATAATT
>CAVOCY010000030.1:0-9371 GCA_963694385.1 Candidatus Altimarinota bacterium
CACTTGAGGAACCCGTACTTATTTTTATAGCACCTGTCGATGACACACTTGAGGAACCCGTACTTATTTTTATAGCACCTGTCGATGACACACTTGAGGAACCCGTACTTATTTTTATAGCACCTGTCGATGACACACTTGAGGAACCCGTACTTATTTTTATAGCACCTGTCGATGACACACTTGAGGAACCCGTACTTATTTTTATAGCACCTGTAGAGGATGCAACTGCTCCGGTCGACGATGCTATTGAACTTTCGGAAGAAAGAGATGTTCCTGTCGATACTTTTAAGATCGTGCCTGTTGAAGATATAGAGGAGAGGCTACTACTCGTGCTCGTTGCACCTGTTGAGGTTGCCACTTGGTCTTTCGGTTTCTTGGAGTGTTTAAGGTCTGTATCTATCAGTTCTATTTTTTCAGACTTGTATGAAAGAAGTGATGCAGGCAATTGCGTTTCATAATTCGAAGAAATACTATTGGCATATAGGAATAAAAATAGACTCAGACTCAGAAGTCTGTAAACAGACTTCTGAGCTTTGTAGCGCCGTAACTGTTGTATTTTTGTTTTATGCATTAAATCCTATTATTTTACCACAAAATGACGTTTCAGTAGAGAGTAAGAGGGTATACAAGAATATATAATTGCAAAAATGCAACAACTCTTATATTCGGCTAATGTAAGATAAAAAGTCTAAATTCATTTCTGCTACAAAATGTGAATGTAAAATATAGTCAAATATTGCTGTCATTTCAAAGAATGATTGCCTATAGAGGTCCCCATAAAAAATAACCCTGAACAATGCAGGTTTTTACTCAGGATATAGATATAATAAGGATGTGCCCGCGTGGCTCAACTGGATAGAGCATCGGTCTTCGGAACCGAGGGTTGGGGGTTCGAGTCCCTCCGCGGGTACCATAGGTAACAAATATCAATTATACTTATTGTATGAGCTGGGATGATGATAAAGACGGGCTACCTTCCTCTTCTTCAGAGAAGAGCTTTACGCGTGCCGATAAAGGAAAGAAGGAGGAGCTAAAAAAGAAGATCAAAGAAAAAGTAGGTATGGCAAAAGAGCAGGATATGCAAAAAGTAGATCTTAAATCTCAAATAAATTTACACGAACTCAAAAACGAATTAGCAGGAAAACAAGATGAAGAAGCAAAACGCAAAAAAGAAGATGAAGAGAACGCAAAGGAAAAAAGTAGTGCACCAAAAACAATGTCACAGAAAGAACACGAAGATGCAGCTCAACAAGAAGCGCATGAAATATTAGATACGGATGAGTTGATAGAACAAGAAAAACAACAAGAAGAACTTTCTACCGAGGAAACAACACCGGAACCAGGGTAAGGAGAGGAAAGTGGATAGTGGATAGAGGAAAATGTATACTTTCTTACATGAGAGTCTTTAGTTATTGGTTAATTGTTATCTGCGTACTTGTTGCACCACTAAGTGTGCAGGCAGAGCTTAGTGACATCGGACAGTATCCGTATAAGAGTTCTATTGATCTTTTGGAAGCACGTGGAATTGTTAATGGATATCCCGATGGATCATTCCGTCCACACAAAGCGATTAACCGTGCAGAGTTTTTAAAGTTGTTGATGTTATCTGTCTATGGAAACCAAGCGTATCAAGGAGGAAGTGAACAGTGTTTTACAGATTTTACTGGTAGCTTTCAGTGGTACTGGGCGTATGCATGCACTGCAAAATTGCTTGGTGTTATTAGCGGGCATCCCGATGGATCATTTCGTGGAGAAGATACGATTATTCTTGCAGAGGCATTAAAGATGAGTTTTGAAGCGTGGGGTGTGACACTCGGATACGCAGATCCAAATAAACCGTGGTACCAGCGTTACATGGATGCGGCAGCACCTCTGGGGATTTTCCGCAGGTTCCCTTTTACACCAGACTACCAACTAACACGGGGAGAGATGGCACTGTTACTTACCATGATTGGTGAGCCAATTGCGACGCTTACAGGAGACGGCGCAGATCAAGAAGGCATACAGCTCATACCTATTAAGTACCCTCCCACAAATATTTCTGTGTGTGGAAACAATTTTGTAGAAGGGACAGAACAGTGTGATGATGGAAACACCGAAGATGGAGATGGATGTAGTAGATTATGTATTCTGGTTGCAGAACCCGTTCGTCATGGTGCATTACGATTGGAACAACAGCCTATCTCTGGTAATGCTCAGGCCTCAGGAAATATAGATGTTCCCGTCTTCGCTTTTACTGCTATTGCGGGGAGACAAGATATTTACATAACGACTCTTAAATTTAAAAGTACTGTAGGTGGTCTTGGGAACGCAGAAAACTACAGACTCATTATAGATCGTGACGGAGATGGAGTAGTAGAAACTCTCTACGGCCGTGCGGTTCCAAGTGGAGATACTATCACCTTCCCAGATCAAAATATTCTTGTACGTGATGGTGCGTACATCAGAGTGGAGCTTTGGGCAGACATTGATACGTCACTTACTGCAGGAAGCCTTGCAGTGGCTTTTAACACCGATGAACCAGACTTTGTAGAGGGTGTAGATAAAACAGATGGAGAGGATGTAACAGGCATCAAATTAAATGATGATGATTGCACATTAGATTCTATTTGTTGGATTACTGTTATTACGGATGATGATCAGACGCTTACCATTCAAACACAAGGAAATCTCTTTGTATCAGAAGACTCGATTCCTCTGGGCAGCAGACAGATTATTGCCAGCACAGAGACACCATCACTGTTACTACTCAAATTTCGTTCTGATGCAGAAGATGTCCGTGTAAAAGAATTGGCAATAGAAGGTGTGCCTAACAGTGTAGATCACTTACTACTGTTCGAATCGGGTAGTCCGTCTCCATTTGCAACAGCACGTTTAGTTAATTGCGGTAGTGTAGTAACAGGAAGATTCTGTAGTGATAGCGAATTTATTGTTCCTCAAAATCGAGAAAAGGGGATTGTCGTAAAAGCATCTCTAAAATCAGATGATTTGGGCGCTGTTTCTGGCCAAGCGATTTCGCTTTCTGTAAGTGCGGCGACAACAGGTACTGTAGCCGTAGAAGCAGAAGGCTATTACTCTGGACAACAGCTAGATCAAAATAACGGTGATGCCTCTGGAGACGGAGAGATCTTTATTGGTACGCAGTCTATCGTAAGTAATAACTTGATTACAGCACCACTGCACACAATTGTTCTCGCAAAGCTTGTTGATATTACGAATACCAACCCAGACCCAGATGACAGCATCATCAGTGGTGGTGCAATGACATTCGCACAGTTCGGGTTTCGCGCTGCAGATCACGCGAACTCTGCAGGGGGATATAACTCAGTAGAAATCTCTAAGCTCGTCTTTACGGTAAGTGCTGTAAACATGGAGTTTAGTATCAATTCGTTCTATCTGTATAACACCCAAAACTCTTCTACCATCTCTGCCTGTACTGGTAGTGCAACTACTGGAACCATAACCGTCACGTGTGATGGTCTTGATAGTGGTGCAATAAGTTCATCAATCTCTAGAGGAGATATGATTCATCTTGCACTGCATGGCTCAGTGACTAGTGCTCAAGTCTCTCCAGGTATTAGTATTTTACAGGCGAGTCTCCAAAACCTTAGTAATCCAGGGGTGACAGGTACGGTAAGCTGGACCGACGGAGAGACAAGCTTCGGTTGGATAGATATTGCGAAGACCAACGTGAAGTCTACGAATTATCGGTTGGATTGAACTTAGAAGTTAACTTCGAAGTTCAGATTTGCCCGGCTTCGTCTGTAGACTACGCCGTGGCATCCTCTCAACTGCTTAGAAGCAGCCAATCTCGGCGTAGCTCCCGCAGGAGCGAAGACGGATGGCTGGGGCGGAGGGATTCGAACCCCCGAATACTGGTACCAGAAACCAGTGCCTTACCACTTGGCGACGCCCCATTATTTACCACCTCTAGTATATCGCTCGCGTAGAGGAATTCAATCTAATCTATTATTATAAATAAAGGGGCGGATGATAGAGTACTGATCTATGAATAAAATTTGTATACAATCAATCGCTCCAAGGAAGATCGTAATCATCACCAGATATTGTCTTCGGATCAATAATTTCTTCTATGACAGGATCTGTACGTACTTCTTTCTGAATAGGTGCAACAACTTCTACACCAAGTCGTGCAGCCATATCTATTCGTTCTTGGTCATTATATCGACCTGTCTCGTCTTCTATTTGCATATGTTTCATGAGAGAAAAAAGAAAATATATAAAAAAGAAACTCCGGCGTGGAAGGGGAGTTCGTACGTGTGGGTTAAATCTTATTATGCACGCAACCGCCCTTCCGCAATATTGCAGACGAGGTTGAGCTTAGTAATAAGATTTTTCTGAGTCATTGGCTATATGCTAATACGATTTTTTTTAAATGCAAGTAAAAAAAGTCTTCCATATCTGCAAATTCTTATCGCTGAGCGATAAAGCGAGATCGCATTGGGATAACCGTTGACTTAATATCATGCTCTTTTACAGTAGAGACTGCGTGTCGTGCTATTTTTGCTCTCCAGTCATCGCTGACACGTTTCCATTCAACAATCCCACCGACAGGTTCTATAATTTCATAGTGTTCTTCATGAGTGAATGTAGACAGAGGCTCTCCTGGTTTTAGTTTGACTATGTCACCGTTAAAAATAATAAATTGATACTGACCTGTATTTTCATCATATGTTTTATAAAAAGCGACAAGATGCCATGAAGTGCGATGTTTATGATCTTCAAAACTTTCGTTTGTTTCACGGTCCTTTGTACCATCTGGCCAAAGCCCAAGAAGGTACATTTTCTTTCCATGACGCGCACCAACTTCGCAGGCAAATTCTGCATATCCATTACATGGGGCTTTCCAGTTGTTCTCCTGGAAAGACTCAGGGCTATAGCCATAATTTCCAAGAAACGTCCAAGGCGTAATGGGAAAGTACCTCGAACCATGTTTCTTTATAAATTTTTGATACCGATCATCAGTATTTAGGCTATCGATAATCTCTTGAATAGGAGCATCAGGAGAAGGCAAAGGTCGAACGACATTAGACGCAAAATGTATATAGGATTGGTTGTGATACTGAGGCAGAGGTATTGGCTGCTCTACTTCTTCATTGACTATAAAAGGGGTTTCCGCTGCAGCGACAATAAGTAAATACTGAATGGTCTTTCGCATTCCTTCTCTTGCTGTTTGAATCATTGTTTTTTTGTGTGGATAAATCTTTTCTTGATCTATACTTTCTGGAATTGGGTTTTGAAAAAATTGTTCAGGGTTGAGGGCAGTCAATTCAGCCTCAAGACCTAGGTTAGTTCGCATTAGATACATACTAGTCCTCTACGAGACGAATATGCAAGAATACTCTTTTAACCTACCGTTAAGCCAGTACAGAGCCGTCGAATGCGTTCACAGTGACTTCATTTTTTGCAGTAATGCTGCCGGCAACCTGTGCATGTATGCCAGAAGTTTTGAGTTCGGAGATAACGGTATCAACATCTGCTGGATCTACAATGACGAGCATTCCATTTCCCATATTCCATGTTGTGTATGCTTCATCGATTGAAACGTTACCGATCTCTATCAAATCTTTCATTGCATCGTGCGGCTCGAAGAGATTGGTTAACTCTGCTCCCGTGCCAGATGCCTTGAGTGTTCGTTTAAGGTTTTCTGCAATTCCACCACCAGTAACGTGCGCGATTCCTTTAATATGTACTTTTCGGTCTTCTCCATGTCGACCAAGAAGTGTAAGAAGTGCTGCGTGATAGATAATACTTGGAGTAAGCATGACGCCTCCCCATGTGACCCCGTCCTTCCATTCTGCACTATGCCAATCAGCCCCATGTGCATCAGAGAGAATTTTACGGATCAAACTAAACCCATTACTGCGGGCAACACCAGATCGAAGTGAAATAATCACATCACCTTCAGAAATACTTGCAGTATCGATCACACGATCTTTTGCGACAACACCAACAGATGTGGCATTCCACACAGGGGAGTTTACTGCTCCTGGTACTTCGGCGATCTCTCCTCCGGGCATCACGATGCTTTGGTTCTGGCAAGCCTCAGAAAGCCCACCAAGCAATGCATCTATCATTTTTTGATCAATACTACCAACATCAAGTGTGTTACTAAGAGAAATTACCTCAGCACCTGTACAGATAGCATCATCAGCTACCATGGCTACGAGGTCTGCTCCGATAGAGTCAAACTTGCCCATAGCGACTGCAAGTTCCATCTTGGATCCTGTTCCATCATCATTCTGGACGAGGTAAAAGTCACCCATATCCAGTAGCCCTGCAAAACCACCATCATCACTGACAGGGTCCCCAATTTTACCTTTTCGCCCTGCAAAGGTATTTTTTGCGTGGTTATAGGCGATACTTGAGGCAGAGTTTCCAGCTTCGATATCTACGCCGGAGTCTTTATAGGTGGTCATAAGGGGATTATAGGGAATCAAGGGAATCAAGGGAATCAAGGATCATTGATTTCTTCGATTTCTTCGATTTCCTTGTTACAATACAAACATGATTCGCATTATTCTTGCCATTGTCGCTGCAGCTAATTTCTACGCTGCATATCTGTTTTTCTTCACGCCAGAGATAATGGGAGTGTGGTATGCGTTGCCTCCTATTGATAACACACATCGATTTCTTACGATGATCGTAGGGGCGCTACTCTCCGTATTTGGACTTGGGGCACTACTTGCCTTATTTAGACCTGTAAAATACTGGAGCATTATTATCATGCTTCTATTGATGCACTTCATGATCTTTTTGATCGATATCATCGTACTCGCTCGTGGTCAGATGCAGTGGCAGTCTATGCTTCCAGAGATTGTGTACTTCCTCATTATGTCTACTGCACTTGTTCGGTGGTTCCCTGTAAGAAAAAAAGAAACCAAGGAAATCGAAGAAACCAAGGAAACCGAAGAAATCCCTGTTCTAGAATCCTCAGATTCGTAGGATTTATCGGATTCTTTTATCGTTTCACGATTACATAAATCTCTCTACTGCGATCTCTACTTGCTTTAGCAGAGAAGGTTATTACATTTTGAAATTCTTCTTTGCAGTCACGAATAAATTCATCAAAATCTTCTCCACGTAATATTTTCATTACGCATTTACCATTGGGCTTTAGTCGATCTCTGGCAACGTCTAATACAGACTGAGAAAGCTCTATAGATTTCCATTGATCAATATCTTTTCTTCCAGATGTCTTTGGGGCGAGATCAGAAATAATCAGTCCGATGTTTTCTGGGAGGATACTATCTAATGCATCTTTATCTGTAATATCAGCCACAAACGTATCTGCACCTTCTATTGGTTCAATCTCTGTAAGATCTACTCCAATCGCTGTTCCTTTAGAGCCTACCTTTTGCACTACGTATTGAAGCCAACTTCCAGGAGCTGCTCCAAGATCTACAACAGTCATCCCCGTATGCAGCAATCGAAACTTTTCATCAATCTCTATCAATTTATACACAGACCGAGCTCTGTAACCTTCTTCTGTAGCCTTTCGAGACCATTTGTCGTTGGGGGTGTAGGGCTTGGGCACGTTAGAAGAGGAAAGTGGAAAGAGGAAAGTGGATAACTACAAGAGTGGAGATTTTTTAGGTATTCCCACATCACGAGGATACCTTTGATTGGTCTCACTTGTTTTTTCAAATATCAATAACTGTCGCTTGCCCCAGTCACCAGGTAATCCATATTCATAAGCTTTACTTAAGTGACAGCTAAGTTCTGCTCGAGCAAGTAAGGATTCTTCCAGTTCGGTTTCTACTTTCATGCTTTTCCATGCGACAAGGTGGCCTCCCGGTTTCACAAAAGGCGCACCATATTCCAGTAGTACATTTAGAGGGGCAACTGCTCTGGCAGTGACAATGTCGTAACTGTCACGATGCATCTCATCTCTTCCTTTTTCTTCACAGCGACCAGTAAGCAGGTGGACATTACTCAGTTTCAAAGCATCAGTCATTCGCCTGATAGAATCCAGTTTCTTTTGCGTAGAATCCATCCCAGTGAATAGGCAATCCGGTTTGCAGATCGCAAGTGGTAGTAAAGGAAAACCTCCACCCGTTCCGACATCTAAAACGGAAAACGGAAAACGGAAAACGGAAAATTTTTCTATCATATCAAGAAATGCGAGGCTATCGAGAACGCTTCCAATCCAAATAGACTCTTCATCACGCATTGCAGACAAATTGATTTTCTTATTCTCTTCCAAGAAAATTTTCACAAGTTCTCGAAGTTTCTGCTCTTGTTCATCTGTAATCATAGTGGCAGTATGTTCTCACACTTTCCACTTTCCACTTTCCACTTTCCACTTTATTTATGCCAAACGGAAAACGTATCGCAGAACTTCTCGTAGATATTGGAGCAGTTAAACTCTCCATAGACCCTCCATTTACATGGACCTCAGGGATCAAGTCTCCTATCTATTGTGATAACAGGATGATCTACAGTCACCCTGAGGCGAGAAATATTGTGGTTGATGCGCTTGTTTCGAGGATTAAATCTCTCCATATCGAGCCTGATTGTATTGCAGGGACAGCAATGTCCGCTATTGGATGGGCAGCACTCGTGGCAGATAGGATGGATTTACCGTTTATTTATGTACGATCTAAGGCAAAGGAACATGGAGCTAAAAAGCGTATAGAAGGAGATCTTAAGCCAGGCTGGGACGTTGTCGTGGTCGAAGACCTTATATCTACTGGTGGAAGCGCTATTTCTACCATAGAGGCTCTAAGAGAGGAGGGAGCGGCTCATACATCTGATGTAGTAGCAATATTCACTTATGAAATGCTTATAGCGACCGAAAAGGCACAAGAAGCCAATGTAAATTTTCACCCTATAGCGACATTCGGTACACTTTTAGACGTTGCATTAGAGCAGGGAAGGCTAGGGTCAGAAGAAATCGCAAATATAGCAACATTTGCGCAGAATCCTAAGGAATGGGCTAACTAAAGCTTCGGAATGCTATATTGCTAAAAACAGGTAAATATTGTATAATATACAACATGGAAACACCAATAGAGATAACACCTCCGGCTATGCCTATTCAGGTAAGCCCACCGATTCAGATGCAATAATTAGAACTGCCTCAAAAATCGAAGATCCCCTTCGTAAAATGCACGAAGGTCGGGAATTTGATGTTTAATCATCAGTGGTCGCTCGACACCGAAACCAAACGCAAACCCTTGCCATTCATTTGGGTCAATATCAACGTTCTTCAGAACATTTGGATGTACCATTCCACATCCTCCCATCTCTAGCCAGCGTCCTTCGCGGCTGTCTTCTAAATCTCCCTGCCACATCATATCCATTTCCATACCGGGTTCAACAAACGGAAAGTACCCTGTGCGAAA
>CAVOCY010000031.1:0-9186 GCA_963694385.1 Candidatus Altimarinota bacterium
GAGTGTGCCAAAAAAGGTATCTTTCCTTCGTCGTAAGAATTTAATGCAACGAGTCTCCTGTGTAATCGTAATAATGTCACCTCCTTCTAGTCCTACGTAGACTTGGCCGTCCAAAGTAAGCACTACTTCGGTATCTTCGTATTTCTTTTGTTTGGTCTTTACTACAATTTGCACTTTTGCATCAGAACGAATAACAACCGGTTTTTGAGAAAAGCTGTGTGGACTAATAGGGGTTAGGATCATTGCATCTAAACTTGGATGAACAATAGGGCCTCCAGAAGAGAGGTTGTATGCAGTAGAGCCTGTTGGCGTTGCAATAATAAGTCCATCTGCATGAAATGTTGTCAGTGGCTCGTCATTAACCGAAGTCTGCAAATCTACAAGACGCGCAATTGTACCTTGTGCAATTACTGCTTCGTTAAGGGCAAAACCAGATAGTACTTCTTTTTCACCGCGCATGGCTGTTACATTAATTAACTTTCTTTCGTCTATTATCCCTTCTCCGTTGATAAATTTTGGAATTAAGTCTGCAGCTTCATCAAATTCTGTTTCTGCTAAAAATCCAACACGACCTCGATTCACACTAAGAATAGGAGTGCTGCAATCAGAAAGTTCGCGTACTGCACGAAGAATAGTTCCATCTCCACCAATTACTAGTAAAAGATCTATCTCGTCTTCAGTTTTATACTCCGGAAGGTTCGTAGCGCAATCGATACCACCAGCACGCTTAGGATCCATAAAAACTTCTGCCCCTGTACCCTTCACAATGGATATGATTGTATCTACAGTCTTGCACTTGTCTTCTAGACCGGACTTTACCGTTATGCCGACGCGGTTGAATTTTATCATCAGAAGTATTATACGGCACCATTTAAAGCTTTGAGGAAAAGATCGACAGTTCTTTTCCAACTAAATCTCGATGCCTGAATAGGACCATTAGATGCCAATATATTGCGTATATCAGCATTTTCAAGCAATGCAATAAGTCCAGATGTAATAGAACGTACACTCGTTGGGTCGACAACAACTGCGGTGTCTCCTACTACTTCACTTAGGCTTCCTCTATCAGAAGTAAGAATAGGTATACCTCTTTGCAATGCATCCAGCACTTGCATACCAAACCCTTCGTACAAGGATGGGTAAGCAAACACTGTTGCAGTAGACAGCAGCACTTGATATTCATCATCAGAAACGTAATCTTTCCATTCCACTCCATCTGTAACACGCGCCAGTCGCAAGATTTCTGCATCATGCCATCCACGAGCTCCAACAAGTACTAAGCGGTACTGAGAACGAATGGTATGCGGAAGAGCGTCGTAAGCCTGTATCAGTCTCTCCTGATTTTTACGAGGGCATAGTGTCCCAACACAAAGAATTGTTTTCTTATCCGGAACAGAAAGCGGCATGTTATCTCGCATAGGACCTGCATAAATTGCTGTGACACTACTAGGGGATAGATGCGGAAACTTTTTAAGAACGTCTTTTCTGGTAGCTTCACTTACCGTGCAGACATTCGTAGCGTTCATTACTACCTTTTTGATGAGTAGCTTTTCTATAAATCGAGCACGCTTTTCATGTGGCTCATTTTGAAATGCAATGAGGTCATGAATAATCGGAACACATGGCACCTTTTTACCAATAAGGTACGGAGCGATATAACTTGTCGGGCTGATGTAATAATCAGTCTTAGATATTCTCGCATACTTTGCTGCTGCCAAATGCCAAAATAGTTTTCCAGAGAATGCTACAGAGGACCCTACAGATTGTGATGTATGCGTAAGTGCAGTGAGATCTATATCACGAGAATTAAGCTCTTCAAGAAAGCCCTTCGTCCATTGACCTTTGCCTGCTTTCTTTTTACAGAATGCTTCTCTGGCATCTATTACGAGTTTCACGAAATTGAGTGTAATGCTATGATTTCAGTATGCCAAATAGAGCGATTAAAAAGTTTGTGGCCTTGAGTCTTGAAGAGAAGATCTTAAACGGGGCATCTCTCACAGCATTCTTAAGTGTATTCTTTCCTTGGGTGGGTGGTGAATGGCTTGGTGGAAAGGTTATTACGTATTCTGGCCTTGGATTTTTTACGTCATTTATTGGCCTCAGTGTCCTGTTGCTTCATTTATATGTGATTCTTATCACGGTTATTCCTATTACAGGTGGCCCTGCCATTGTAAGCCGCAAAAACAGAGACTTTGTTCGTCTACTAGCTACGTTGCTCGCTTCTATACTCACTATTGCTATATGGACAGTTCTAACCAAATTCACGTTTGAATTTAGCCGTCTGCAGATACATTTCGGTCTATACGGAACTCTCGCAGGAAGCGTAATCACCTTGCTGTATTCGTTTCTCTTATTCCAAGAAAGTAAGCGATCTGTAGTAAATGACCTGTTTCATCAAAAAGATGAGTATAATAGGGCATCTCAGCCACCACGATCTCCAGAGCCAGAAGACCATAATTTACGGGCTGAATAAGTTAAAATCCTAGATAAATCCGTGATATCATTGTTGTATGACCGATCAAGAATTCGCCGATGATGACTTTGTTTATGCAGATCCAGACGCCAAAATGGCCGTAGGTCTTGTGGAGTGGGATAAAGACGGAAATGCAAAGACGAAAGAGTGGCCAAGAGTCGAGAAGCCTGTGCCAGAGGGAGAAACGCCTCGAAAGCCTTTTAGAAAGCCAAGAGTTCGGTATTACCCTTGGGGTAGCTACAAAACTATGTGCAAGCTGTATAAGCTTAAAGGAAAAGTAAAAGATAAAGATACCGATGACTACATCCAGTTGGATGATGCTATCTCTAAATTACAAGAACAACCGTACTGGAACTAAGAGACAAGCGCAGATACAGACGCTACGTCGTTCTTTGAACCTACAATAAACGCAGTACGTTGATCTACACTGGTTATTTCTTTATCTAAGATAGCAGTGGTTCCATCCGTTGCAGACCCTCCTGCTTCTTCTGCAAGAAACGCGAATGGACCGCACTCAAACACATGACGAAGTTTTCCATCAGGATATTTACTATCAGCTCCTCCGCCAATATTCGTAAATACTCCTTGCCCCTTACTAAGGATGTGGTGAATATCTGCAACCATGCATCCAGAGTATCGAAGTGTCATTTCTTCCTCTTGCCAGTTTGTTACAGCTTTCTTGTAACCGTCGTTCGTTGTTATAGCTCGCAAGTTTCCAGGGCTGTAGTTTTTGGCATCGTCAGCAATACCTAGGTGATCTCTGAGTAATACAAATTCTCCAACGTCATTAAGAATGAACTCGTGGACACCTTTGCCTCCTCCAAGTGATATAACAAGTAGTGTGCGTGGTCCGTACAATACGTACATTGCGGCTACTTGCTCTCTTGGAGTTGCGCCTATTACATTATTACCTTTATAGATTCCAAAGATTGATCCAATGGCAAAGTTAGCATCCACCAAAGAGGATCCATCTAAAGGATCAAATACAACACTGTACTGTCCTTTAGGGTCAAGCTCTACAATGTCTGGTTGCTCCTCTGAGATATAACAACATACCAAGCCAGACTCGCAAAGGAATTCTCTAATCTGCTGATCGGCAAGAACGTCAAGTTCAAGTTGGTCTTCTCCAAACTCGTTCTTAGTACCTGCTAGACCTGCTTCTGTTGTTTGAATACTGTAACTGATGTATTTGCAGGCTCGAGAGATATCTACAATCAAATGGCGCAAATCATGCTCTGCCTTACTATGATGCATAAGATGCCAGTTTAGATTTGGCTTCAAAGGTGCCGGACATGAAGCTGAATTTCCCATTATTTCATAAAGGCAATAACTTTTTGAAGTAGCTCTGTTACACGCATTGCATACCCCCATTCATTGTCGTACCAACTAAGAAGCTGCACGGTGTTTCCATCTACTACTTTTGTAAATTCAGAATCAATAATAGAAGAATGTGGATCCGTCTGAAAATCAATAGAGACACATTGCTCGTCGCAGACAGATAGTATAGCTTTTAGCTCTTTTGCTGCTGCGCCTTTAAGGGCTGCATTAATCTCATCAACAGTAGCGTCTTTTTCTAAGACAAAAGCCATATAAGCACAACTCACTGTAGGAACAGGAACACGGAATGCCATGCCATCAATTTTCCCATTAAGATCAGGGAAAATCTTTGCGCATGCTTTTACGGCACCAGTCTTTGTTGGAATAATAGAAAGAGTCGCGGCGCGAGCCTTACGCAAATCGGTTCCCTCTCCTTTATTATCAAGAAGATTCTGAGAAGCTGTAAATGCATGAACAGAGTTCACAAGCAAATTAGCAACACCAAACTTCTCGTGCATTACCTTAATAACAGGGGCAATACAGTTTGTCGTACAAGAAGCATTGGAGATTATTGGCATGTCTCGTGTAAGACCTTCGTCATTAATACCTAAAACAAACGTCGGAGTATCATCTTTCATTGGTGCTGTAACAATCACGCGTCTCGCCCCTGCATCTATATGGCCTTGAGCCTTCTTGGATGTTGTAAAATGTCCTGTAGATTCAATAACAACATCAACCTTTAGCTCTTTCCATGGACACTTAGCAGGATCCTTTTCTTTTACAACGCGGACATCCTTTCCATTTACAACCATAGTATTGTCATCCTTTACCTCTACTTCTCCACTAAATTTCCCGTGGAGACTGTCATATTTTAGTAAATACGCTCGCATTTCTGATGTAGAAGAAGCATTGACTCCAACAACCTCAACAGAATCTGCGTAGTGCTCTAAGAGCTGACGGTGCACATTGCGACCAATTCGTCCGTATCCATTAATGGCAATGCGTTTCATAGGTGCACCAATAATAGGGAAACTATAGCTCGATGCAACCAATTCCTCCTTACATCCGTAATATTGATTACTAACCAAATATCGATACTATCACTCCAACGAATGCCATAAAGGCACCGACAATCCACAGTCGCATCGTCACTTTGCTTTCCCCCCATTCAAAAGCTTCAAAGTGATGATGGATAGGAGCTGCACGAAACACTTTTTTACCACCGCGATATTTCTTGCTTGTAAGTTGAATGATTACAGAAAGCATCTCTACGACAAAAATAAATCCTACAAGTGGCAAGATGAGTATTTGATCCGTCATCATTGCGATAGCACCAAGTGTTCCACCGAGCGCGAGGGACCCTGTGTCTCCCATAAAAAATAGTGCAGGAGGAACATTGTGCCAAAGAAAAGCAGTAACAGCGCCTACACAGACGATGCAAAATGCTGCGAGAACATCCAAACCTTCGACGTAAGCAAGAAGTCCAAAACTCGCAAAAGCAATAACCAGCAACCCACCTGCAAGTCCATCAAGTCCATCTGTAACATTTACTGCGTTTGCTGTTCCGACAATAATAAACATGAAGATAGGAATATAGAGCCAGCCAACTTGCCAAGGTCCAGAGAAGGGGACGTAGACTTGGTCGTATCCCAACTTAAAGTAAAACCATGATGCTCCAAGACCACTAATAAGAAGTAGCGTTGCAAGCTTTGGCATCCAATCTAGACCCTTTTTCTTTCCTGCCCCTCTGATATTTAAATAGTCATCAAATGCACCGAGAATACCAAGGGATACTAAAATAAATAGCGGTAGATACACCTGACCTCGCTGCAATAGTCCGTGTTCTACTATTCCACTAAACGAGAGGAATCGAGAGAAGATAACTGTAAACAGAATGGAGCCCCATATAAGTAAGCCCCCCATGGTAGGAGTACCAAATTTGTGCTGATGATACGTACGAAATACCGTGGCTTCTCTGCTATCGACTGTTTCTACTCGCAATTGCTTGCCCATCTTGTTTTTACGCAAGAAGGCAATAAACCAAGGAGTAAGAAGAAGCCCGAGCAAAAAAGCGAAGGTTCCGTAACCAAGAGTCTCAATAAGCGTTATTTCTGGCCGTACAGGGATAAATTCCACTTTCATTGGAGCTGATTGTATCACGTACAACTGCTTATACAATGGTGATTACATTTGTTGTGAGTGCGCTTTATCGACGTCGTAAAATCGTAGGTGGTCTTTCTTAAACATCAGCTCTACACGTCCAATTGGCCCGTTGCGGTGCTTACGTATAAAGATATCAGTAAGACCTGGACGATCGGAATCTTCTTCGTAGTAATCTTCTCGATACATCATCATTACCACATCCGCATCTTGCTCGATAGAACCAGATTCACGAAGGTCCGATAGTGCTGGGATGTTACCAGGCCTGCTTTCTACAGCACGAGAAAGCTGAGAGAGAGCCACTACAGGAATGTGCATCTCACGGCCAATTTGCTTAAGTGAACGTGAGATTTCAGAAATCTCTTGTACACGGTTACCAGCATAGGAGGGGTTTCCAGTACTCATTAGTTGAAGATAGTCGACAACTAGCATATCGAGGCCATGCTCCATCTGAAGCCTTCTTGCTTTTGCACGAAGTTCTGGAATAGAGGAAGCAACAGAGTCGTCGATAAAGATGTTTGCCTTGTTGAGTTCATCCATAATTGGCCCCATGTTCTGGAAGTCTGCGTCTTCGAGCTTTCCTTTTTGTAATTTCCAGCTATCGACACCAAGCATAGAAGCAAACAGTCGGTCAACTAGTTGCTCTTTGCTCATTTCCAGCGAGAAGATCCCAACACTCTTACCATCTTTAATCGCAGCGTTCTGTGCAATGTTTAGCGCAAGAGCGGTCTTACCCATAGAAGGACGGGCAGCAATGATAATCAGGTCACTGGGTTGAAACCCAGAAAGCTTGGCATCCAAACCGGCAAATCCTGTAGAGACACCTCTGTTACCTTCTTCATCAGACTCATGCAATTCTGCAAAACGCTCGTAACGCTCTTCGAGAATCTTTTTGATATGTACGAACTTGTCTTTAAGAAACGTATTACTAATTTCAAACACCGTCTTCTCTACTTCATCCAAAAGTTGCACCACGGGTTTGTCTTCTGAGTACCCAAGGCCTGCAATCTTTTGACCTGCAGAAATAATACGGCGGTGTACAGCCTTGGTTTTTACAATTTGACCGTACTGATAAATGTGCGAGGACGTTGGCACTTCCGACGTTAGCTGCGCCAAAAATGCAGATCCTCCAATCTCTTGAAGCTTCTTGTTATCAGAGAGTTTCGACGTCACCGTCACAAAGTCTACCGGTTCGTGACTGCTGTACAGACCCATGATCGCCCCGTAGATGTCGCGATATATAGGGTCGTAGAAATCCTCGGTCTTGAGAAAATCAGAAATCTTAATAATTGCCTCAGGATCGAGGAGTAGTGCACCAATCACTGTTCTCTCCGCTTCCGTGCTATGTGGTTGCGTTTGTATAAGAGGCGCTGTGGTGGACTTTGCAGACGGCATACGAGGAGAACAGTTATAGATGCAAAATGACTCCTAAACAACTAAAGGGCCTTGCGCTATATCCACGGACTATGTGGAGACGCAAAACCCTGTGATTGCAATGTGGATAACTTGTGGAAAATTAGAGCTCTGCAGCTTTACGGATCTCCTTTTCTAGTTTTTCCGCAAGCTTCTTATTATCCATTAGGAACATGCGTGCTTGCTCTTTACCCTGTCCAATCGTGTCTTCACCATGTCGGTAGTACGCTCCGGACCTTTCGAGGATACCGTACTTGACACCAAGCTCTAGAATGTCGCCTTCTTTGGAAATACCTTGAGCGTACAGAATATCAAATTCTGCCTGCCTAAACGGAGGTGCAACTTTATTCTTTACGACTTTCACTCGGGTTTTATTCCCCACAATCTCTTGTGAGGCTTTGCCTTCTTCTCCAGGGATCTTTTCTAAAATCTTATCAATACGGCGAACATCCAAGCGAATAGAGCTGTAGAACTTAAGCGCTTGTCCTCCTGCAGTTGTTTCTGGGTTACCAAACATCACACCAATCTTCATACGAATCTGGTTGATGAAAATAATACTGGTTCCACTCTTAGAAACAATGGCAGTCAACTTACGTAGAGCTTGGCTCATCAGCCTTGCCTGCAATCCCATTTGCGCATCTCCCATGTTTCCTTCTATCTCGGCCCTAGGGGTAAGCGCTGCGACACTGTCGATAACAATAATGTCTATTGCTCCACTGCGCACAAGTGTTTCGCAAATTTCTAGTGCCTGCTCTCCACAGTCTGGCTGCGAGACCAAGAGGGAATCTATATCAATACCGATCTTCTTAGCGTATTGAATATCCAATGCATGCTCTGCATCGATAAACGCTGCACGGCCACCTTTCTTTTGTACTTCTGCTATAGCATGAAGCGAGAGCGTAGTTTTACCGCTGCTTTCTGGTCCGTATATCTCGATAATACGACCTTCTGGGATTCCTCCACCAAGTGCGAGGTCGAGTGTAAGAGAACCGGATGGGTACCGCTTTATATGTCGGTGCGCATTTTCATCCATCTTCATAATGGCTCCTTCACCGTATTCTTTTTCTATGTGCGAGAGTGCCGTAGCAATCGCATCATCCTTTGCAGCTTCTATAGGGTCTACCTTCTTAGCGGGCTTCGCTTTAGCTTTGGTTTCTAGCGCTACCTCGATTACAGAAGGCTCTGTTACTTTTGGGTCAGTCATGGTTGCAGTTGCGGAAGTAGTTTTCATCATAATACTAATGGGGAATAGGGGATTAGGGAATATAGAATTGTGGAGCAACACTTCCGGAGCCCGTCGACTCGGAAAGGTGTATGCTTGTCCACCACAATAATCAGATATCCTCACAGCGTCAAATAACTGCACTTGTCAGACGTACACCTTGGTGGTGGTGTATGTTTGTGCACCTCACATATGTTGTCTGAATACCTACTTTCAACATTGCTTCATTGATACTGCCTGCAGGTTACTGTGCAACCCATAGCCTGTAACTGACGCATGAGGATACGGTCTCCGTGAAAGGAGACATTCCCAAGATAGATGTGTACCTCATCCCGAGAAGGAAAGCTTTGCACCCACTGAAGCAGTGATGCACTATCAAACTTTTTATTAAGCGTGTCCTTGCTCCAATCAATGACCACAGAGTTAGACTGGAATGTTGGTGGTGTGAGTCGGTCTTGTGTAATCATGATAAGAAGGGGGAGAACGCATAACTGATGGTAGAACGGAGTGTACACCCGTACACCCTAAAGACCAAGCAAAGTAGATTGTCGTTCGTACACTTTCGGGGTGTTGATTTATTTTCTCTTCTTTCTGCGCATCC
>CAVOCY010000032.1:0-9121 GCA_963694385.1 Candidatus Altimarinota bacterium
CCAAATCAAACAGGCGTTCTTTGATAAATGGCTGGCCCACAAGCGTATGAATCTTTGGCTGCTCTGGCCTCTCGCCAGAACTGTGGTTCTCTATAACCATGAGAGAGGCAAGTCCACTACGGCCTCCAAAACGCATAAAGTGCTGAAAGAGTGGTTCGAGCTCCTTCTTTCTTGCCTTTACGACAAATCCAATCATCTGCTCTCCTGTGTGTACTCCACGACGCAATAACAACGAACGTAATACACCCTTATTAGACTTGGGGTTATAGACTGGTAGTTTCGTATCCTGCATAAAGCGCCTCACATCCTGTAGTAGGAGTCCTATCTGCTCGTCATAGAGATGGCATTCTATCACAGGTAGCACCGTTTGCCATTTTCCAGGCTGATGGAAACCAATACTGGGATTTTCATCAAGATAGATCCGCTTTCCATTACTCTCTTCCATGCGGATGTTCGCATACCCAAAACTCATCTCTAGTTTATTGCGATAGTGGAATACCTGTGGACTTGGGATAATCCTAAGCACACGCCCAGGTAGCTGCTTTCGTATCTCCTCATCTACAGGGGTCAAATGCTCTAATGTCTCTCGTACTATCTGCTCTTTGTAGTCTATTTGCTTATCATAAGGAAGATTTTGCCATGTACAGCCCCCACAGTCATGAAAATGCTGACAACGAGGCTGAATCTCCTCCATAGCTCTCTTCGTAACCTTAAGAACCTTGCTTTCTAAGTACCGTCCTTTGTTCTTTGTAATGCTAATTTGAACCGTTTGGCCAGGAATAGCCCCAGGGACGAATACTGTCTGCCCATCAATATGGGCAAGTCCAGCTCCACCAAAGGTGAGCTTCTCAATTGCAACCGTATACTCTTTACCCGCCATAACCTTGGTGACGGAGGGTTGGCCAGTTTTTACGGCATTTGAAGCCGTTTTTAGGCCTTCAGAGTCTGTTTTAGACCCATCGTTAATCATTGACATCTAGTATGAAATATAGTATAAAGTACTACCCTTTTTCCGATGCATATGAGAACTACTTCCCTTTCATTTATCGGCGCTGCTGTCCTAGGAATCGTCCTCCTCAATATGCAGGACGGAAGTGTAGCAGCTTCTCAGAGCACTGCAAGCCATAGAGCTGTGCAGACAGCTTCTCTTCTTAGTAAAGAAGTGGCAGTAGAAGTGCCAAAAGAAAACGTTATAGCCAAGAGAGAAAGCGACCAACCACTGCGTCGTATCATTACAAAGGCTGCTGCTTCTCCTGCAGTTATTCCAAAGCAAAGACTTATCGCCTCTATAGAACAAGCTGATATTCAAGACGCTCATAAGTTGATTGCAAATGAAGCCCTAATGTCATTGCCTATTAAATGTAGAGGAACGCTAAAGAACTTCTACGTAAAGTACGAGAAGCAAAAGCATCGTGGACTTGCTGGTAAGAGTGTAATGATCCTTGACGGAACAGTTCCTCTCGAAGAGTTCCGTGCACTCTTTGTGCACGAAAGTGGTCACAACTGGGACCTTGGTTGCCTAACAGGTACAGCAGACTCTGAAAAGAGTAGCTTCTCTGACGGTGACGAAGCGATCTATAAGAATGATCCAAGCCTTGGCTTCTATCAGATCTCATGGATCACAAGCAGTGTACAACGTAGCAACTCTCGTCCAGAAGACTTTGTATCTGGATATGCAAGTTACGATATCTTCGAAGACTTTGCAGAGAGCTTCGTTTACTTTGTATTACAGAATGATGTCTTCGCAACTCGTGCACAAGAAAACGCAGCAATAGCAGCCAAATACATATGGATGAAAGATGTACTCTTTGATGGTCAGGTTCCACAGATTGCTACAGGAAAATCTGTCTTCAAGGGCAAGGCTCCTTGGGATGTAACGAAGCTGAAATATGTGTGGAATGCAGATCAGGTAGTTGCTCGTAATGAATAGTGATTTGTAATTCGTCACTAGTCACTAGTCACTAATCACTAATCACTAGTACACTAACCCCATGCGTTACCGACTACTTCTCACAGGATGGTTGATAAGTGATCTGATTGTCTTCATCAGCTCCTACGCCCTTGCCTACTTCTTAAGAGTGGGATGGATACTGTCTACTGACTTTCCTTTCGAGCCCTACATCACGGTAGTCGCTGTTACTTCTTTACTATGGCTCGTAGTTCTTATTACAACTCGCACCTTTGCACTAACCAGAACACAAGGAAGTATTCGTAACCTCGCCTACATCATCTATTCCTCTCTCGTCGGAACAGCCCTCTTTGCTCTTGGTTACTACTTTCTCTACGGACTCTTCTTTAGTCGCATGCTTCTTTTGTATGCGCTAGTCATTTCTACTGTAGCGATCTGGATTTGGCATCTAGTGTTTGCTCGGTTCCAGCGGTTTATGCTGCGAAGAGACCCTCCTGTGTTTCCTACTCTAATCGTAGGAGTTACAAGAGAATCAAGAGAGTTGATAGAGAAGCTAAACAAAGGATCCAACCCCCTAAAGCCTGTTGCTGTTTTAGATGGCAGAGGATGCAAGGATACTGAAATTAATGGTGTTCCTGTACGAGGAAAACTCAACAAGCTCGAAGATGTCTTAAGCGAAGGTATCACCCATCTCATTCAATGTAGTGATCTTGAGCAATCACTTAACCTCTTAAGTGCCTGCAGACAAAAGAAGATCACCTACATGCTTCTACCTTCTGTACTAGGTATTGTTGAGCGCGATGAAAAAGTAGAATCCCTCGAAGGACAACCTGTAACAATGGTAGGACCAAAGGAGAATGCATTGATGTGGTTCTTTAAATAGTATGCACGCTTTTATACTCGCCGGCGGATTTGCTACAAGACTCTGGCCTCTTACAGAAGCACGAGCCAAGCCACTGCTTCCTCTAGCAGGTGTTCCACTTATTGAATATCTCGTACGGGATATTCCAGAGGATGTCCCCGTAACCATCAGTACCAACGCTATCTTTAAAGAAGCATTTGAAGATTGGGCAGAAGGCTTTGGAAGATCCAATGTAGAGATTCTGATTGAAGATGTAAAAAGCGATGACCAAAAGCTCGGAGCTTTAGGCGCAACGGCACAATGGATTACCGATGCCAACATTGATGACGATGTCCTCCTTCTTACAGGAGATAACTACTGTGGATTTTCTTTTGATGCTTTCCTAGCTACTGCAGTACCTGATACAACATTGATTGCTGTCCATGATATAGGAAATATTGAGAAAGCATCGCAATTCGGAACAGTTCTTACGGAAAATCAACAACCGACAACTCACAACCGACAACTCGTCACCGGATTTGAAGAGAAGCCACGAGAGCCAAAAACAACACTAGTGAATACTGGATGTTCCCTTTTACCTAAATCAACACTTCCGATTCTTGTAGAATACGCAAAGAGTCACCCTGACAACATTGGAGGGGTATTCGAAGAATTACTCAACCGCAAAAAGCCAATCACCTGCTTCTCTTTCTCTGAAAGCTGGTTTGATATCGGCTCATTCGATGCCTACCTCGAGGCAACAAGGGAACTCGTTGGAGGGCGTGTTATAAAGGAGGAAGGAGCAGTCACAGAACAGACCAACTGCGAAGGATCCGTAGTAATAGGAGAAAGATCTACAGTACAAAGGTCCAAACTTACCGACACAGTCGTCTTTGAGGATTGCATGATAGAAGACTGTGTTTTAAGCAATTGTGTCATTGATAAAGGTTGTACGCTACGAGGGGTCGATTTGACGGGAAAAATGCTCCGAGAAGGGAGTAAGCTTATTCGTACCGAATAAGCAAGTGGAAAGTGGAAAACGGATAGTGGAAAGTACGCTTTTTCCATTTTGCACTTTCCATTTTCCGTTTACACTGGCAGCCTATGAAAAAACTTCTTGTCCCTACGCTTTTTGCGCTGCTTCTCACTGCATGTAGTGGGATCCCTACTACACTCACATACGATGTTACATTTACCACAGAAGACTCTGGTCGTATGACCGACCTTTCTTTGGCAACCCGTCATGTAGTAGAAAGAAGGTTAGCGCGTCTTAAGGGAAATCTCATCGACTACGATGTTGATTACAATAAAGAGGAAAAATCTACAATTATTTCCGTAGAAGTAGATAACGCAAAAGCTGCAAAAGCTCTAAACGAAGAAATGACTACTCCATTTACCTTCGAGGTACGTTACCACGTAGAAGAGCATCAAGAAGGTGACATTGCAGTAGAAGGAGCAGGAAGCTTCCGTGAGACTGGTATCGAAAAATCAGATGTGGATTGGGTCATTGGTCAAACGACAGAACCACCGCTCAATCGTGGAAGAATTCTCATTGGATTTACTGATGAAAGCGCACCAGCAATGCAGACACTCTTCGAAGAGCAGAAAGGAAACACTGTTGGACTCTTTGTACGAGGTCGTCTAGCTGCAGCAGTGCAAATCAATGAAGAATTTGAGAAGGTACTTATTATAGAAGGTCTTCCATCAGGAGAAATTGCAAAAGTCTTTGCAGATGACATGAACGTCGGTATACATATGATATTCACACAACAATAATTATGGCTCGAAATCGCAAACTCACTTGGCCCACAGTAACGATAGTTGTCGCTCTATTCATGCTAGTTGTAGCTCTGCCGCAAAGCGCTAGGCAATGGGCACCAGGTTTTCTTAAGACTCCACAGCTACACTTCGGTCTCGATCTTGCTGGAGGAACCCAACTAGACTTTCGTATCTCCGAAAAAGAAATCCAAGAGCAAATTAGCAATCTTAAAAAAGAAATTGCTCAAATGGAAGCTAGGGGTGCAGGCAATGACAAGATTATCGCACTACAAAACCAACTATCCAGTGTAGAACAACAAAACCAAAACATTGTAGAAGCTATTCGCACTGTACTCGAACGTCGTATTAACGCCCTTGGTGTTAGCGAAGCAATCATCACTCCTTCTTATATTGGAAACGAGAAGCACCTTCTTGTGGAGTGTCCTGGAATTGTAGATACGCAAGAGTGCATTAACACTGTAGGAAAAACCATTCAGCTAGAATTCAAAGAAGAGTTTACAGAGCCTACAGATGCATACGAAACAGAGGTACGCGCACAAGTAAGAGAAGTACGCGACCAACTAAAAGACCCAGAAGTCACTCTCGAGAAAATAGGTGAAGATGTAAGTGCTGATATCGGTGTGTCATATAACTACGAACGTCGTATGTTCCGGGACCAACTCCCTGATGGGTTAGAAGGTATCTGGAATAAGTCTCCAAATAGTGGAGTATTACAGTACGACGCAACTATAGAAGTAGCTGGCCAAGATAGTGCAGGACAACCAACGACAACAGAGGTGCCAGGTGTTTTCCTTGTCGAAGTACTCCGCGAACGAACACAGACTGGAAGACTTGTAAACGAAGCTTCTCGAGCATTTGAAATCCTCGAAAGTGATGACAACACTCTTAACCACATCACATGGAGCGACCGTGAGTTAAAAGATAGCGTTCCAGAAATTGTACGCAGTGCACTTGGTAGCATGCAGCCTGGAGAGCTTCGCGCAGTAAACTTCGAAGATGAAACCTCTGGTATTTTGTTCCTCCGAAAGTATGTACCAGGACAGACAGAAATGGAGGCTAGCCACATCCTTCTTGCATACAAAGGAGCATCTTCTGCTGGAGATGACGTAACACGCACTAAAGAAGAAGCACTTGCATTAGCACAAGAGCTAAAAGGAAAACTTGATTTCGGAAACCGCTTTGAGACATTAGCTCGCCAGTACAGCGATGGGCCTTCTGGAAAAGACGGTGGAAGCCTAGGAACATTTGGTATCGGAACAATGGTGCCTGTATTCGAAAAGGTAGCTGCTTTGCAAACAAGAGGAACTATCTCCGAACCAACAGAGACACAGTTTGGTTACCACATTATTCGCACAGATAAAGTACCAACACTACTTAAGGATGTTGCAAGTTACGAAGTACTCACTATCAAAGGAGAAAACGTATCAGACCGTACTGTAAAAATTATTGGAAAACTCCAACGTGGAGAAGTAGAGTCCCTAGAAGGCATGGTGTTCCTACGAACCGTCTTCTTCTCTCTTCTGCCAACAGGATGGAAAGATACCTTCCTAGACGGTAAGCACTTCCGTTCTGCAACAGTAACTCTCGACCCAACAACAAATATTCCAATTGTTCAAATCGCCTTTGACGACAAGGGGGCAAAGCTCTTCCAAGAACTTACAAAAGAGAACATCGGTAAGCGTCTTGCTATCTTCGTTGGTGGTCAGCTAGTCTCCGCACCTACTGTGCAAACAGAGATCACTGGAGGAACAGCTGTCATTACGGGTTCTCAGAACTTTGACGAAGCAAACACACTAGCCCAAGACCTAAACACTGGTGCTATCCCTGCTCCTATTTACCTTGCAGGACAACGCACAGTAGAAGCAACACTTGGAGCTGAAGCACTACGTACATCTATTAAGGCTGCACTATTTGGTTTATTGATCCTCATGGGTTATATGATATTGGTATACCGCCTACTGGGTCTTATTGCTGATATCGCACTCAGTGCCTACGCAATACTCTTCCTTGCCCTCCTTAAGCTTCCACTCTTCCTCTTTAGTAGCAGTTACATCGTACTTACTCTTGCAGGTATGGCCGGAATCATCCTGAGTATTGGTATGGCTGTAGATGCGAATGTTCTTATCTTCGAACGTATGAAAGAAGAACTCCGTAAAGGAAAGATGCTTAAGACGGCAGCAGAAACAGGATTCACTCGTGCATGGCCAAGTATTCGTGATGGAAACATCTCTACGCTTATTACCTGCACCGTACTGTTTGTCATTGGAACATCTATGGTCCGAGGTTTTGCTATCACACTAGGAATGGGAGTCTTGATGTCGATGTTCTCAGCTATTGTAATTACACGTTGGTTACTACGTAAGGTAAGCCAAATGCCTATCGCAGAGAAGACAAAATTATTCTGTGGATAAGAATGGACACCATCCTTATCCAAGATCTTGCAGTCTCAACCTGTATTGGAGTACCAGATAGCGAACGTGTTAACGCGCAAACATTAAAAGTATCAGTTTGGATCCATACTAATACACGTGCTGCCGCAAAGTCCGACAATGTAGACGATACTATCGACTACGCAGAAGTGGCATCAAAGATACAAGAGCTAGGAAAAACCGAACGAAAAACAGTGGAACGATTTGTAGAAGACATAGCACAGATGATTCTAGATACGTTTTCTCCAGAGAGTGTGTCTGTATCTGTTGATAAATTTATTCTTCCCAATGCGCAAAGAGTGGCTATTACCATTTCTCGACCATAGCAATCTGCTTTGTCGCTATCGGTAGTAATGTAAACCCTGTTGATAATATGCTTACCTGTGCGCGCGCACTACGTGACGATTTCCCCTACATCACCTTCTCTTCTGTGTACAAGACCGCTGCACGTGACGAAGAGCAACAAGATGACTTTCTGAACGCCGTAGCAAAAATAGAGACTGATGAGTCTCCAGAGGAAGTATATTATGCGCTTCAGTCTATCGAAGAAGATCTTAAGAAAGATCCACCATATAAGAAGGGGCCTCGTACAATTGATCTGGATATCCTATTATATAAGGACCCTGACAACCGACAACTGACAACTGACAACCTCGTCATCCCTCATCCAAGGATGCAGGAACGTAGATTCATCCTAGAGCCGCTCTGTGAGCTTGATAATTCATGGCAGAGCCACCTTCAAAAAACTCTTGATCAATCCTGTAAGAGGATTGATATGCGCCTATAATCTCTATCCATGGAGAACCTTATAGCTCAAATGCTCAAAGAGATCGGCGAAGACCCGAGCCGTGAAGGCCTGGTAAAGACCCCTAAAAGATGGGCAGAAGCTATGAAGGACCTGACAGTCGGCTACGACCAAGATCTCGATACCGTAATCAACGGTGCGCTGTTTACCGCTGAAACCGATGGCATGGTGATTGTAAAAGACATCGAGTGTTACAGCCTCTGTGAACATCACCTCCTGCCATTTACCGGAAAGGTACACGTTGCCTATGTACCCGATCAGCACATTCTCGGTCTTTCTAAGGTCGCTCGTGTTGTCGATATGTTCGCACGGAGACTACAGACACAAGAACGCCTCACACAACAGATCTGTGATGCAATTGATGAAACTCTCAAACCGAAAGGTATCGGTGTTATCGTAGAAGCAGAACACTTCTGCATGATGATGCGCGGAGTACAAAAGCAACACAGCATCTGCATTACCTCTGCGGTCAAAGGACTGATAAAGAAAGATCCGAAGACCCGTGAAGAGTTTTTGAAGCTAGTAAATTAAACAACTAGAGATACATCTGTGCCATTTTTCTTACGCTCTAATTCTGAGAAGTTTCCTTTTTGTACTAATACGCGATCTTCTACATCCATAGGAAGACTTGCAGTGATTTTCTGATACTCAGCAGAAAGAAACTTTGTTTCATTCTGAACACTGATAGCAGCAGCCTCTCGAACTTCACGAGCATCAAACTGTTGTCCACGTACTTCAATTCCCGCCTGATCTGCAGATGCAGATTGCTTAGTGTGCTCTTCTTCGTGCACTGCGATATCACTGGCAATACCAGTATCAATTAATCGACTACCTTCTCTTGCTCGAATAGAGTTGTGATCTATCCATACATTTTCTGTTCCAAGCTGTGCTTGTCCCGCTACGCCACCTGGCAACTCTTTCATTGTCACGCTAGCATCCATTGATGAACGAATATCACTTGCAGCAGTTTTCAAATAATCAGCAACCTCAGTAACTTCACTTCCAATATTTTCTACAGGAACATCTTCCAATGCATCTTGTAATGCATCGCGTACTCCATCTGATAGTTGAGATGTCTGTTCTGCAGAAGTAAGCTGCTGTACTTCTTTTGCCTGCGCCTCAAGCGCTGATGCTAAAGCTGCAGAGCTTTGCTCGCTACCTTCAACAGTGTCTTCGTACAAGGCCGATGCTGTATCGAGTGATGTCATTGCTCACAGTTAAACGGTAAACCTATTCTACCGCATCCTCTGCGAAAGGTGAAGTATTAAAACATATACTTTTTGGCTTATTTAAGCCATTTTTTCGATACTGCTAATCTTCGAAATGTAAGCGATCCTTCCGCTTATACGTCAAAAATG
>CAVOCY010000033.1:0-9011 GCA_963694385.1 Candidatus Altimarinota bacterium
AGCATCTTCTGCTGCTGAGTTGTCGCCTTCAGACTGCGGGGAGGTATCCCCGCTCTCCTGGGCTGCCTCGTAGACAATCTTTCCGATCTCTTGTGACTCGGTAGCGAGCTCCTCTGTAGCAGTTTTTAAGTCTTCTACAGATGCATCTTCTTTGCCCATAAGATCTTTAAGGTCAGAGATCTTGAGATTGATCTTCTTCTTAAGGTCATCACCAATCTTTGCATCGTGCTCACGCATTTGCTTCTCGAGATTAGAGACAAGTCCATCAGCGTTATTACGTGCATCGACGAGCTCTTTCTTCTTTTTATCTTCCTCTGCGTGCGTTTCTGCATCTTTACGCATGTTCTCGATCTCTTCATCAGAGAGACCTGTAGAACCTTGGATTGTAATGTGCTGCTCTTTACCAGTGCCCTTGTCCGAAGCTTTTACACTGAGAATACCATTGGTATCAATATCGAAGGATACTTCTATTTGTGGAAGTCCGCGTGGAGCTGGTGCAATCCCATCAAGGATAAAGCGACCAAGAGACTTATTGTCTGCTGCCATCTCACGCTCTCCTTGTACTACGTGAATTTCTACGGATGGCTGGTTATCTGCTGCAGTAGAGAAGATCTGACTCTTTGTTGTAGGGATCTTTGCATTGCGCTCGATAAGCTTGGTTCCTACTCCTCCCAAAGTCTCTAATCCGAAACTCAGTGGAGTTACATCCACGAGGACAATGTCTTTGTCGATATCTCCTCCCAGTATTCCTGCTTGGATAGCAGCTCCAATTGCTACAACTTCATCTGGGTTTACCCCTTGGTGAGGATCTTTACCAAACATCTCTTTTACTTTTGCTTGTACTAGAGGCATTCGTGTCATTCCTCCAACAAGTACAATCTCGTCGATGTCACCTTTGGAGAGTCCTGCGTCTTTTAGAGCTGACTCACAAGGCTTTACCGTGCGCTCAATTAGCGCCTCGATGAGGCCCTCGAGCTTTGCACGACTAAGTTTAATTGTTAGGTGTTTAGGTCCACTGTCATCTGCTGTAATAAACGGCAAACTGATTTCTGTCTCTGTCTGTGAACTGAGCTCGATCTTTGCTTTTTCTGCAGCCTCTTTTAGGCGCTGAAGAGCAATATTATCTTTAGCAAGATCGATACCTTGATCCTTCTTAAATTCATCAAGAAGCCATGTCATAATTTCGGAGTCAAAGTCGTCTCCTCCAAGCTGTGTGTCTCCATTAGTAGAGAGCACTTCGAACACACCTTCCGCCATGTCGAGAATAGATACGTCGAACGTTCCACCTCCAAGGTCATACACGGCAATCTTTTGCTCTGCGCCTTTATCAAGTCCGTATGCAAGTGAAGCAGCAGTTGGCTCGTTGATAATACGCTCTACTTCGAGACCTGCAATTTTTCCTGCCTCTTTAGTTGCCTGCCTCTGCGAGTCATCAAAATATGCAGGTACTGTGATTACTGCTTTTGTTACCTTTGTTCCAAGATACGCTTCTGCGTCTTTCTTCATCTTCTGAAGTACCTTTGCACTTACTTCCTGTGGAAGCATCTCTTTTCCATTTACTACAATAACAGCACGATCTCCTTTTCCAGCCTTTATAGTGAATGGCATTTGATCTGCCTCTTTTTGTAGCTCTTTATAGCGACGTCCAATAAATCTCTTTGCAGAGAATATTGTTCTATCGTGATTGGTTACTGCCTGCCTCTTTGCCGCAATTCCTACGAGAACTTCGTCATCTTTGTATCCTACAACTGACGGTGTGGTTCTGTTTCCTTCTGCGTTTGGGATAACAACAGGTTCACCACCTTCGATCACAGCCATACAGCTATTTGTAGTTCCGAGGTCGATTCCAATAATTTTAGACATGATATGTTAGAGAGAAAGGTTTCAAATTTAGCACTCGGGATTATAGAGTGCTAATTGAAAGAGGTCAACGATATTTTAGTTAAAATTACGCATTTTCCCTATACTACGCGCATGTTTCAAGATGAAGCGAAAATCACAGTTATTGGTGGCCCTGGTGGAAATGGCTGCGTCTCATGGCGTCGGGAGAAGTACATATCTAGAGGAGGACCAAACGGTGGAGATGGTGGAAAGGGTGGTTCTATATATATTCAGGCAGATCCAAACACTGATACGCTCAGTGATTACCGATCTGTAAAAAAGTTCACAGCAGAACGTGGAGGGCATGGTGAGGGTACAAATAAGCACGGAAAAAACGGAGACGACCTGCTTTTGGTTGTTCCTCCTGGAACTCAGATAAAAGATGGAGACACGGTTATTGCAGATTTAAAGGAAGAAGGTGAAGAAGTTGTTGTAGTACGAGGAGGTAGAGGTGGATACGGAAACGCGCACTTTAAAGGCCCAACGCGTCAGCGACCAGACTTTGCAGAAAAAGGAGAGCCTGGTAGCACAAGAGAAATATCTCTCGAACTTAAGCTTGTTGCTGATGTTGGAATCATTGGATACCCAAGTGTTGGAAAATCAACGCTTATCTCTGTGATCAGTGCTGCAAAACCAAAGATTGCCGACTACCCATTTACGACACTGGTTCCAAATCTTGGTGTTGTTGATGTTTCAGATCGTTCTTACGTTGTCTGTGATGTACCGGGTCTTATAGAAAAAGCATCAGAGGGAAAGGGCTTGGGTCATCAGTTCCTAAAACACATCGAGAGATGTGGAGTGCTACTTCATCTGCTGGATCTTTCTCGTGCGATGGAAGATGGAGAGATCAAGTCTGCAAAACTTATTGATGACTACAGGGCAATTCGCAAAGAGCTAGACGCATACTCCGAGACACTTGGGCAGAAACAAGAAATCGTTGTGATTAACAAGGCAGATCTTACAACAGAGAGTTTGGACAGTGTTATTTCTGATCTTAAAAAAGAAGGTATCACTGTGCACTCCACTATATCTGCAGCTGCTCACATGGGTATTGATGACCTGACGAAGCATCTTCTTTCTGTAGTGTTGGATACTAGAGAGAACCAACCAGAAGAATCTGAAGTAGACATTGTTCTTACACCTCACCTAGAAGATGACAGGATGGCTTCCTATAAAATAACTAAGGAGGAAGATGGAACTATACGTGTAAAAGGAAAGCGCATAGAACAATTTACTATCATGACAAATTTTGAGAGCGAGGGAGGGATTCTTCGCTTTAAAGACGTCTTAGACAAGATAGGACTCAAAAAAGCTATTAATAGAGAGCGTGGAGGATCTGAGGCCAAAGTATTCATTGGCGAGATTTCCGTGGACGCGCACATCTAAAATTGGTACATTCTTGCAGCCAAGCAAACCGTGGCCCGGTAGCTCAGTTGGTAGAGCACTCGATTGAAGCTCGAGGTGTCAACAGTTCGAATCTGTTCTGGGCCACCATTCGATTCGGCGCTAAGCGCCTCACTCATGGTCGTCGCCCTACGGGCTCCGTCCATAAGAAGTTTCCAAGAAAACAATAATAAAAATAGTCCGAGAATACGAAGTATCCAGTGTGCGTAATCAAATATATGAAGCCGAATTCGGCTTATTCCGTAAGCCATAAGCACCATTATTAAGACAGAGAAGAACAGTAGTGCCCCTGCATAAAGGGAATTTTGTACAATAGTACCTACAGCGAACACTGGTGTGGCAACTGAAAACCAATAGATATACATATGAGGGTTAAGAAGGTTAACTGCCATCCCTTTTTTTAACGAACCTGCGGAAGTGGTAGGACTGAAAGAGAAGTCGCTTTTCTTGGCAGAAAAATTCTGATAGGCAAGATAGGCCATAAACATGGCACCAATAAAGGAAACTGCTGCAAGTAAAGCTGTTGAGGATTCAATACTTTTGGCGATGAAAAAAGCTCCTAGAATGAATGGGATATCTGTAAGGACTGGTGCGACTGCAATCCGCATTCCCCCTGCGAATCCATTCTTTAATGTTTCTGAAACAATGAGTGCCATCAAAGGGCCTGGTGATAGCGCAGCAATAATTCCGAGAAGAGCGCCAGGCAACAGAAAGTTAGTAACTGTATCTATCACGATTGTAGTATATCAATTTGTTGAAGAAGGTACAGTAAACAGTTCCAACTCACCCTGATCTGTTCCACCATTCGATTCGGCGCTAAGCGCCTCACTCATGGTCGTCGCCCTACGGGCTCCGGCCACATCTTTGCGTAATCGAATGGCACTGAGCGAGCGAAGCGAGTCGAAGTGCCCAGAAAGGAATTGTGCTACAGTAATTTGCTATGTCATGGCATGTATATATTGCTCAGGCGAAGACAGGTAGACACTACACTGGAATAACTGAAAATCCTGAGCAGCGAATACTTGATCATAAAAATGGCAAGGGTGCTAAATTTGTTCGAGATCAAGGCCTTTCTCATCTAGCATATGTATCTCACTCTTTTTCAGATAAGTCATCTGCTCGTAGACGTGAAATTCAAATTAAGGGATGGACGGTAAAAAAGAAGCAGAAGTTAATTAAGGGAGAGTGGGAATAGATTTCCAACTGACTCTGATCTGTTCCACCATTTATAATCTTTTAAACAACTCCTGATATAACGAGTAGTGTTTTTGGAGTGAGCTGATACTTACCCACTCATCCTTACTGTGTAAGCCTGCTCCTTTTGGTCCATACAAAAATGCAGGGATTCCACGCTCAGAAAAATACCGAGCATCGGTTCCACCATGCTCTTTTTTAAACGGAATAGTTGTCTCGAGCGTTTGGTCAGCAATCTCCTTTAAGAGTAATACCATTGGATGATCTTCTTCTGTACTTAGTGGTGACGCCGACCGTACTTCTCGGATTTCACATCCTTCTGGTAACACACCGGATACTTTTGCGAGTGCTTTTTCTGAGGATGAACAATCTTCTGGTGGAAATCGAATATCGAGGCCACACGTAACCTGCGCATCTACTTGGTTCCTTGCTTTGCTTCCAGAGAGCATTGTAGGAGAAACTGTCATCTGCCAGTCGTTGTGACCACCTGCTGGAAACGCTTCTCGGATTTTTTGTAGGGCATCAGCTAAAATCCACGTTGGATTTTTTGTATCCCACGGGTATGCACCATGACCTCCTTTACCTTTGCAAATAAGCTCTGACCACACGACCCCTTTGTGCTGGCAGACTATCCCTAGGTCATTACTATCTGGCGTAAAGGCTACAGGTGCTTTTACTACTCCACTATCAATCAAATGCGGGATAGTATTTCCTGCTACCTCCTCGTCTGTCGTAATAAGAATACTAACTGGAGGCTGAGCCCCCTCTTTTATAGCATCTCGGTATGCCATCAGAAATGGTAAAATATTCCCTTTCATATCAGACGTTCCACGACCTCTAGCACTGTCATTTTCGATAGTTAAATCGAACATTTCTTCGTTTGCTGGCACCACATCACAGTGTGCAAATACAAGTAACTTACAGTCCTCTGCAGGCAAATATATCCATGGCGAGCCTTCATAATCACCTCTTTGGACTTCATTAACTTTTTCGCCAAGGAACGCAGTCTGTATCCAGTCGAGACACTCCTTTTTCTGAATAGGCTGAGAGTCTACAGATTTAAAGCTTATGAAGACTTTTAGTAGAATAAGTAATTCCTCTTTTGGACACTGTAATTCACTCATAGTTATATAAGAATTAGTATTGAAAGAAATGTCAATTTGTTGTATAATATATCTACAAAACAAATATTAATACATGCAACGCAATACAAAACTTCACCTTCGTAGTATAGCAAGCCTGACTGGGGTCCTGGCAATGTTGATTATGGGAAATCACTTCCAAAGTTCTGCCTCTCCGGTTAATATCGGCGAAGCATGGACAGCCCGTATTGGTAGTGCAAGAAGTTTTACACAACTCCAGAGAAAGCAGTATGCAGATTCACCAGACCACCGGATTGCTCAGCGTCTTCAGTACCGTCTTCGCAAGCGCGGTACACGAGCTGCACCAAGTATCAATATCCTTGTAAAAGCTGTGCAATCTCGTAAGCATCTTTTTAGTAAGAATATTTCTGTAACATTTGTGACAGAAGAAAATGAAGAGCACACGGAGTGGAACGTCTCTGCTCACCGGTATCCACTTTGGGTATCACCATCATTTACGATGAATGATGCAAAGTTTGTGATGAACCCCGATCAAATTAAGAAATCATTCGAAAATGAAAGTATCCTCACTGTCGACCCTCCAGTTCATGCGATCATACGAAGTATCACTGTAAAAGAGAACGATAAGTCTGTTTCCCGAGCTGAAATAGAGGGGACTGCACGTACTGGATATCTTCCTAATTCAGATCTTATCGCCAGTAATGTTGCTAAAGCATTCCATACTGACCTGTCTGAGATTTCTATTCCTCTAGAAAAAGAAGATGGCCGCCTTATCAACATGACTGATCTTGATCTTGGAAGCTTGCAACTTTGGGCAACAGGAAGATCTGACTACCGTGGTTCTACCTATGCAAGAAGCTATAATGTGCAGAAAGCTCTTAACGAGCACGTACAAAATACAGTGGTTGCCCCTGGAGAAACTTTCTCATTTAATTCGACACTAGACGGTCCAGTAACTTTGGCAAATGGCTGGAGAATGGCAAAAGTTATTTTTAATGGAGGTGACTTAGAGTCTGCCCCAGGTGGAGGAATTTGTCAGGCCTCTACAACTGTATTCCGTGCAATAGTTAATGCGGGGTTCCCAGTGCAAGAGCGCAGATCACATAGCTTGTATGTGAGTTACTACAAAAAGTATGGTGTAGGTATCGATGCTACGATTTACCCAGGTAGCCAAGATCTTACATTCTTAAATGACTCGGAAAACTATCTTGTGATTCAGTCGTATAATGATGGTTCCGAAGCATACGTAAATATCTATGGTACTCCAGATAACAGAACTGTAGCTCTAGAAGGTCCGTACTTTACTGCTACTGCACCTGATGGATTCTCTTACAAAGGAAGAGGCATTAAAACTAATGAGATTGTATGGGTACAGCATGTTCAGTACACCAACGGAGAAAGTCGTGAATATCAAATTGGCTCTCGATACAAAACACTTCCGCAATCTCTTGCGAGAGAGTACGAACCACAACAAGTGATTCACACTTCAGCTCCACTTGCTCAAATAGATTACTAAGAGATAGACTCTGGAGTAATGCACCTACGCACACTCCTTGTCACCGTTCTCTGCATTGGATTAAATTCCTCTTTGTGCACCGGTGGAATCTTTGCTGTTAGTGCAGCTCTAGCAAATCAGTTAGCATTTACCGATGATACGACAGGTCCTATGTCGTATGGTTCTATCGGTTACTTGAGTTGTAAAACAAGTGCAAGAACAAGAGACAGTGTTGGATCAGTAGATATTGGTGGATGTAAAGATGCTTCTACCTGCTTTACGCAAGCTCATTCAATTTTAGAAGACCGTATTATCTCTCCCGTTGTATCAGCCTTTGACTATATTCCTTTAGTTTTTGATACTACTGTTGCAGAGTACGAAAGTCCCTCACATTACCTTCTTGCACGTGCTGGGCCATTACATGAAAATTCCATACCACTAGCGCACAGCTTGCTAAAGTTAGAATAAAAAGGGATATTGACCTTTCTAAATAAGTCTTTAAACTCTTTTTACTATTTCTATACTTTCTTTTTATTATGGCAGATTCATCAAATAATCAATGGTTCGGTATCTCAATGGTCCTTATTGGACTCATTGTAGGATACGGAACAGCAATGAGCTCTGATAGCTCTCCTACTCCTTCATCAGCTCCAGCAGCAGCTGTTGCACCTTCTCCAACACCTTCCGCTCCACCTGCAGCCCCAACTGCAAAGGAGGTAAAGCCTGTTGACCTAAAGCGTGACCACATCCGTGGAAACCGTAAGGCGAACATCGCACTTATCGAATACTCTGACTACGAATGCCCATTTTGTGGGCGTCACCACCCAACAGCACAAGCTCTTATCGATGCTAACGACGATGTGATGTGGGTATACCGTCACTTCCCACTTGGATTCCACCAGAACGCTACTGCTCTTGCAGAAGCATCTGAGTGTGCTTGGGAACAAGGTGGCGATGACGCTTTCTGGAAATTCACTGACATGATTTTCGAGAAGGGTGCAGATGCATCTAAAATTACTGAGTACGGAGACGCCTCTGGTGTCGACGGTGCTAAAGTACAAGATTGTGTTGATGCTGGAACGTACGCGCAGTATGTAAAGGATGACATGGCTGGCGGTAGCGCTGGTGGTGTATCTGGAACTCCAGGAAACATTGTCCTAAATATCAAGACTGGAGATTCCCGTCTTGTTTCTGGTGCACAGCCTCTTTCAGCTCTCCAAGGAGCAGTAGATGCAATAAAATAATTCGCTGAAAGTATGTAAGAAAGGACGAGCTTGGCCCGTCCTTTTTTCTTATATTGCAAAATGTAGAAATTATTGTGCATTGAGAAAATAAATCGCTATACTCTTGGCTACATATGAAACGAATATTTGCAACCATTGCCGCATCTGCACTTACACTCTCTGCGTGTAATCTTGTAGATGTTGAGTACGATGATCCAAAAGCCCAAGATAATGCGTCAGAAATAGCTAAGGATGTTCCAGTTCGAGAAACAAAGAACGTCACGTACACAGGAGTCGTTCAACCTGCTGGTATTAGTGTCTATAATCAAGGTAGCCACCGTCTTGTCTTGCAAGGTGGAAAGTTTGTACTACTCGAAAGCGATGACTTAGATCTTAATGGATACGTTGCTGAGAAAGTGCAAATCTTTGGATCGCTTCGTCCAACAGTAGAAGCTGGAGGAATGATTATGCGAGTTGAAAGCATCGAACTTGTAGACCCAAAAGAGGAGGAGCTTAAAGAGATCTTAGAAGAATTACCCGTGGTAGATCCAGATGCGCAGGAGCCACTAGAAGAAGAGCCACTAGAAGAAGAGTCAGTCGAAGAACCAACAGAAGAATCACTCGACCCAGATGAGCCAAATCCTATAGATCTACCAGAAGTGCCCGAAGTGCCCGAAGAACCTGCAGAGGAAGAACCTCCAGTAGAAGAAA
>CAVOCY010000034.1:0-8590 GCA_963694385.1 Candidatus Altimarinota bacterium
GCATACGCTGGCATCATGATTTCATTCTTCTGTATACTGGTTCGATACTGACTCGTTCGAAAGACAATTGCATTGTCATTATCAATAGGAGCATCACCATCTCCATGCCAGAAGATAATCAGCTTCTTACCAAGTTTTTTGGCTAAGGTTCCTTGTTTTATTACATATGCATTTTGTGTTTTAAGAGAAGAATAGTTATGAGGAAGTAGAATATAATCAGATGCTTCTGGCGTATCTACGATCTCTACCAAAGGCTTTCTTAGCCCTCCAAATGCCCTATTAAGAAACATAATAGTACTGCTCTCCTGTACCCCTAAATTTGGATACAGCAGTGGTATGTATGGAATATCCGGTAATAGATCAATATACACCTTCATCTGTGCCGCTTAGTGTACACTAGCGACCATGTTGAAAGCCTTTATTGACCGGCATTATCGTCTTATTCGTCCTTTTCGCTTTGTATACGGATGGGCAAAAGATAGCCATTCTCGTAGCCAATGTTCCAAAAGAGCTGCGCAGTGGGAGGCGAAGAGTTTTGTAGGGGCCAAGCTCGATGTTTGTGGAGGACGAAACCCGTATAACCCCCAAGAGTTTTTAAATGTAGATGCAGTCGCACTTCCTCAAGTAGATCTTGTGTTTGATATTACAGAAAAGTTCCCAATGGATGACGGAGTAATAGCAGAAATCTTCTCTGCAGCCACACTCGAACATCTAAGAGAAGTGCATAACGTCCATGTACTCAAAGAGTTCTTCCGTATTATGCAACCAGGAGCTAGGTTACGCATCTGTACTCCAGACATAGAAGCAATTGCAAAAGGCATTCTCGAAGGAGAGGATCTGCACTACATCAACCAGCACTTGTTTGGAAAATATAAATCTAACCAGACAGAAGACTACGATTTGCATAAGTGGATGTATCCTGCAGATAAATTGATGGAAGTGTTACAAGAAATTGGCTTCACTGACACAAAGCGTATTCCACTTGAAGAAGTCGGACTACATGACCCTAAATATAACTACTTGATAAGCGCTATAAAGCCTCGTTAATTTTATAGAGTACCCATGTCTCATCCGAGGCAATCTCTATTAAATCCATACGTAGTCTACCGATATTCCAATTTGGAACCTGTCGCTTGTTCCACAAAATATGACTTACCTCATATGTTCGAATAGAAATATTTGGATCCAAGTCTAACTCTCTACATGCTGCAAACACCATTGCCTCTTCTTGCGCTCGCAAATCCCCTCCAAATGCAGATACAGCATCAGGGTACACAAGATGACCTCTCTCAGAAATTAATCGCATATCTGGACGAAGAGGAAGCTGCGTAAGGCAGAAGCGACTAGCGACCTCTTGATGGCTCATCAGGACATTTTTTAAGTAGATCGAATATACAATGTCATGATGAGTATTGGATGCAATAAACGACTGTGTAGAAGGATCAGAAAGAATGCGACTACGAGGAAGATCATCAAGCACAAGAAGAGCACTGGCAAGATGTTGATTCGCAAATCTTCCCTCTGATACGTTCCACTGCTTCAACACGTATCTACCGTCATATCCAATGGCAGCTAGGTATACACAGGCAGCAAGTGCCCCTAAAGCAAGCCATCGACTCCGTAATACTGCATACAAAAACACCATACTTACAGCTGCGGTAGCCATAGAGAGAATGCCATGCGAAACAAAGTTAAACGTAATACCATGCACGAACTGCTGGTTCATGTAGACAAAGGCTGCAAGAATTACAACACATAATGGACGATACCGTCTTAGGTCTTCGTACTGTTTAAGGTTTGCAAATATCACTGAAACAATCATGACAAAGAACAAGATTGTGTAGGGCCATGACTCAGGAGCTCTTCCATGATGCATGCCACTACGGAATGATCCGTACTCATAGAGTGGATGCAATGTCATGTTTACTAAATGTGCAATAGCAGGCAGCCCACAGAGAACTCCTATAAGACCTACGATGGCAAGTATATGCCAACGTTCTGGGTTCCACGTCGGTTTACGTGGACGTACATGCCATAACAAGCTCCATGCGGTACACATCGCACGTCGAATTTTTGAGTGTGCTAATTTTTTGTGATCTTGCCACTTGCCGTACCCCCACTCCAAAAGTTCCCATGCAAAAAATATTCCCCAAAAAGCCCAAGCAAAAGTAAAGCTCCACAAGTACACACCAATAAGAAGTCCCAGTAACCAGCCACCAAGTACAGCACCCCACCATCTCCCCCTCACTGCGTAAAGTATTCCAATAAGTGACCACAGCATAATAAAGAAGCTTGCGCGCATGTGTATCGGACGCCCTAAGCTATAGAGCTCTATGAGACAAAGTGTTACAGCAGCTCCTAGAGCAAGTTTTCGAGAAAGACCTGACAATCGAAAAAATACTACAAGTGAAAGAAAGACAAGCACAGGAACAACACCGTCCATGAAATCAAGCACTGTTGCTGCGCGCCATCCTGTCCATCGAAACATTCTTCCATACCAAGACTCTATAAAGGCTACCTGCGTACCAAGCAAACCTGGATGACCAGTAAACGCTTCTGCAGCAAGCTCTGGCCTACCTGAAAGAGACTCCTGAACCCGTGCCAAATAGATAGGCTCATCAGAATTCAGCTGTACGGAAATGCCCTTATAAAGGGGAGAGTTCATATGAAGTAGCTGAGGCATAACCATGATAACCGCAAGAATTACCGAACATCCTGCGAGCGAAAGCCTCCATTTCAATAGATTTGACATAAACCTACTGTATCATACAACGGTATGGCTCGAACCTACTACGAACTCCTACCCTACGTTTTCAAGAGATTCTCTCTCCTAAGGACTCTACGTACCGGAATGCCTACCATGCAATATTGGGCAACCAGAAAACCACTTCCAGAGAGCGAAAAGCCAACACTTTTTACGATGAACATCATGCCTCCTATGATGACCGTGTGGTATCACTTGGTGCAAAAGAATCTCGGAGACAAGGTAGATACTGTGATCTTTGATTGCTCTGGAACACTAAAGAAGTCTGACTTTCCGAGTGCCCGCGTACAGAAATATATTAATGTATACGCTGCTACTAAGTCTGACGAATTCCTTTACAAGATAGCGAAGAACCGCAAAATTGGATGGGTGTGTGATGATGACATGTTTATTCTTAGTGATAAATGTATCGATAAAATTAATCAAGAGTTTTCTAATCCAAAAACTGCCTCTCTCAGTTTTCGACCAAGATCATGGTGGCACTTTGATATTGATGGCAAACCATACGAACCAAGTAGTAGTTATTGCATCGCTATCAATAGAGATATCTATTGTGACAAAGAACATCTAAGTCTTTCGCCTTGTAATGGCAACAACCATTCTGTCTCGCATATTGGAAAAGAAGTAAAACGATACGACACATTCGACCATGCTAACGAACAACTTATTCGCAAAGGCTACAACTGCGCTATTGTTCCCGAGAACGAGCGTGAAGAACTCGTCACAGGATTCTCTGGTGTTAGCAGTGCCGTCATGCTGCTATGGTACTTCCGCTCTACAAAAAAGATGATGGATTATCTGGAAGGTCCGGCTGACAAAACTTGGTCAGGGAATGTAATGTTTACGATTCTCTCTGGCCTGCGTGCAGTAAATACCATGCAACAGATGCATGAAGAGATTACTGGAGAACCGTACACACTTCGATCGATGCCCAGCTGGGATCAACTAGAAAGACTTAAAGAAAAGAAAGCTCCTTTGATTCGTAAAGAACAATCATTTGAGAAAGTAGATGAGGTAGCAGCGATACTTAGAGCTGCTCTGTAGGCTCGTCGTCTTTTTCTGGACGAGGAAGAATTGGAGATGTTTCATTTGGATACAATGAACGCAGTATCCATCTCAATGTTAGAAGAGCGAAATGCCTCTGGTGCACATCCTCAGTTATTGCATTTCTTGAATCAAGACCCATGCGACGAGCGATACGATTGAGATACGTCATTCCAGTCGCAATACCACCAAACGACCAGAGCAAATCTCCTGATCCAATCTGATTCATATCCTGAAGATTCAGTGTCCATGGTGCTGCTTGTTTACCACAAGTAGCAGCTGCACGTTCTATATCGTTTAGTAGATGCTCACGAGAAGCAGATGTATTTCGATTGTCCATAAGATCATCTACTGGAATATTTTCCACACTCTCATGAACAGGAAATACCGTAATAGGATTGTCTCGCTGTTGCCTGATAGACGTACTAACAGCTCGAGCAAACTGCTCTGCATCATGCCAACGGATTGGCGTTGCTCCCATTTGAGAAATTTCTGGAAGTTGCACATTCGTGTAACCAATAGGGGCATTGTTATTAAACACCTGATAACAACCAAGTTGCGGATCATCACTAATAATAACCTGCAGATTCATCGTTGGGATAGTTACAACAGCATAGTGCCCACGACCAAGCTCTTCAAAATTATGATCATTGTCAGGCTCTGTCTCATCATAACTATATGTAGCATGGACCTGCTCTCGCAAAAGCGCTCTACGAAGTGCTTTCATACGAGGAAGAGCGTGCCAACCATCAGCTGATTCTAGGTCATCCGATGGCACTACTGCGTCTTCAACATCTTCCTCTTCGTTATCGTCTGCTTCATCCCTCTCTAATGCGGGAAGAAACCGACCATCAATATTTTCTGCATTGAAGAAATGTGCTTCCAACTCTTCTATTGTGCAAAGTGGAAATGAGTCGAGATAAGAACCATCCCATTGATGCACATCACGCAATGTGCCACGCAGAATTCTTGTATCAACATGTGCCACATCTCCAAGGTTTTCGATATAGTTGTTTCCTCTTTCCAAACGTTGCATATGTGCAGAAAACTCACTACTAAAGTTTCCAGGGACAATTACATGTATACGTCCTCCTGCTCGAGTAAAATGAATATTTGCAATCAATGCATCTTCTAGTAGCTCTGGACAGAGAACTTCGAGAAGCTCATTTAACTCGGAATCACCAGGTTGGACATAAGCAGGAATGCTATCCATTACTCTTTGCGCAAGAGGTACGAGTAAATCTTTCTGCTGACGCATATCAAGTTTTGGACATCTATTAGAATCTAAAAATGCTGTATCTCTACTAAGTACCGCAGCATTGAGAAGTGTAAATATGTGCGTCTCTAAACGAAAATATGCTTCTTCCAAACATAGTGGATGAACTGGCATATCAGCTTGACCCCCAGTTGTAATAGTACTGATGCAATTCTCCATCCCATCAATGATGCTCAAGAACTGACTTGGATTTCGTTTAGCAAATAGAATTAAGGAATCTGGATCTTTCAATTCAATATGTTTTCCACTAAGTGCTATTGCTTGTTTAAGATACTGCTCACCACTACCTTCGTGAAAATCAGTAATACTCAAAGTAGCTGCTGTCATAGACGCACTCTCCCTTCCGTCTGAATCAGCCCTGTTATACAACCTGTCGAACTCTACAGATTGAGGACTAACATCTACCTCCGAAGATTCGATTGTAGTCATGTGGCCCTCTATTCTTGTAGAAACAATTGGTATCCACTGACGAGAAATTGGTTTTTGTTTTATAGGCACTATATTTTCTAGCGTTACAAACAAGCTTTCTGGTGGCATGTTTACATCTGCTTCAAGATTCGGAGGAATAGTAATCATAGAAAACTCCCCAGAACCTCGAGCATCACCGACGTCACTCTTCTTCTGGCAATGCTTCCAGTCATACGTAAGAAGCTCCATTGAGTCTCGCTGATATTGTTCTAGTCCCCCAAGACCATAGGGTGATTTTGCATACGTGTCATTCGCAACATCTGTATACATTCTCTTTGTTTCGTCATGTGTTAATACGAGCGTATCACTTGCACTAAAATATGCATCACTAATGATATTCCACGCTTCTGGCTCTCCTATTTGTAAGGCTCTCGCAAGCTCTAGTCCAATACGATATTGTGCTTCATAATCATAAATACGCATTGAAGACACACCTTGTGGAACAAGTGTGGCTACTGCCTGCGAACGCACTGCCTCAACTTGTTTCGCAATAACTCGCTCAATGATCTCGAGTTCTACTGCTACAGCTTGAATTTGTCTTTCTTTCTTTTTTCTTACACGAGATTTTAATCTTGTGAAATCAGTTGATGCAGATGCAGCTGTACGAAGAGCATCCCTACGGGACTCCAATTTCTCATTAGGCCAGTTCTGAATATCATTCTCAAGGCTCATAGTTAAAGTATTCTACAATATTTTTATTGTATGTCAATTACCTAATATCAGTAGAATTAGCGATTTACACTAAAATACGCCTTTTTTCTAAATCTCAGCGTCACAAAAACCCATACCCACTTAAACCAGTCAGTCCAGTTGATCTTCTTCCCCTCTTCCATACTCCGTGGATGATAACTAATAGGCTGCTCTTTAATATCTACCCCATTACGCAGCACCATCACCGTCAATTCAGGATCGAACCGGAAGTCGTTTTCTTTAAGTGGCAGAGTTTGCAAGAGGTCGTTTCGTACCATCTTGTAGCACGTCGGCTGATCGGTAAGACTACTACCGTAGAGAATGTTACAAATATACGTCAGAGATGTACCACCAATAAAATGACCAAAGTGCACAAATTGTTTTTGTTTTTTGAGGCGTCGAGAACCCCAAAGCGCTTTGAGGTTATTTTTTTCCGCATACTCTAAGAGGCTAGGGATTTCCTCTGGATCATACTCTAAATCTGCATCCTGAACGATAACATATGTACCACTAGCAACTTTATATCCTTTACGTACAGCTGACCCCTTACCACCATTCTTCTTAGTCATAACAGTGTCTTTCTCTCGTGCAATCTCCTGCAATATAGAGAGTGAGTTATCACTTGATCCATCATCAACAAAAATAACTTCTGCAAAGTCTCCACAAGTATCAAAGACTCGCTTCGCAATCTCACGAAGAGTTGCCTCTTCATTGTAGACAGGAACAACTATGGAAAGTCTCTGGCTCATATGTGCATTTGTGTAACAATTTCTGCAATACATTGCTTTAGACTGTGCTCCGTTTCCACGATCTTACGAAGATCCTTGGATAAAATATCACGATTGTGATCGCTCATACCCAAAATTGCATTTGCTTTTGTACTCATTGTCTTTTCCTCTGCAGAACATATCTCTGGTAATTCATCCTTAGCAGCCTCACTGGTAGAAACAACAGGACAGCCACATGCCATCGCCTGAAGAACAACCTTATCTAAACCACCTTGTGAAGCATGTAACATACAATCTGCTCGCTGAAGAAGTTGTGGCATATCTTCTGGGCTTACCCAACCGATTTCCACGCGATCTGCAACACCAAGGCGATGTATAAGCTCTCTTATATTATGTTCTACTGTTTTATCAGACTCTGTAATCGTTCCTCCGGCAATAGTAAGCCTACATTCAGGAAGTCCACTAAGTGCTTTAATAATGTTATCGTAATTTTTAATATGTGTTATGCGACCTACAGCAACCAGATGTTTACTTTCTCTTAATTCACTTTTTGGAATAAACAAATCAACATCAATACCGTGCCCCACAATCGCCTGTTTTTTTGCCACCCTAGGAAGGCCATGTTCGGATGCAGCAAATACTTTTTTTACAAACAGAAGAGATAGAGAAAGCTTCCAACTACCTCGTTTAATTTCATACCAAAGATACATTGGCTTGCGTAACACTATCCAGACTGGTGCTCCTATAAGAATCCAAATAGGAGTCATGTGCACAAGAACATGATCATACTGCTTGCGATTGTTCCAAATGATTTTCCAGAAACGTAATACCTGACCAATATTGCTACATCCTTTCTCTTTTTCTAAAGAAAGTACCTTAACGTTTTGTGGTAATTGATTAGCACCAACTTGCTGACCAATAACAATGACCTGATCGTAATGAGTCGCAAACTCTTCGATCCATCTATGAAAGAATCCCAAGATGGGATCCGTTCGATCTACCTTTTGTGTAACAATGAGAAGTTTCATGTCTGTGACTTAAGAAAATCTGCATATTGCTTAATAAGTGTTTCACGCTCAAAGACATCCAATATCTTCATCGCTTCTTTTCCGAGGCTCTCTTGCTGAGTGCTGTTATTAAGAAGTAAGCCAATTTTCTTCCCAAGATCTTCTGGATCTCCAGTGGTAATAATTCCATTTTTTCCATCTACAATAACTTCTGGCATTACCCCTACATTGGTCACAATCACTGGCATACCACATGCCATTGCCTCAAGGGCAATGCGAGGGCCGCCTTCACTTTTACTATTCATAACAAATATACGTGCTGTTTGAATGGCAGCAGTTACAGCTTCTTGTGTAGGCAACCAACCTAAGAATGTCACACGATTTTCTATTTCCATGCTCTTTACCTTCTCTTCCATTCTTGCTCGCTCTGGCCCATCGCCAATAATAAGAAGTCTGGCATCTTTTAAAATTCCTAGAGCATCAATAAGTTCAGATAAGCCTTTGTTAGCTACAAGTCTTCCGCAAAAAGAGATGTCATATGACACTGGTGGTCTATGGACTGCACTGAGGATATTTTTATCAAGATAGAATGAAGAAATATTCTCAATCTTCC
>CAVOCY010000035.1:0-7060 GCA_963694385.1 Candidatus Altimarinota bacterium
CAACAATGAGAGATTCGCCAATACTCTCTACAAGGTGCTGCTTATCTGTTCCAAGCTGTAGACCCAGTCGTAAGCTTTTGTCGCTAAGGATTGTGTGGTCGAGGTTAAAAAAGAGGGCAACATATTGCGGCAAAAAATATTCTACTGCCTTAAATCGTCTTGGAACCATATAATCACCACCATCATTACGCGGGACGTGCCGTATACTATCTAAGTTTCGAATATCAGAAAGTAGTGTTGGATAGTCTGGGAAGATACGAAGGATAATCTGCTCTAATCTGTAATCTGGCTGAATAGGACGTTTGTAGCGTTCTAGTGTTATTTCTGTAGAAAGCTCTGTTTGAACTAAGCTCTTAAATTTATATGGGCCAGCACCTATAGGAGCAAAACCAAATCCTAGTGCTTGCTCCAGCTTTGGAATTGGAACGCCCTCAAAACTACGCTTAGGAATAAGCCCAAGAGTCAGGTTACTTGCAAAGAAACTGTAGGGATCATCCAATCGAAACTGAACAGTTCTGTTGTCGACCTTTTCTATGGTAACTCCTAGGAAGTTTTGTTGTAGTATTGGGTTCGGAAATTCTGGATCCTGGATAGTCTGAAAAGTGAAAAGGATATCCTCAGCAGTAACAGGGTGTGGCAATTCGCTAGTACTATCGTGCCAAACAAGACCCTCTTTTAGTTTTACTGTATATATACGACCTTCATCACTCACAAGAAGGGTAGCAAGGTCGTCCTTAATATTTTTACTTTCTGGGTCATACTTTAAAAGTCCTGGTGAGACTAAAGATAAGATGTCTTTATTCACATCATTCTGAACAGTAAACCACGGAATAAGGGGTTGCATCTCCCCAACAGAACCTTCGATATATGTACCACCAGCTGTAGGGACTACTACAGTGTTACTGTAATAGAATTTACGTAATAAGATTAGGAGTGTCAAAAAGAATACAATGCCAAGCGCACTCAGTACTGTTTTATAGTTTAAGGCCGGTTTTCGAAAAGTATCACTATCCATCTAGTACACGTACCAACGAATTATTGAGAGAGCAAAGAATGCAATGCTCAAATAGATACAAGCCTTAAAGATAAGCTTCTCGGCACCGCGCCGTTGAACGACATTTGCAGCACCAGAGCCACCAAATGTAGCAGACAAACCAGATGAACGGGTCTGAATAACGATAGTTACCGTAAGGAGTAGAGAGATGATGACGTGGATGATTTCTAACATGATAGAGAGAGAATATAATAGTTTGGAGTCGGCCGTCGCTCCTATGGCTTGCCAACCATAGCTCTGCTAAGTGTGGAAGTAAAATCTTCACTAACCTCGGAGCTATGGCCGACAACCTTCGCAGAGCGAAGGTTGGTGGGCGCAGAGGGAGTCGAACCCCCGACCTACTGGGTGTAAACCAGACGCTCTAAACCAACTGAGCTATGCGCCCGAAGCTTCCCTATAATACGTGTTTATACCTAAAATTCAATAAATAAGGTCTCATGAACCCATAAAAATCAAATAAAGATCTAGTTTGCGAATGTTTAGGTCAATTGATTGGACATTTCTCATTGGGCTCATAAAATCTTGTAACAGCAACCGCCGTAAAGCTCTCGCATCAGTATCTCTGATGGGAATGCTCGTAATCACACTGCACAGTGCTGTTTCCGGCCTACCAGCCAACTCAGTTTCTGCTGTATAGAGTGTGCCGATGGAATCGATAACGACCACGATGGTCGCACAGATTACCCCCAAGATCCTCAGTGTATTTCTTTACATGACGATAGCGAAGGTCCTACAGGACGCGGGCTCTTTTTTGATTACAGTATTTACTGAAGTGAATTCAATATCTCACTCATGAGGTCTACGATAAGGGAGAAATCAAGATCAAATGGAATATCAAGTAGTCGAGCGAGGAATGCTACGATAAAGAAAGCAAGAAAAGAGACAAACAATCCAATGATTGCAAAGCGGATTGTGTGCACAGCCTTTTTGATCTTCTCTTCATTCCCTGCAGAGAGAATGAAAGTGATACCTCCAACAATGATATACACCAAGCTGAGAATAGATGCAGCAATAAGACCTAGAGCAACAAACGTTGCAACTATTTCTAATATACTGGCATTTTCTAATAGATCTCTCAACATAATGAATGGGGGGAAATGACCTTAAGCAGGTTCAAGTACTTTTAGGTTAACACGCTTCTCTGCGTTTCCGCCAACGATACGAACTAGCGTCCTTAGCGCTTTGATGGTTTGTCCACTCTTTCCTATCAGCTTTCCCATATCACTATCACTTACCTTTACAGTTAATAGCACTCCTAAATCATCTTCTTGCTGCTCTATGATTAGTTGATCTTTATCCTCAATAATCTCCTCAAGTACATACTTGAGAAATGCGTATCCGGGTAGGTCTGTAGTCGTATCTGTCATAGCTTTAGTAGTTTAGGCGTCTGCTTCTTTGTTGTCATCCTCTTCTTTTTTCTCTTCTTCTTTAGGCTCCTCAGCTGGCTTCTCCTCTTCTTTTGCCTCTTCAGCTGGAGCTGCCTCTTCTACAGGGGCTTCTTCTTTTTTCTCTTCTTTAGCAGCAACAGGAGCTGGAGCAGGCTCTTCTACTACCTCTTTCCTCTTTTTTTGCTTTGTGTACTGCTCTGTGTACTTTTCGAGTCCTTTAACACCAGCTTTAGTAAGCAAACGAGCTACTGTATCTGTAGGAATAGCACCAAAACCAATCCAGTGCTCGATACGTTTCTGATCAAATTCAAAGACTACAGGGTCTCTTACAGGCAAATAGTGCCCTACACGCTCAAGAGATTTACCCTTTGCAGCGTTTCTCTTTTCAGTCACCACAAGTCTAAACGTGGGATTGTTCTTGTTACCGGTGCGTTGGAGACGAATTCGTAGCATAAATTAAGCTCGCAGAGTTTAGGGTCTCCAGAGAGGCTATGCAAGAGAAAGAGTCTCAATTTGCACTACTTTTCGATCGAGTAATCATGATTTCATTAATATTGATACCCTCGTGAGCATTAATATTAGATTTTAGCTCCTCAATCTTTAGAGAAAGCTCCTGTGAGGCAATTGGGTGGCTAGATTCAATGACAAGTCTTCCATCTTGGAGCTTTGTAACCTCAAGGTTATGTTTAAAGGTTGGAAGTGTTCTCTCGATCCAATTTGTTGCTATATAAGTTATGTAAGAAGCAGATGCCTCTCCTTTGAGACCGCGCTTTCCAAGAACCCGAGGAATGAGATGAGAAATTTTATCCATGAAGTGCGTCAGTAAGTATAGCAGAAATCTCTTTTGCAGACTGGTTCCAGTTATACCGGTCTTCTGGAGTATCCGAAGTACTTGGAGGATTTTTGAGCGCGTCAGCAATGGCATCGATTGTAGGTTCAATTAGGCGGGCATTACTACCAGCAACTTCTGGAATAGCAGAAGCGTTTACAGCAATCACAGGACAGCCGCAAGCTCGTGCTTCGAGAATTGGTAAACAGAAACCTTCGTAGAGAGATGCAGTAACAAAGCAACCTGCTCCACTGTAAAGAGCCGGAAGTTCTTCTGTATCTACCCCAAGAAGAACACGTACTCCATCATGAATCAATAATCGATCTGCTTCTTCTCCATTCGTCACAATAATCAATGGGGTGCCTGTTCCTGATAGTTCATGGGCATCAATAAGCATCTGTACATTCTTGTGTTGCTTTGCTGTACCTACAAAGAGAAAGTATCCAGACTCAAGATCATAGAATTTTAAAATATCTCTATCATCAGTTTCCGTAAATGCAGCATCAATGCCTTCGGTTACGACCGATGTTTTTTTAAGAGCATTCGATCCGTACGCAGAGCCAATTTCTGATTTTGTAAATTCACTTACGGCTATAATATGGCGAGCTTTAGAGAGTGCTCTGTTGATAACTAGTTTGTAGGCACTTCGTTTTATGAAAGATGCATTGTTTGGAAATTTGTGAAGAATAAGGTCATGCACTGTCGCAACAAACGGCACGGGGCAGAAATATGGAACATTAAAGTGAGGTACGTACAACAATTCAATCTTTGATTTCCGTATCACGCTTGGAAACTGTATTTGCTCTGCAAAAGAATAGTGGGCATAGGGAGCCTCTAAAATCTCTACTGGTTCAGAAACCTCTCGAAGCCACTTCTCATCTTTTGATTGGACGAATAGAACGAGTGTATCCACAGAATCTACAACAAGATTCTGTACCATATTTCGCGTATAGGTTCCAAGTCCTACAAAGAGAGAAGCAAACCGGCAATCGATTCCAATACGAGCCATCTCCAGTATGATACCTGCATGATAGTAGAAGAAGTACTGAAGTCATCGGGAATTGAGAGGCTAGATGCAGAGGTGCTTTTAGCATTTGCAATAGGAAAGTCACGGGAGTGGTTGTTTGCGCATCCAGAGTCAGAAGTCGATGCAACAGAATTTACTCATCTTATAGAACGGAGAAAGAACAACGAGCCCGTTGCATACATAGTAGAAAACCAAGAATTCTATGGAAGAGATTTCTTTGTGGATAGCAGAGTTCTCATCCCACGCTCATCTACAGAAAGGCTGATCGACCTCACGCTCGATTTTCTAAAAGAAAAAGAGGACTGCATACGGTCACTTGATACAAAAGTTATTGGCGTAACACGAGCTTTTGGCGACATAGCTGAAATATCGACACTGGTAGATGTTTGCACAGGCAGTGGGTGTATTGCCATCACTCTTGCTCTGGAAACTGACAAAAGGATCATTGCTACGGATATCAGTAGCAAAGCACTAGATGTAGCAAAAAAAAATGCAGCGAAGATGGGAATAGAAGACAGAATAGATTTTCGACTTGGAGACTTAACCAATCCTATTGCAGATATTGAAGAAAGCTTTGTTGTCGTAAGCAATCCTCCGTACATCCCGGAAGGTGAACCCCTTATGCCAGATGTTTCAGAGCATGAACCAAGTCTCGCACTCTTTGGTGGCAAAGATGGGTCCGAACCTGTTGTTAAAATTTACAACAGCTTAAAGCTGTTACCGAATTGCAAAGGCTGTGTACTAGAATGTAGAGATACTCATGCTGTTTTACTTCTGTAATGTGAAGCAAACTCACTGTACTTTTGAGCATTTCCATCTAAAATTAGGCTGTGAGCGGCATTCAAAACACTCTCGGCCCTGTATCATCAGTCATCGGAGCACAATGGGGGGATGAGGGGAAAGGAAAGATCGTAGATATTCTTGCTGGAGAGTACGACATTATTGCCCGTGCTTGTGGAGGAGCAAATGCCGGACACACTATTATTGTAAAAGGGGAGAAGCATGTATTCCATCTAATGCCATCTGGCTGTCTTCATGAAGGAAAGCAAATTGTTCTTGGGTGCGGTCTTGTTATTCATCTTCCAACGCTTCTTGAAGAAATTGAAACATTAGAAGGTCATGGAATATCTATAGTGGATAGGCTTCATATTTCGGGTGCTGCACATATTGTTCTCGATTACCATAAAGAGATCGACGGTGTCCTAGAAGACAGACGCACTAATCCAATAGGAACAACAAAGAGGGGAATCGGACCTGCCTACATGGACAAAGCAGCGCGCACTGGGATACGAATGGATAAAATAGCAGGTAATCTTACAAAAGAGATGTCTAGTCGCGTTGCGGAGGTAAAGAATGCATATGGAATTGATATCAATGTAGAAACAGAATTACAAAATCTAGCTGATGCTCAGAAAAAAATTGGCCAGTGCGTTACCGATACAGTTGCGTATCTCTCAAAAGCCAGAAAAGAAGGTAAGACTATTCTCATAGAAGGTGCACAGGCAGTACTTCTTGATATTGATCACGGTACGTATCCATTTGTTACAAGTTCATCAACAACACTTGCAGGAGCTCTGCAAGGCCTCGGGCTTCCACCAATGTGCGTAAAGTCTTGCATCGGAGTTGCAAAAGCATACTGTACTCGCGTCGGAGAAGGGGATTTTGAATCACAAGCAGAAGGAGATGCAGAAGAAAGACTTCGAGAGCGTGGAGGGGAATATGGCTCTACAACTGGTCGTCCGCGTAGAACTGGCTGGCTAAACATAGACCAATTGAATATTGCAAATTCTACAAACGGATTTACCCATTGGAATGTAACAAAGCTTGATGTGCTCGACAAAGAAGACGTTATCCCTGTGATGATTAACGGAAAGCTCGAAGAACTTGCAGGGTGGAAAGAGCGCACTGCAGGAATTACCAACTTTGATGACCTTCCTGCAAATGCTCAGGCTTACATAAAACGTATAGAAAAAGAAACAGGCGTACCCGTTACGTTTATTGGTACAGGACCTGGAAGAGAAGAGATGATAACTCGAACTTGATTTTCGCCTTAAACAAGCGCTAAAATAAAGTATGGGTTTTACTTCTCAAACAAATCTACCTCGGAGTGTTCCCGAGACTAGAGAATCTCTAATTACAATTATTCGACCGCATCTTGCAAATAAGAAAAGGGAAATGATGTTTAATGCTGTTGATAGATCCGAAAATCCAGAAGAATTTACGAATCTAACAGATGGATATAATAGGTGGGATGTTGAAAATCAGTTACGCATAGCAACGATTATAAAAGAAATTGCTGGCTGGGCTGCAGAAAGGACAAACACACCAATTAATATACGTGAGGTACAGATTATTCGCAGTGGCACAGATAGAGCTTGGTCCGAAGATAGTATTCCGCTTAGTAATAGAGAATTCTGGGAGTCAAATGTGCTGACCATTACAAACCCTAGATTGGCTCAGGTATATAGAATTCGCAAAGTCATAGATGAAACATCAACTGATTCATTTCGGGTTATCGTTATGTTTTCTGAGACTGATCTTCAAGATGATTACATCGAAGACTTTGGAGTAGACCCTTCTAGATATAGCGAAACTCAACGAGAAAAGGTTCAAAAAAGAGCTGAGCAACTCTATATGGTCTCACTCAACGATGAATCTGCCATAGAAAGAGCTGTTGAAAAAGCTATCGGGGCCACATGCGATTCTTAAAGCTAATCTACTCTCTCACCCCATTTTAACTTATTGCGGAGTGTGCCAAAAAA
>CAVOCY010000036.1:0-6596 GCA_963694385.1 Candidatus Altimarinota bacterium
TAGAATATTTTTTGCCGCAATATGTTGCCCTCTTTTTTAACCTCGACCACACAATCCTTAGCGACAAAAGCTTACGACTGGGTCTACAGCTTGGAACAGATAAGCAGCACCTTGTAGAGAGTATTGACGAATCTCTCATTGTTGATACGCCACTTATGGAACTTGATACTACAGACTGGCGTTACACCTATGATCCTGCTGCTGCACAAGGTGCTTTTTTTGAATCGAACTGGCACTTACCAGAAAAGGTTCGCCTACAAAGGTTGTTGGAAATTCACGAAGCAAACTCTGTAGGCTCACTGCAGATTGCACCAATTGTTTTGCTAGATACTGGCGCTGCACTATCTGTTAGTGGACTTCTTTCTGATGCTCCACTTGGATCTACTCTTAATGGCTTGCCAGTACAACCAGATAGTACGAACACAGGCTCTTGGGTAATTGCTCTACCAACGTACGGTGGAACTGGTTCTCTTTCGCTTGGCACTAATCTTGTTCGACTCATAGATGACAAAGGAGATCCTGTAGATTCTTTTTACGTATGGCGTACAGCAGATAATCGAAAATATAAACGCGCATCAGTAGAGCAAGATCTTGTGGAGGCATTTATTTCTTCGCGAACTGCATCAGAAGAAATTCCAGAGGAGGATCGCATTTCAATTGCAAAATTATATTTAGAAAAAGGAATGCTGAGAAAGAGGCTTTCTACAGATCCACAAGACATCAGAGTAAATGATGTAGGTGATAGGCTTTCTCTTACTCTTCTAACGAGCCCTTCTCCACCACAGTACAAAAAGATAGCTGAGGAAGTGGCAGAGCAATGGGCTAAGCTTGGCGTACATGTAGGAGTAATTATTCCAGAGACTAGAGTGGAGTTCGAAGAAAAGCTGCTAGCCAGAGAATACGACTTACTACTATTTGGACAGTCTCTCTTGGATAACCTAGACGCATATCCCTACTGGCATAGCTCTGGTATTCAGAAGCTTACTGATAGTAAATTTGATTTACGAATCGATGCATATAACTTATCTCAGTACTCATCCATAGCAGCCGACGGACTTTTGGAAGTCATCCGTCAGACTGGAGATGACAAAGAGCGTCAAGATGCATTATCAGAGCTCCAAGAGACATTAAAGAACGATGTTCCGGCTCTTTTCCTCTACTCACCTTACTATGCATTTGCGTATCATGAGCAGGTAAAAGGCATGGAGATAGGAGCACTCTCACTCCACTCAGATCGCTTCACTACATTGCATAATTGGTATCTTAAAGAAGATTTAATATTCAAACCAGGCAAGAGTTGGTGGTCATTTATTCCGTGGCTATTCACTTCATTATAGTTAAACTGCCATTTCTTGCCAATTTAGGCAATATTTGGTTTTGAGATTGTCGATAATACTTTACCCTTGACGACACGCCTCGAATTCTCTAACATCCATCGGCAATTTTTAAACACCTTATGGAAGTACTACTACTCGAAGACATCCCCGGCATTGGTAAGAAAAACGATCTTCTTCTAGTCGGTGACGGCTATGCTCTTAACTGCCTACTGCCTTGCAGACAGGCTCTTATCGCTACTCCTACTGTTCGAAAGCGTTACGCTGAGATCATTAAGAAGCGTGCTTTAGAGCGTCAGTCAGAGATTGAGACTAAGCAAGATGCTGCTGCTGCAGTAGCTGGAAAGAAGCTAAACTTCACTCGTAAAGCAACAAAGACTGGAAAGCTTTACGGAGCTATCACAGAAAAGATCATTGCAGATGCTCTAATGGATCAGCACAAGATAGAAATTGAAGAGTCTGCTATTTCTATTGCAGATCAGATCAAAGCTCTCGGAGAGTTTACTGCTTCTGTAGAAGTAGCTGGTCGCAAAGAAGATCTTAAGGTGATTGTAGATCAAGAGAAGTAAATAGTAAGTAGATAAAGCATTACTTTAACGTAAGGCTTTTTTCTTATCTAACCATTTCGTAATATTCAAAACTTTGTATACTTGTGACATGACATGCGCCAGTAGCTCAGCTGGTTAGAGCCCCGGACTTATAAACCGGAGGTCGATGGTTCAAGTCCATCCTGGCGCACCAATATTGAAAAAGGCCCACCGCAAGGCAGACCTTTTATAAATCAATTAGAGAATCGACCCTGCGTACATAAGTAGAAGTCCAATAGTCACGGCAGTAATACCACTGAGTGTCAGTGCAGCTTCGTTTTTCATGAACTTCCTTTTCATCTTTACTGCAGTGCTTGGCCACCATGCAAACATGACTCCTTTTAAGAATACTAACCACGCTACAAGAATGACTAGTCCATCAGGCTCGAGACTAACTTCATAATTCTCCATAAGAACTAGCGCACCGAGTACGGCAATTATTGCTCCTAGTATCCGGATCTGTACATCATCAGCCTTAAGAAACTTATCAAGCCACTTGAGAGTTGGCTTACTGTAAAATAGAAGGGGTATTCCTACAAGGAGTTCGATAACACCAATGGTGTAGGCAAATGTTGCTAATTCCATAATATTTGGGGGTAAAGTAATGTCTTATTATATCTCTATATTCTGTATAAACTCCAGTGCTTCTTTCTTCGTCGATATACTCTTTTCGTTTTGCGCTTCAAATAGGGCTCTTAGCACTTTACCTACTTGTTCACCTGGCTGAATACCGAGTGTATTCATTACTTCATCACCACTTAATAAGCTTTTTTGAGGTCGAGGATTACTATCCAAAAACTTGTTGTAGTCTTTGATAATTTGTTCATACATAGAGAAATCACTAGGGCTTGTCCCAGCAATATCCAGCCAGAAGACCTGTAATAATTCTATAAACCATGGATGGTAGTACCAATGATGTTTTCTGGAGTCATCAATATCAAAAAATGTTCCCATCATCATGTGGTGCTCTATCAGCCAACAAATTTTATCTCTTCTTGCTGATGGAAACTGGAGTCTATCCAAAAGATTCTTTGCAAGTTTGCCGCCTTCTTTTGCATGTTTATTAAATCTTATACGCTCACTATCAATAGAGAATGTAGATGGCTTACCGATATCATGTAATAGCCCTGCCCATCTTGTATCCGCATTATGATCCTCCGTAAACGACGAGATAAGCTGCATAGTGTGATCCCATACATCACCCTCTTCGTGAGCAGAGGAAGGCTGTGCAACGCCCTTACAGGCATGGAGCTCTGGGATGAGGTGTTCTATAACATCAGTCTCCCACAGATCCTCAAATGCAACTTCTGGATGTGGCCCCATTAGCATTTTCTGGAGCTCTCTGAGCCTGCGCTCTCCAGAGAGCACAGAGATAGTAGAGGCAAGTTCATGCATCGCAGAGAAGGTATCTGGGTGATACTGACCGTTTATAAGTGCTCTAAACCGAATAACACGTAGTAACCGAAGGGCATCATGTTGCAGACGAACTTCTGGATCCCCAATGAATCTAATCAACTTCTCCTGTAAGTCCTCCTCGCCCCCAAAAGGATCAATCAACTCCGAGCTTATTGGATTCCAATACAAAGCATTGATTGTAATATCACGTCTTGCTGCATCGTGCGCTCTATCAGTAAACTCTACAGATTCAGGAAATCTTCCGTCACTCAGCTTATGCTCTTGTCGGTATGTAGTAACCTCAAATGCGTGACCTTCAACAGAGACTATTACTGCTCCAAGTGCAGCTGCTGTGTCATCGTATTTGTCGAAAAGCTTTGTGATCTGTTTTGGATTTGCACTTGTTGCAATATCAATATCATTAGGGATTATTCCAATGAGCATATCTCGTACACACCCACCAACCCAGTTCGCTTCAAATCCTGCATCGAGCAGTCGCTCACATACAGTATATCCTTGAGAGCCATGAGGAGTGCCCAATGTTCTATCGATGATTTCTTTAGAGAGAGACATGGTAGAATATTTGCATGTTACACTTTGCTGTCGCCGGTGTCCCACATTCTACTCCTGGTAAAGCTGGAACGATTGAAGGATTAAAACACGCACACTCATTAGGAATCACTGCAATGGAGATGGAATGGGTACAACGCGTACCAAAAAACGAGGATCACATCGGAAATATACGAGCTACTGCCAAAGATCTTGGAATGTATCTCACTGTTCACGCACCCTATTTTATTAATCTCAATGCCATAGAAGATGAAAAGCTCGAAGCATCTAAAATCCGCATACTGGACGCGATGGAAATGGGGCAACTTGCAGGAGCCCATTCTGTGTGTGTACACCCTGCTTTTTATTTAAAGATGGATCCAGATGAAGTGTATGACAATGTCTACAGAGCAACAGATGACATCATGAAACGTGCTAACAAAAAAGGTCTCACTATTAATCTAGGCTACGAGACTATGGGAAAAGTTACACAGTTTGGATCTCTAGAAGAAGTGCTGAGACTCTCTAAGGAATTTGGTATCTATCCAACTGTTGACTCTGCACATATGCATGCACGTACCAATGGGGAGTGGAATACTACGAAGGAATGGAATGAGATGTTTGATATGTACGAGAAATACCTTGGTAAGAAATCCCTCAAGTCTATGCACATGCACTACAGTGGAATTGAATACACAGAAAAAGGAGAGCGTAGACACTTGCCACTCAAAAAAAGTGATGCCAGATGGAAGGACTTTATAGGCGTCTTGAAAGATCGAGAAATTGAAGGCACTGTAGTCTGTGAATCCCCTATTCAGGAAGATGATACTATTTTAATGCAAAAGACATATAAAAAGCTGTAGACTGTGTCTGCATTTCTCCACAAACTACTATGAACCTCGCAATAAACGGATTTGGACGCATTGGACGCCAAGCGCTTCGTATTATTCAAGAAAACAATCTTGATATAAACGTCGTACTCATTAATGACTTAACAGATGCGCAGACTCTCGCTCATCTATTTGAATGGGATAGTACATACGGTCATCATGAATGCGGAGATGCCTGCTATAAAGATGGAATGCTGACAACAGAGCATGGTCAGATACGTGTTACTGCTTCTAAAGACCCTTCTACACTACCTCATAAGGAATTAAACGTTGATGTCGTACTCGAATGTACAGGAGTATTTAGAACACGAGATGCAGCAGCTGCTCACTTAGAGGCAGGTGCTAAAAAAGTGATTATCTCTGCCCCTTGTAAAGACGAGCCCGATGCTACATTTGTTATTGGAGTAAATGAGAAAACTTACGATCCAGAAAAGCACCATGTCGTTTCTAATGCTTCGTGTACAACAAACTGCATCGCTCCTCTTTGTAAAGTATTACATGATGCCTTTGGGATTAAGCACGGATTTATGACAACAATTCACAGTTATACTAACGACCAAAGACTACTAGATCTTCCACACAAAGATTTACGAAGAGCCCGAGCTGCTGCAGTAAACATCATTCCGACCACTACAGGTGCTGCAAAGTCTGTAGCGCTTGTTATTCCAGAACTCGAAGGCAAACTTGATGGAATTTCTATCCGAGTTCCCACTCCAACCGGTAGTATTGTTGATCTAGTATGCTCAGTTGATAAGGATGTTGATGCGGAGGCAGTCAATGCTGCTTTTAAGGCAGCATCAGAAGGTCAAATGAAAGATATTCTCGGGTACGAGGAGCGTCCGCTTGTTCTACAAGATTACATTGGAGACTCCAGAAGCTCTATCATTGATGCTCAAAATACGAAGGTACACAAGGAGGGTGATGAGACTCTCGTAAAAGTACTATCGTGGTACGACAACGAATGGGGCTACTCTAATCGTCTTGTGGAGCTTGCTCAGCTTATAGGTTAGCCGTGCCCTTTTTTTCCTCAGTACGTATACGATCTATTTTTCGCTGTGTCAGTTCTGGTGTAAATTTATCAGTGTTAAAGATTTTGTTCATTGTTTTCGTTAGTAGTACATGACTAAAAGGCCTCCTTCTTTTTCTATCACGATTACCTTCTTTTCTACGCACTGCCTTACTTTGCCTTGATTCTTTTTTTAGATACCGTTGTCGCATAATCAGACGCAAAAAGATTTCGGTTTCCTCTGGAGACCACACGAAGTATCCTTTGTCCTCCATCCACCCCTCTCTTGCAGAGTCTACTGAAGCTCTGTGTTTTAAAATTGATCTGCTATGTTGCTCTCCAATAATTTTACTACGTAATTCTGGATCTATTAACACTTTCAGTATTCTTCGAACTATACCAGCAGCAGTTTGTTTTGAAACATTAGGTTTCAGTTGCATTGATTCTTCAACAGCATTTGCAATTTCAGATGAAGACATCCTACCATTAACGAAAAGGTCGATAATATCTGTCCTCAATTCTAAAAATTCAGGTTTGTGCAGAATATTATCTGCGTCTCTATTGCTCGAAAGCATTGCAAACTTTGATGCACTTTTTTGTTGTAGTGATTCAATCACGTAATAGTATTGAATTATATAAATGTAGTTTTTCTTATTCAGAAGCCTTCTCTTCATCTTCTACAACCTCAGCATCAACAACCTTCTCGCCAGCATCTTCTGCTGCTGAGTTGTCGCCTTCAGACTGCGGGGAGGTATCCCCGCTCTCCTGGGCTGCCTCGTAGACAATCTTTCCGATCTCTTGTGACTCGGTAGCGAGCTCCTCTGTAGCAGTTTTT
>CAVOCY010000037.1:0-6079 GCA_963694385.1 Candidatus Altimarinota bacterium
TAGGAAAGAAACTCCTCGATAAACACGAAGATGAAATGGGAGATGATGAAGAAAATACATAAGAAAGACAAGGGGTTCATCCTAAACTAATCTTCTAACTCACCAACTAAACTCCGCTCCATCAGATCTCTGATGCGACGTGGAGTTTTTGCTTGTGTCAGGGCCCACATCAATTTGACCACTGCACATTCAAAACTCATATCCTTTCCAGAGATGATACCGAGTTGTTCAAGGGTAAGCTGCTTGCGATATTTATGCAGGTCTACTTTTCCACGTAGTGCCTGTGATGTAATAACCACTGGAATATCTAACTCTGTTACTTTTTGAAGCCAAGGAAATAGCTCACGCGAAAGCATACCTGGACCATATGTACGCAATACTATTCCGTGTGGCTTAGCATCTAATACAGCCTGCAAGAATGCTTCAGGCATTCCTGGATGCACTGTTAGTAGTACAACATTCTCATCAAAGTCTGGCTTGCAATCAAGTGTTCGTTTTCTACGGACAATGCGATGATCTCCCAATGTTACCTCTCTACTAAAATCTACGAGCGATGCACAATTGGGGCTCTCAAATGTTTTCATAAACGATGCCTCTACTTTCTTAGTTCTTGATCCCCTAAGGACATGTGGGCCTAGTGCTACACAGACTTCTGCTATATCCAACTGAGCTGCACGAATGGCAAATACCAAGTTCATACGTCCATCACCAGCAAGATCATTAATAGGCATCAATGCACCAGTAAGAACTATGGGCTTACTTAGTCCTTGCAAGGCAAAGCTTAGGGCACATGCTGTATAAGTCATCGTATTCGTTCCATGGACGATTACAAAGCCATCAAACTCGTCATAGATGGACTGAATTACTTTGGCGATTTCTATCCAGTGATCTGCAGTAATTTCCGAAGAGCCCAGATTCGCAATAGAGAAGAACTTCAGGGATACCTCTTTTTGAAGCTCTGGAAGAAATCTATGCACTTCAGAAAGAGATTCTAGGGGCTCAATGCGACCTGTCTTTTGGTTTACTTTCATTCCAATAGATCCGCCGACGTAGAGCAATGCTATTTTTGATCTCGCCATAGGTAAAGTTTACTGAAGGTTGGGAAGTTTGGGAAGGTTGGGAAGATAAATCACTCCAAACTTTTCAAACCTTTCAAACATTGATATCACCAAAAATAGCCTCTTCAACCTCTGCGATAGACTCCTCTAATTTCCCTTCTTTATTGATTACTTGCACATCACAGTCTGGTGCATGTTCAAGCTCGTTCTCCATACTGGCTATGCGTCTATTAAGCTCTTCTTCTGCTATAGGGGCTCGCTCTGTGATATGTGCTATAAGCTGCGCCTTGCTTTCTGGAAGAATAAAGATGGACTGTAGCTGGTATCCAGAGTCTTCCTCACGGAAATATCGATGCTTACGGATGCTATCAAACCCCTGCACATCCACCTCTCGAACCACTATTTTCCCCTCATCAATATGCGGGATGATTTCTTCGACCAATGTTCCGTATCGATCCTTTCCGTGAACAACGGCATACTCCAAGACCTCACCTTTTTCGATGAGATCATCAAACTCTGCATCAGAGACAAAATGATAGAGATCATCACCCTCACCCTCACGTTTTTCCCTTGTTGTAGCGCTCCGTGGGAAGTGAAAATCTGGGTTTCTATCCTTTAGCGCCTGCAAGATTACACTCTTGCCTACGCCGCTGGAGCCGATAATGAGTACTAATTTGCCCGCCATTTGAGCTTATGATAGCGCATTTTGGGGTTCCAAATAAGTCGTTTTTGTGATACAATATCTAGTTCGATCATTAACAGAATAGTTAAACAAACTTAACGCAGGGAGAAATGAGAAGTGACGCTTTACAAGCATGGCTGATCTGGCCTCTGGCTCGAAAAGTCCACGTAGGTAGGGTCCCCTTCCCAGGACGATGTTCTGGGCACCGAATCTTGTATTTGGTGTTCTAGTCACTTCTCTTTCCTCTCTGTTTACGCACATAGACCACGTGCGAACAAAACAAACACAAACGGGCACTCTAAAGATACACAAACATAAAAAAGGACTTACGCACCGAATGCGTTACAAGACAGGGAGAGCAGATTGGTCTACTGCAACCTCTAGGGCGTTATCCTTTTATCGGGCTAACGCCCTTATTTTTTATCTTCAACTTTTTTGATTGCTCGTTCTTCTTCTCCTCTAGCATCAATAAATCCAAGTATCCAGAATACTAAGAATCCTGCCATACAAATTCCTACAAGATTCGCGAGGAACAACACAGCCGAATTTTGCATCAGAAGAGGTTGCCATAACGCGAGGCCAACTCCTACAGCACAAAGTGGTGGCAGCAAAGACACAGCAACAGCTACGCCAGCCACAGAGCTGCTGAGGTTTTCTTTTACCCAAGCAAATGCGGCCGCAACTCCACTACAGAAAGCTATGAAGATATAGACTCCAGTATTAATACGATCAGGAATCCAATTTACAACGAGGCCTGCTTCGGCGAGAATCATTGTAAGTATTGCTGATGTTGCGATAGTTAAGACAATAGAGATGATGAGGATTTTCATCGACCGAACAAACCCCGCAGTGTTTCCAGAAACTAGAGAAAGGGAAATCGAAAGCAAAGGAATAAGGAGCGGTGCCAAAATCATTCCTCCAATAATCACTGCAACGTTATCCAGCAATAGCCCCGGCGTTACGATAAGTGTCGCAAGGAGTAAGAGCAAATAGTATCCACTATGAAACGTCCCTTGAGAGATAAGTCGCTCTATAGCATCGACGCGCTCTTTGCGCGAAGCCTCAAGCAGTGATGGGTCTTTGTGAAAGAAGGAGAACATTGTTTGTAGTATACAGAGGGTGCGTTTTAGATCCAGCCCATCAAAATACCGATACCAAGAAGTACCAGTCCTAGAGATGCTATCTCTTCTTTATAGCGAATCCTTGCGATTCGCTGTGCGCTTGTCACCACTAATATAGCTTGCACAACAGTCATTACAAAAATGCCAATCAGACCAAAGATGACAAGGTGTGCATCAAGTAAAAACAGTGGAAGAAATGCAATGACATCGTCAAGAACCGTCACAAATGATGCTATAAATCCAATACAAAGAAGTTTTGTAAATCGCTCAGCTGATATTTGATTGAGATGCATCAGCTTTTGCTCTGCTTTAGATCTTGGTTTATGGACAAACACATCAAAATAAATGAGGGCTGCCAAAATAAATATCACTCCTACAACAATGTATCGATACGCAGGAAATCCAATAACAAACGACGAAAAGAAATACGCTATTGCGGTTGCAACAAGTACTGCAAGCACAGAGCCGATCGCAAACGCGATCTTGCCCATACGCGTTCGAGTCACTGCAGCAATCACAGGGACACGCGTTATGACATCATCAATACCTGTGATGAATTTAATGAAGACTCCGAGGAGGAATGCGCTTAGGATTTCCATTTCTTTCTATTATAGCCTAGATGTCATTCTACGTACAGAATCTGGAAAAAGCCTCCTCATATACTAGAACCAGACTAATAAGGATGCTAACATCTTCGGGCTTTTTGCGCTCGTAGCTTAGTCTGGACAAAGCGTCTGGTTGCGGTCCAGGAGATCGCAGGTTCAAATCCTGCCGGGCGCACCATGTGTTTCTTAAAATTATGGGGCTGTAGCTCAGTTGGCTAGAGCGCTTGCATGGCATGCAAGAGGTCCAGGGTTCAAATCCCTGTAGCTCCACCAGTCAAAAAACGCTATAATATACGTATGAAGGTTACCTTTCTCCTCGGCTCTACCTCAGATCAGGGATTTGCGGATAAAATTGCAGATGTCTTAAAGGAATTTGATATTCCATCAGAAATCGTCGTAGCGTCTGCCCATAAGGTGCCAGAAAAGGTTGTAGAGGTAATGGATGCTCTAAATGCAGATCCTCAACCACAGGTAATCATTACGGTCGTCGGTATGAGTAACGGGCTTGCGGGAGTCGCCGCAGCTAGTCTCGTACACCCAGTCATCAACTGTCCTCCATACGACAACCTTGACGAGTACTCAGTCGATATTCACTCGAATCTTCGTTACCCATCCGAAGTACCTTCTATGACTGTGCTCAGTGCAAAAAATGCTGCAATTGCTGCCGCAAAAATCTTAGGAGAAGCAGATGAAGGGATAAAGCAAAAAGTAAGAGACAGGATTGAGAATGTGAAGAGCAAGTATTAAGTATTACGTATTAGGTATTACGGGTACAATACATAATACTTACCCCTTAATACTTGGAATTGACTCTCCCCGACTTACAAGAAAAGCTTAAAACATGGGATGGCTGTGATTTAAGTAAAAATGCCAATCCTGTTCTTGGTGAAGGAAACCACAATGCAGATGTTCTCTTTATAGGAGAAGCCCCGGGGAAGAGAGAAGACGAACTCGGGAGGCCGTTTGTCGGTGCCGCTGGAAAGTTTTTGGATGAACTGATTGAATCTATGGGATGGAAACGTAGTGATGCCTATATTAGCAACGTCGTAAAGTACCGACCGCCAGATAACCGAGACCCAACTCCAGAAGAAAAAGCGCAGTGCATGCCGTGGCTTATGTTGGAGATCGCTATCATTAAACCAAAAGTCATTGTGCCTCTTGGTAGACATAGCCTTGGACACTTTTATCAGAAGCTCAGTATTTCCAATGCTCACGGTAAAGCGCATAAACTTACGGATGACGTGACGATATTCCCTATCTATCATCCCGCAGCAGCGATGCACAACGGTGGATTACGCCAATCTCTTCATGACGACTTTTCAAAACTAAAAGAGTTCCTAGAAGCCCAAGGTATAGCGCCTCCTACTGAATAAAAAATTTATACAATGAACACACTCGTCTTTGGAATATCTCTGGCTGCTCTTCTCTCAACAACATCTCTGATGATTGTTTTATTTCGTGTAAGCCCCCTCCTCGCACCTACCCAAGCAGTGTTCGCATTCTTCCTCAGTGTATTTATGAGTGTCACTACAGTAGGAACACTGGTATTTATGGGGCTGTGGAAATACATCCCTCACCACGCATGGGATACAGGAAAACTTACCTCTATTTCGCTACGACAAGGTATATTCGCCGGAAGCGCGACCAGTATCCTTCTCCTTTTTCATCTCTTAGGTCTACTTACATGGTGGATTGGCGTGATGATCTACGGAGTATTTATACTGGTAGAATTAGCACTGGAACATTGATAATCCTCACACACTCCATATACTTGCAACATGCCTAACTGGTCTGATTTTGAGCAACGGATAACTGATGCAGAAAATACTGCTGATCTTGATTCTATCGATCATGACCTCTTTGGCCGTAAGGCTGGAGCCATGACCGAAGCTCTTAAAGGATTAAAGGATGTACCTGCAGAGGAAAAGAAAGCTGTCGCACAAGACTTGAATATGTGGAAGAAAAAACTGAGTGGGCAACTAGAAGAAAAACGATCCTCTCTTGGAGGTGCCAATAAATCTGATGGCATTGATACCACTCTAGAACTTCCGCGCAAGCAACGCGGACATCATCATTTGATTCCAGAGTTTATTCGACAGATAGAAGAAGTCTTTGGTCGTATGGGGTTCGACACTGCCTATGGCCCAGAGATAGAAACAGAAGACCTCAACTTTAATAAGCTAAATATTCCTGATGATCATCCTGCGCGAGATGGCCAAGATACGTTCTGGATTAAGGGAGTAAAAAATACTGTGCTGCGCACACATACTTCCCCCGTACAGATTCGCTACATGCAGGAGCACAAGCCACCCTTTCGCATGATCTGCCCCGGTAAGGTCTACAGAAAAGACAGCGACGCGACGCACTCACCAATGTTTCATCAGTTTGAAGGATTGATGATCGGTAAAGATATCACACTCGCAAACCTCAAAGCTGTACTCGTCACCTCACTACGTGAATTGATTGGTCGAGATGTGGAGTTTCGCTTTCGCACAGGGTACTTTCCGTTTGTTGAACCCGGTATGGAAATGGATATGATGTGGCAGGGAGATTTAGAAGACAGCCGCGAAGGACGCTGGCTAGAGATGGGAGGATGTGGAATGGTACATCCAA
>CAVOCY010000038.1:0-5354 GCA_963694385.1 Candidatus Altimarinota bacterium
AGAGTGTCAGTGTGTCTCCTGTTCCTGTCATATACACAGTTCCAGACCGTGCGGTAAAGGTACTAGCTCCATACTGCTGCCAATCTCCTGTAACATTGATATCGTAGTTACTTGCAGACACGTCGAGTGTTCCACCGCTCATAATAAGAGAGCCAGAAATGCTAAGAGGTGCCCCGAGTGTGATGGTTCCATCATAATTCGGTCCAACTCTTAATCCTCCAATATTGGCTGTAAAGCTACTATCGAGTATCGCGTTATTATCACTTGTTCCGTCAAATACAGCGATTTCACCGCTAGCCAAGACGCTATCACTACTCCAGTTTACTGCTGTACTCCAGTTGGTATCAACACCTCCTCCACCATCCCATACTTTGATGTCTCCTGCAGCATCATTCGCGATTTGCCATGCACGCTGTTCGTATTGTCCATCACCAACCGCGGGTCCGTCTAAGAGCAGTGGTCCTACAATGTAGAACTCAGGGCTGATGTCTGGTGCGTCGTATATATAGGAGAGTGTGACAGAGTCATCTGCTTTCCATTTACCTTTCCATGTAAGCAATGTTCCAGAACCACCTATTTCATCGCTTATTTTTGCTTTTGGCTCTGTTTCAAGAATCTTGAACCCTCCGGGGACAGTATCAGTAATACTTCCAGCAAAAGGCTCATGGAACTCTACCGTGACTTCCATCGTACTCGGTGCAAAAGGCCAGAGCCTTGTAGCAGCTTTTCGAAGGATTGTAAATGATGCGGTGTTTCCGACTTGTACTTGCGCAGAAATAGACCGGTCATCCAGCCCCTCTCTGCTTGCAGTAAGATTGAAGGTATAGAAACCACTTTGGGAGAGAGTTAAGCTTGTTTCGAAGTCCGGACTAAGGAGTCCTGCTTCTTTTAATCCACATGTCTCGGTTGTGATAATAGAACTATCTTCTGTAGAGAGTAACTGCTGTGTTCCATCAGGTGCTGTTACCAGTAAGGCAAGATTTGCATCACAGACAATTTCACCACTGTCATCCAGTACACCAAAAGCAATATGTGCCTTGTCACCAATTTCATATCTATCTGCATTGGTATTCATTGCAAGTACACCCCAAGAAAAATCTTGTGTGAGTATCTGTTCCTGCCCTGTGATGGGATTTATTATTGTGACAAGAAGTGTGTAGAGTCCAGGTCTAAATCTTCGAATCGGTTCTATCACCAGTACCACAGACCCTTGCTTAAAGTGGAACGGAACAGGGATTTCCATTCCATTATTATCACGGAGCATTACGGTAATGATCGGCTTTTTTTCTGTAATACCTTCCGCTTGGTTGTCATCTAACTGTTCTACGATGACTGTTTCTACGATAACGTTTCGAGCTTCTTTATTATGTTCTACGGCATTCTCAATATGGTTCTCTGCGAGTTCTTTGAGTGTAGAAGATTGATCGCTTATTGCTGTAAGAATCTTCTCCTGATTTTCCAACCCAGAGCCCGAGCCCGTTGATGTTGCGACGATTGCCTCAAGCACCGCGTCCTCGATTTCCTGGGTAACCATGGAATCTAGGATAGACGAGACTTCGGTGTCGACTACATCTGCCAATGCTCCCTGGACGTTGTCGTCTTCCTGAAGTTCTTGTAAGACTACTTCTTCAATTACTGCGGACTCTCTTGTTCGGCTTCCATTCTTATCGAGTACTTTATTTTCAAGACTCTTCGATGCGTCAGTATCTTTTGCCATTGCTGCAAAAATGCTTTCTCTCTTATTGGAGATCAGAGACTTCAGCACTTCTTTCTGAATATCTGCTTTGCTTGTTACTGCGTCGACAATGGCAGCAAGCGCCATTTCTTCTTTTAGGTGTCCTTTGGAGTCGAGGAGTGTGGTATTGCTACCAGTGAGTGGTAGATCAATTTCGAGTAGAGTAAAGCTTGGTTGTTCGTTTGCTTGGAAGATTACATTACCATCTTGTCCTTCGAGTATCAGCGGTGTGTTTTCGTCGATGTGTTCCGTCCATTGCTTTGTTGCTGTTACGAGCATGTCGAAACTTTGCTTTTCTCGATACACTTCATTCAGGGTTTCTTTTCCAGACGATCCAAACGTTATAGTGAGCGTTGCGGTGATAAGGAGCAATACACTAATGCTGATCGTATAGGGATGAACAAGAACCGTACGATGTGGTCGTTCGATACACCTGCCAATAATGAAGGCAAGGTTTCTCATCGTATCTGAGTATAGGAAGTCATAAAGCGCAGTGGCCCGAATGACATGGCCTGTATTGTGTCTTTTGGAACATGCAGCATGTACGTAAATGTGACTTCTTCATCTTTCTCCCAACTGCCCTTCCACAGCACTTCTTGTTCATTGCCTATTTCCGAAAGATTTCCTTCTGGTGTAATATCTTCGATAGTCACGCCTTCTGGAACGGTTTCTATGATTGATCCTTCAAATGCATCAGTAAAGGTTATTGTGATTTGCATGGGAACAGGATTCTGTACCATCAAATGTGTTGGCCCTGTTCGTTTAATCGTAAACGGTGAGGAAGGAGAAACATCAATTTTTTTCTCCAGAGAATGCGTGTCCGAAACAAATCGCACCACGTACGTTCCTTCTGTCGGAAGATCAATGAGCGTGTGGAAATCGTTACCATTATCTTCCGTACAATCATTTGTTGAATCCAATTGTGTTTCGGTAGTGGTTCCATTGGGATGTTGAACATGTATTTCGGATACTTCAGGACAATCGATCGTGCTAATGTGTACTTCTGCTTTATCATCGACACCGTAGGTATCTTTGTCGAAGTTCATTGCGATAGTTCCCCATGCAATATCTTTTGTAAACTGCTTTGAAATAAATGTGAAGGGGTTAGTAATGACGAATTCAACAGTGAAGATTCCGGGCGTTATACTCCTGCTCTGTTCGAGCACGAGTTCTAGAGAGTCACCTTTTTCTATTCGGTGGTCAGATGTAATCTCCTGTCCTTCACTATCTTTGATTGTTGCCGTCCACAGAGGAATATATGCATCCAGCGGTGAGAATGTATCAATCAGAAGTGATGTAAGTGAGCTCTTTTTTTTCTGACTAGTCATTGTGGCGTCAATCATTTTCTTTTTAAGATTTGCATTATGTTCGATCATCTCTTTAATCTCTGTGAGGAGATACTGGCGGTCATTTATCGGTGTGATACGTACTATATTGCTGAGCCGTGCATGCAAGGCGCTTGATAACGTCGTTGTATTTACTTGGAGATCAACTGTTGATGTCATCACATCCTGAATGAGATCAGTGATAAAATTATCCGGCATCAATACATCTACACCTTCTGCAATGTCTGTATTACGAAGCAGGAGTTCCGCGGCTTCTAGGCGCATGGCCTGGTTTGTTTCGAGCGTGGAGCTTATAGCTGAATGCGAAAGCTGTGTACGCAGATCGCTATCATTCGTGTTCCCGTATGTTACGAGAGCGTAGGTAATAGCTTTGCGTTCTTCCAGAATAATATGCGACAGCAAAGTTTTCCTGGCTTCGTGCTTACTGATGAGTGACTCAAGAAGTTGCTGGTCCACAGATGCAGCAGAGGGTTCTAGCAGAAGCGTAAACCGTGGCGATGCACCCATTGCAATTACCGAGCCAGATTCTATGCGCAGTGCCAGTATTTGTTCTGATAATTTCTCCTCAACTTCTTCGATGGTGGTCTCTAATATCTCTTCGATTTCCTGAGAAATATACTGCCATTGTCTTGGTTCTGTGTAGCTCACATTAGATTCGAAGGAGCCACTAAGACTTGCAATCAGTGATTGTAGATAGTTCGAGGTGATGTCGATAAGGCTTCCGAGGAAGCTGCCGCTACTTGATTCAACTGAGGAGTCTGAAGATACAGAGATGCTGGAAGAAAGAGAGGAGGTGGAACTATTTTTTAGTGTTCCGGTAGCAGCTTTTATAGTTTTTGTGAGGATGGAAGATGAACTATCTGAAGATAGTGAAACAGTGGAGGATACAGACGACGAGCCAGTGCTTGTGACCACGGATCCTGTGTCGGTGGTTACTGCTTCGAGTATTACAGAGCCAGTTGCTGCAATAACACCTCCTGTAGCTGTAGTGCCGCTTCCTGTGGTTATGGCTCCGGTTTCAGTTTCATTCTTTGCAGGCTCAGTCTCAGTCTTTGGTATAATTATTTCTGGCAATACAACTTTCTTTTCTTGTGATTTCTTTTCAATTGTTCCAGTAACCTTTAGTGGCCCAAAGAGAGAAAGGCGAGCGCTATCACTTTCGGATGCTGCATCATTTGCAGTAGTCGGAACTGTGAACGTGTATGAGAGATCATAGGTCTTTCCCGCCTCCCATCGCTTGCGCCAAGAAAGCAACGTACTGTTTTTGCCCCCTCCGGATGTTATGACAGCAGAATCCATGGGAATAGCTATGAAGTTTGCTGGCACTCGTTCTGTGATTTCTCCTACAAATGTCAGAGTGGGGGTCAGTGAGATGGTCATCGCCTCTTTGTCTCCCGGCTTAGATCGCACAATCGATGTGCGAATAATATCTACAATTGAAGGATTTTCTTGTACTGTGATCGAGAAGGCTTGTTTCCGTTCGTCGGATTGCAAGTTAAGCTGGTATGTTCCGACGTTAAGAAGGGGAATGCTTAGTGTGTAATCTTGGTCAGCATCATCGCATGACGTACTTGCAATGACTTCCGGCTGCGTTTCCGATGCGTCAGGATGTTCCACTGTCGCCTCAATTGTGAGGTTACACATTCTTGATCCATCTGTATCAAGTGTGCTAAATGTTACGAGAGCAGTTTGGCCTGGAAGGTAGGTACTACGATCGGTATTGAGAATAAATTCTCCCCAGAAAAATTGCTCATCAAACAAGAGAATGTCTTGTTGGCTTTCTTCATCTGTAAGCATTCTCATCAGTTTCTGAATTCTCCTATTTTCTCCGGGCGTTCCTTCTAAAGTACCAGTAATGCGATACGTTCCAGTATGGAAGTTCTCCGGAGGATGAATAGTTACGAAGTACGAGTCTTGCTTCTGCGAGAATTCAGTGACTACATCTATCAATGTATTTTCAGAATCCGTTACGTAAATCTCAAGTCGATTCTCAAACTCTTTCATCCGTGAAAGCTCTTTATGCTTTGGGATGAGAAATGTTGGATAGATGTTACTGGGTCTATCTGGACTAAGTTGTTTTTCCAATACTACTCCCGAGAGCCCCTCGACAACTCTGAGTGGTTCACTACTCACCGTAGAGGATGAAAGAGAAGAGCTCGTACTTATTTTTATAGCACCTGTCGATGACACACTTGAGGAACCCGTACTTATTTTTATAGCACCTGTCGATGACACACTTGAGGAACCCGTACTTATTTTTATAGCACCTGTCG
>CAVOCY010000039.1:0-5215 GCA_963694385.1 Candidatus Altimarinota bacterium
AGCAAATGCATTTGGCGTACCTGTTATCGGGCCCAATGATTCTGGTTGTACCAATGCCATTGCCGATGGACGGTCGGGATTCATCGTGCCGCCGAAAGAACCAGATGCTGTTGCTGCAGCACTAAAAAATATACTGGAAGATGGCATCATTCATGCTGATGAATGTATTGCATGGGCGAAAGAGCATTCCGTGGAGAGGCAGACCAAAGAAACCGAAGCGATTTATGCAGCAGTGTTGGAAACAACTTCCTGATTGGTCACGCAGTCCACACCGGATGCTTTGACGTGGACGAAGAATGTTTCTAATGGTTCCCACATGTCATACTTTTCGATTTCGTGGCTGTGACCCCACAAATGAAAAGTGGAAAGTGGAAAGTGGAAAGTGGAAAGTGACGGATTCTTTTCTTCAGCAAGAGCTTTATCGAAGAGAGCTTTTGCGAGAGATAGCCAGTCTTTTCGATCATTCTTCTGGATTCCGATCTTGTTGAGTTGATTGCGTTTTACACGCAGTGGACCGTATTGATCTAATGGGTGCCACCACCGAGACCACGTTTTTCGCTTAGGAAAGGGCGCAATCTGCAATGTTGTTGGTAGTGCAAAAGCGTCATCAGCTGCGAATTGTAATTGCGTCGTTGTACGTGCACCTTTGTATCCTGCATCTTTCACTAGTTGCTTGATGTCATCATTATGAAATCCGTATGGGTAACAAAACATCGTACACTTTGCTCCTGTAACCTGTTCTATCCATGCTTTACTATCTTCAATTTCTGCCTTGGCTTCTATGGTACTGACTTCTGTGAGCTTAGAGTGTCGTAACGTGTGTGCGCCGATTTCGTGCCGCTCTCTTAGCTCTGCAATTTCTTCATTGCTCATTGTATCTTTTCCATGCTGCTTGCGAGGGCAGACATAAAATGTTCCTTTAATGTCGTATTTGTCTAAGAGATCTGCAAGACGAAGATCCAATGTATAGCCGTCATCCCATGAAGTGGTAAATAGCATGCTTTTCTATCTTACTTACTCTTTCTTAACTCGTCGCTAGAATCTCTACGTTCTTTTCACAGAGAATTGCATCCGAGCAGAGGAAGTTTTTGAGCATATTTCGCCCTTCTGTAATAGATACAGTGTTGTTATCAATGGTAAGGCTTGGCTTGGCTGGTGCTTCGTAGGGTCTATCTGCACCGCCGAGCCCGTCTCTATTTACGTATACCCAGAGTGGATCACAAATACTTTGTAACTCCTCTCGTACTGCTGCAAATGGAGCAATAACCGCTACAAGTACGAGGAATCCGTGTTCGGACATGAGGTGTGCAAGTCGTGCTACACGCAGATTATGTTTGCGGCGATCTTCTGGCGAGAGGCCTTCATCGACAGAAACTGTTGCACGCATCTCATCTCCATCGAGTACCACAATACGCCGTGCTCTATCATCTCCTTGATCTCCTTCATTGAAGTATTCTTTCATACCTTCTGCAAGCGTAGTTTTACCAGCACCAGTGTTTCCGGTTAGCCATACAACTTGAAATCGCTTACTCATCGTACTTTTTGGGGAGCATCAATGTCATACTCTTTTCCAGCTTCCTCGTAGAGTTTTTTACGAATATCTGTGGCAGAAATAGATTCAGTTTTTTCATCAAGCTGAATAAGTTCATATCCTACTTCGCGTCCAATAAAGACAGAAAGATTAGCACCGGGGTCTGTAAAGTCTTGTATCTCAACTTGGTTTTCATCAGGGAATGCTGAGCGAATCATTGCTTTCCTTTTTTCTAGATCGAAAGGGTTCTTCTCTGTAGGTTCTGTTTCGCGCATCATTACAATACATCGGTCACACGTTTCTAGTATTTTCTCAATACATTTACGATGCCCGTCATGGAACGGTTGAAATCTACCAACGAATAATCCTGTCTTCATAGGGGAAAACTATACCTCATCTATTCGTGGTGGCAACTCTTTATTAGAGACTAAGGTATGTTCTTCTGGAATTAACAATGCTTTGCTTATCGAGTATTCCTTTAAGGTCATACACCACTCCATCTTCTTTCGTTGCATCGATAATCGCCTGTGTTCCTGCATCGATGTATTCTTTGTGTTTTACGAGAAGCAATACAGCATCGAAAGGGCCATTACTTAGATCACCTTTTGGCACATCACTATTTGGCGCTTCGGGGTCATGAGCCAGTACTTCACAGCCTGCTGCCTGCAGAGCTTTGATCACTGCGAATGACTGACTGTTTCTGGTGTCGGGAATATCTTCTTTAAACGTCAGTCCCATAACAAGAACTTTTCCTGTTCCTCCAATCTTTTCTAGTACTTCATCAGCAACGAGCGCAGCAAGACCATCATTTACCTTGCGGCCTGCAGAGATCACATGAGTTTCTAGCCCGAGTTGTTGTGCTTTCTCTACAAGGTAGTACGGGTCGACACCAATACAGTGTCCTCCAACGAGCCCTGGCTTAAATTCAAGGAAGTTCCACTTTGTTCCAGCAGCATCAAGTACGTCAGTGGTATCAATCCCGATCTTATGGCAGAGCATTGCGACTTCATTTACGTATGCAATGTTTAAATCACGCTGTGCATTCTCGATTGCCTTTGCCATTTCTGCAGTTTTAATATTTTGTGCTCGGTGAATACCAGCAGTAACAACCGATCCGTACAATTCGCAGAGAGTGTCGGTTGTTTTTTTATCTTGTCCAGCAACGATCTTTACAACCTTATCAATCGTGTGCTCTTTGTCTCCTGGGTTTACACGCTCTGGGCTGTAACCTAAGAAGAAGTCTGTACCACTCTTCATTCCAGATTCTTGTTCGAGGATTGGTCCACAAATTTCTTCTGTTGTTCCTGGATAGACAGTGGATTCGTAGACAACAATCGCTCCCTTTTTCATATTCTTACCAACAGATTCTGATGCTTTTTCTATGAGGTTAAGGTCTGGTTTGTTATTGCTATCAACTGGAGTTGGGATCGCTAAGATCACCACGTCTGCAAGGCCTATAACACTTGCATCAGTACTAAAGTTGATTGTCACACTTTGGAGGTCGTTGTCTTCTACTTCGTTGGTACGGTCGTGTCCTCCTGTGAGTTCGTCGATACGCCCTTGATTGATGTCAAAACCATGCACGGTATAACCCGCTCTTGCGAAGATATATGCGAGGGGTAGACCGACGTATCCAAGGCCGACGATGCAGAGAGTAGGCTTTTCCATTGGCCTACAGCATAGGGCCAGGACTGGGTCTAGAGCTAGGAAAAAGCGAAAGAATGCAGGTGCACCCTAGCCCCAACCCCAACCCTTCCGTTATAGTCTCTGGGATGATTCGCAAATTACTCCTCGATAAGACCGGCGCTGCTCACCTGCAATTTATCCGCTATTTCTTCGTTGGAGGGACAGCTGCGGTAGTAGATCTATTGGTATTCTCGGTGCTGATTACGTATATGGATGTTCACTATATTCCAGCTGCGTTTGTAGCCTATATGTGTGGACTGGCATGGAATCACTTTCTCTGTGTTATCTGGGTATTCGAGAGTAAGCATGATAGAAAAAAAGAGCTATTCATGGTGTTTGCCATCGCAATAGGTGGATTGCTTTGGACGTGGCTGATTCTGTATCTATTAATTGATATAGCCGGTATGGATAAGATCATCTCGAAGATGGTTTCGCAAATATTGGTTCTATTTTGGAACTTTACGATGCGGAAATTCTACGTTTTTCATTAATGTCGAAGATCGCAGTTATCGCTGGCGCTGGACCTGCAGGCCTTACTGCAGCGTATGAACTTCTTAAGCGTACAGACATCAAGCCTGTGATCTTTGAGTCGACAAATGCTATCGGTGGTATTGCGCAAACCTATAACTACAAAGGAAACCGTATCGATATTGGTGGGCATCGATTTTTCTCTAAGAGCAAACGGGTAATGGATTGGTGGTTTAATATCATGCCAGTACAAGGTGCACCCGCTGCAGACACCGAAGAGAAGAAGCATGAGATAGATTATGCTACAGAAGTTGTAATGAATTACTTATGTCCAGAGTGCAGTGATGGAAAACCAGAGAAACGCCCTGCACCAGATCCAGAAAAAGAAGATAACGTTATGCTGCACCGTCCGCGCATCTCTCGCATTTACTTTAAGCGAAGCTTTTTCCCGTATCCGATTGGTATCACACTAAAAATTGCATGGAGACTTGGGCTGATCAATACAACGCTTATTGGAATGAGTTATATCAAGGCTCAGATTTTTAAGCGCAAAGATGAGACGTATCTCGATGCGTTTATGATTAATCGTTTTGGTATGCGTTTGTATAAAACATTTTTCGAGGACTACACCCGAAAAGTATGGGGAGTACCTTGCAGTGAAATAAAGGCAGACTGGGGTGCACAGCGTATCAAAGGACTTTCTTTACGTCGTGCGGTTGTACATGCGGTAAAAGATTTATTAAGTTCAGACTTTTCTAAGCAGCAAGAAGAGCGAGAGACGAGTTTGATTACTCGATTTTTCTATCCAAAGTTTGGACCGGGGCAGATGTGGGAGACGGTGACTGCACAAGTAACTGCGTGTGGTGGTGAGGTGCATATGAAGTGCAAAGTGGAAAGTGTAAAGTGGAAAGAGGAAAACGGAAAACAGAAAGTAATTTCTGCGATTATTAAAAATATGGAAACAGGCAAGAGTGAAGAGGTCGCCTGTGATTACTTCTTCTCGACGATGCCAGTAAAACACTTGGTAGCAGGGATGCAGCCTGCAGTTGCAGAATCTGTTCAGGAAGTTGCTAAAGGACTCATCTATCGAGACTTTATGACAGTGGGGCTTTTGCTTAATAAGTTGAATGTAGAAGAGAAAGGAAAAAAGCCATCAACTGAAGTTCCGGATAACTGGATCTACGTGCAAGACCGAGGGGTAAAAGTTGGTCGTATTCAGATCTTTAATAACTGGAGCCCGTATATGCTTAAAGATCACACAAAGAACGTGTGGATTGGACTGGAATACTTTGTCGACGAGGGGGATGAGTTATGGGTAAAGAAGGATGAGGCGATGATAGAACAGGGTATTGCGGAGCTAGAGCAGATCGGCTTCCTTAAGAAAGAAGACGTAAACGATGCGTGTGTTTTGCGCATGAAGAAGGCCTATCCAGCATACTTTGGAACGTACGATAAGCTCGATACTATTCGCGATTGGTCACTAACTATCCCGAATTTATTCCTTATTGGGCGAAATGGAATGCACCGATA
>CAVOCY010000040.1:0-5000 GCA_963694385.1 Candidatus Altimarinota bacterium
AATCGCTATTGCAAAACCAACTGCGGCAGCTGGGACTTTGTTACGTTTCATCCAAAGTAGGGCAGTAGCTATGATGACAACAGCAATAGATGTTACCAACTTTGGATTGGCGAGCGTTACATCTGCGTGCACATACGGGTAGAGAATAGATAAGTGAATTGGGAGCAGAATTTTCTGTGTATAAAAAAGAATAGTTTCAGGAATAAGAAGGAATACTGTTTCTGTAGAAGAGCGTGCAAGTACCTCATCCTTTCCAAGAAGGGCAATAAGCCCGAGAGGAATCGTTGCGATGAAGTATGCTTTTTTTTGCCAAATTGATTTTAGATTGAGAGACCTTTCGCTAAGCCAATCGATCAACAGCAGGACGACAGGCAATGGTGCAATTGATATTTTTGCGAAAAGACCCAGGATAAAAAGGCTCAAGGAAGCCCAGTGGAATTTCTTATTAGAAGACTCTCTAAATTGCACATACATCGCAATAGATGCAAAAAAGAAGAGCGAAGAGAAGAGATCCTTTCTTCCGCTTGCCCACGCCACCGCCTCGGTATTGAGTGGATGAACGAGAAAGAATAGTCCTAAGATCACTGCAATATCCAGCCTCTTAAATAGCATCTTTAGTATCCAGGTAATCAGCAATGCATTGACGATGTGCTGTACCAAGTTATCAAGATGAAACATGATGGGATTAAGTCCTGCGATCACTGCATCAAACTGAAAAGAGAGAAAGGTTAATGGAATGTAGAGCTCAGGATCGTAATGACCAAATGCCCAAAGGACTGATGAAAAACGACCAGCCTGAAGGACAGAAATATTATCAATAATTAGGAGTGTGTCATCAAAATCTACAAACTCATTGGTAAGAACACTGTAGCCGTAGACAAGAAGACCTATAGTAACGAAGAGCCCAATAACAGTGGCTACAATCTGTTTGCTGGACAAGTCATCGGTTGTCAGTAATCGGTTGTTCGTCATATACATTTTATTATAGAAGAAACTGATCACTGACAACGAATAACTGACAACTATTGTGCCTCTTCAAATCTCCTGTTTACTTCTTCCCAGTTCACAACATTCCAGAATGCAGTAATGTAATCTGGTCGCTTGTTTTGATAGTTGAGGTAATACGCGTGTTCCCAAACATCTAACCCGAGAATTGGCGTTCGCCCTTCCATTAATGGAGAATCCTGATTAGCAGTACTTTCCACTTTCAGTTTTCCGTTTTCCACTTCTAACCACGCCCATCCAGAACCAAATCTGGTTGCTGCAGCTGCGGAGAATTCTTCTTTAAATGCATCGAATGAACCGAAGGCATCAGTGATTGCACCTGCAATATCACCAGTAGGACCTCCTCCACCTTCTGGGCTAAGAATGGTCCAGAAGAGTGAGTGGTTTGCGTGTCCTCCACCGTTATTGCGTACTGCTGTACGTTTATCTTCTGGTACTGCATCGAGTTTTGCAATCAATTCTTCTACAGAACTATCCGCAAGAGATGTTCCTTCGAGTGCTGTATTAAGCTTCGCTACGTAACCTGCATGATGCTTATCATGATGAATTTCCATCGTGCGTGCATCGATGTGCGGCTCGAGAGCATCAAAAGAGAAAGGAAGATCGGGGAGAGTGTATGACATAGAAAATAGTGGAAAACGGAAAACGGAAAACGGAAAATATTATAGACTCTTTGTAGGCATTTGCCACTTTCCTCTTTCCTTTTTCCATTTTGCCAATTCAGCTCCTTTCATCGAAAACAGATCTTGATCGATATAATGCGTGGATACAAGATTCAGGCCAAGGCAATCTTTGGCAATCTTTAGAACGCAAAGCGTATCTCGAAGCACTTGGTAAAGAAGTACGGATCTATGCATCGCAAGATGATGGACAAATCCGTGCCTCTGCATTGGTGATGATTGACCGAACTATTGGTGGGTACTCGGTATGGGAAATCCCAAGAGGTCCTGTGGGACCTCTTAAAGTGGAAAGTGGAAAACGGCTACCGAAGGCAGTCCCTTTGGGAAAAGAGGAAAAAGTTGTTGTAGCTTTATTGAAGCAGATCATTGATGATGCTAAAAAAGATAAATGTTTAGCATTATATCTCACGCCTCCGAATCAAGAATTCTTTATCCACTTTCCACTTTCCACTTTCCGTTCCAGCCGAAGGCTGGTGCACTGTGAAGCGACGCGCATTATTGATCTTACTCAGTCCGAAGAAGAAATACTTTCCCAGATGAAACAAAAAGGAAGATATAACATTAAAGTTGCGAAGAAGAATGATATCTCTATAAAAGAGAGCCGAGACGTTGATGCGTTTTATGACCTCGTAAAAAAGACTGGAAAACGTGATGGCTTCGTCAGCCTCCCAAAGAAAACGTACCAAGCATTTTTAGATCATCTACCTGGTGCATTCCTACTCTTGGCCTATGTTAACCAAACCGAACCTATTGCTGGCGTTCTAAGCGTTGTCTGGGGAGAAAGGGTTACTTATTACTACGGAGCAAGTAACCACGCTGAGAGAGCAAAGATGGCCCCATATTTGCTGCAATGGGAATCTATACGCTATGCGAAAGTACGAGGTTGTTCTGAGTACGACCTATTAGGCGTATCACCACAGGCAAGCAATAAGAGGATAGTGGATAGTGGAAAAAGCTTTATCCGTTATCCTCTTTTCCCAAAGGGACTGCCTTCGGTAGCCGTTTTCCACTCTGGCCGCAGGACAGCACACCCTTGGTCAGGAATTTCCAGCTTCAAAGAAAAATTTGGTGGAGAGGTTGTGATGTATCCAAAAGAGAAGATGATTGTTTTGAAGCCTTTCGTATATCGATTGCTTCAGATGAAGAGGAAGCTACTGGGATAACTTCTCTATGTCACTTTTCAGATGAAGCTTTTGCTTCTTGTTTTTCTTCTTGGGGGACCAGGGAACCTTGTTCGGTTCCCTAGCTCCCCCAAACCCCCATTACCCTCCTAACCCGAGCGTTTATGAATTACTTGGTATATAAAGACCGTGCGATGTAAGACGAGGCAGACTGCCTGTTTGAGGGCGAAGAACACACTAACGATTTGGTATACAGCGACGAATGCTAAGTTGCCGTAGGCAAACACAGTGACCTTAGCTGAGGAGCGCTACCTACAGAGAAAGAATTATTGCTTCGCACGAGTCCAGTCTGCCTTGATTTTTTTGGTTCGTTTTTGCATCAAGGCAAAAATGAACAAAGAGAACTATTCATCTGAAAAGTTACAAAGAGAAAGATATTGATATACCAAAAAACCCTCCCCCGAAGGGAAGGGTTTTTGATTCCTTGATCAAAGGAAGGTTACCTGATCGGTCTTTAGCTGTTGTAGCTAGTAGACTTAACAGATGTCTCTGGGTATTCAATCCATAGGAATACCTGACCATTTGCATACGTGTTGGTTTGATCTTTATCAATCCATTGTATGTGTGATCGAGTTGCAGGGACATCTTGAGCGTCAAAACCAGTAGTGGTTATGTCGTCAAACTTCTGCAATGTTACCTGGAGAACAGATACACCACCGTTACCAGCTTGGTTGTTTGGATCAGTGATATCTGCCTGAAGAACGAATGTAGAGTCAGTACCCTCATCGATTTCAGTGTTTACATTAGAGGCAGCAAGCCCCTTACATTCTACAAGCAACGTACCTGAAGCTACACCAACAGCGAGTCCGCTATCTGTGTAGTAGTCATTACATGTAACTGTCTTTGTCTGGTCAGCCTTGTTATACATTTTGAACGTAGCGCTACCGATTGTTACGTTTGTAGCGTTAACGTTGAATATAACACCAGAAAGAGTTACATCGTTATCTCCATTCTTAGAGTTTCCATGAGCAGCAGCTGTAATCTTGAACTGACCAATCGCAGAGATACCAGTTGGTACTGATGTACCGTTAGCATCTGGGTTAGCGTTCGTGATAGATGTGATCTTGGAAAGAACAGAGATGTTCTTGTTACCAGTAATAGTAGAGTTACTGTTGGAGTTACTGGTTACAGTTTCTGCACCAATAAAGATTTCTCCTTCAGCAGTACCATCCTGGTCACTCATGGTGAGGTCATTAGATGACTCTCCACCACGGGCTTTTACAACGATGTTGTCATATGTAGCAGCACCAGAACCAATGAAGAGAGCGATTACCTGATTAGATATGGCACCCTGTTCGTCAGTCTTTAGGCGAGGACGGATGATAATATCAATGTCGTCACCATCTGGTACAACAAGCTGTTGGTTCTCCATGTTCACACAGAACGTGGTAACCGAACCAGAACCAACTTGGTCCTGTATAGAGTTATTTGATGTTGCTGCCTTCGGGTTGTGATCAAGCTTTGTGTCAGATCCACATCCACCCTTAGTTGCTTCTGCAAACTTAGTGGATTCACCTTCACGGTAAAGCTCAAGACGGTCGATAGAAGTAGCTGTAGAACCAGATGATGTGAACTGAATGTCAGTTACATCGATAGGCTCGTGCTCGGCGTGTAGCTCGAGACGGAGGATAGCCTCGCCAAGAGTACCACCAAGCAATTGTCGGCTACGTAGCGGTGATGCGTCCTTTGTTAGGTATAGGTCACCCTGTCCACGGAGAGTCCATAGCTGAGAGTAAACTGTTGAAACAACGATATCACAAGTTGTTGCATCCTCACCAGTAGAATCTTTACAAGCACTCGAGCCAGTTTTAACAACAGTATTCGTCTTAATGTTACTCAAGTTAGAACCATCATCAAGCTCTTCAGCCTCTACGTAAGTAACCGTTGAACCCGTATCGAAACGGATTTCAAGGTCGTTATTTGTAAGGCTAGAGGAAACGTCAGAGTGTACTTCGAAGACCACAGTCTCCTCAGCAGGGATAACGTATCCACCACCAGCTAGATCGTTAAAGCTGATCTGGCTAGATTGTGATGCAACACCGTCCTCGAGGATAGTGTCAACTGAACCGTCTCCATCGGTATCAACCCATAGAGCATAGTTCTGACCATTGTTCAAAGATCCAGAAGCGGACTC
>CAVOCY010000041.1:0-4176 GCA_963694385.1 Candidatus Altimarinota bacterium
CACGTAGCTCTTTGCTACTCCAAATTTCTCTCAACTCCTTGCTGCCCTTTTTTCTAACAGCTCGCTCTAGTGCATGTTCAATAGTCGCCCAATATGGACGCTGTTGTTCGTTGCTCCGTAACACATCCGACGGACTTGCCTTTGGAGACTTACCAGTAAGTGCATCTGGATCGTACTCCGGTGCATCAGGAGCTGCGCCATAGGGTGGTGCCATTCGACACAGACGTGGCTCAGACAAGGTGAATTTTCTGTGCCTGTAGTTTTTGTGTTTGTTGTTCAAAATCTAACTATTATAGCAAAAAATGACGATTTCTTCAATGGCGATAACCCTCTAGCAGAAATTACAACTTTAGCCCTAGCAGTAGCGACTTAACACATGTTCTATATCATCCTCTTCCCCGCCAATACCAACCACAAGGCAGACTGAGAGAAGAGTAATACCCACGGAATACCGGATTCCTGATGTCGCGCAACTTCCTGAGGTACGAAATTCTTGAAAGAATACGTGGAAGCAGCAGTTTTAGATGTAATAGCAGAAGATGAGTATTGAGGAATGTTTTTATAACGCACTCTCAACGCTTCAACCGGATTTTGGCTTGACCTTGAAGAAGTTTTTGTTGAATACATTTTTTGTTCAATTAAAGAAGAACTACTAGAGAATTTGCTTACTTGTAGAGAAGAAGTTGATATTGCATATGAAGAAATAGACATGGATTCTTGTGATTTTTGAACAATGCGGGCAGGTATGCTCGCGCTGCTCTTACTACTCTTCAGATTTTTATTCTTCTGTAAAACGACGACGTCAGTCCCCCGCTTTATCTCATTTCCACACTTCGTCATTACTCGAAGTTCAACGTTATACACTCCATAATAATCCCACGAATGCGAGGGTGGATTACATTTTTTTGACGATGTGCCATCCTTAAAATCCCAAAAACATTCAGCATCTTTTAAAGATCCTTCTTCAACTTCTGCCTTCAAGTTGAGTGTGACTTTTGTGTAATCGGTTGAGCGACCAGACTGGATTACGATCTTTGGATCGAGCAAGTCTTCGGAGTTCTCTGCCCGCGGAGTAGGAACACAAAAGGGGCCACGGGAGCCGTCGGGCTCACGGCCAAAACTAATTTCTTCTCCTGTTTTGCTGACATCAATTCGGTCAACTTCCCCTTGCGAATTGAAAAGAGTGATCACCTCTCCTGCGCTTGATAGAGCGATTCCTGTCTGGTGATGAAAAAATAATGTGTGCTCAGCAGGTTCTAAAATATATCCACTTTGCGATCTCGGCTCGACGACATACGACCTCGATCCATCCGACAAAATCCACCCCGTAATATCAACTGGTTCGGTTCCTAAATTTCCGAGTTCTATCCACTCGTAGTCTTCGGAGTCTTTTGGATTGAGGAGAACTTCGGTAATGCGAATCTTTGAGAGCGGGCATACCTGCCCGCATTGCGAAGAAGATGCTTCAGAATGCATGCTGGAATTACTACTCATCTGCGGGGAAGTATCCCCGCGCTCCTTGCCTGGCGTTCCCATCACCTCCACCCCCTCATCAAACCCAACGGATACCTCTGCACTCTTCCAGTTGTCTGCCTCCTCACCCGAAGATTTTAGATCGATTCTTTCCATGCTCGCATACGGGGTTTTCCCTCCAGCAAAAGGAGAACCCGTACCGTCATCTACTGCATCTACCACCTCCCCCTCTTCGTCTATCAACTGTAAATACAGCTTGGAATTTGCCAGTGAGACTGATGTGGAAACCAAATCTGGCGAGACAGAGAGAGCAGATTTTTCTGCATCATAATTTGCGATCAGAAAAAAATCTCCAGCAAGTATCTGTGCATCTTCCGAAAACAAAATCATCTCCGTATCTCCACCATCAGATGAGCGCTTGGTTATCGTCCACCCAGAAAGACTCACTGTCTCATCAGAAATATTGCTCAGCTCTAACCACTCATCAGCAGTTGAGATTTCAGACCCCACCCACATCACCTCAGAGATCACTACCTGTCCATAGGTGACTGTTGGAATAATCATACCAATAATGAAAATCAAGTATCGCATTGGCCTTATATTTCAGCAGTAAAACGCAAGAGGAGCGATAGATCTCTTTGGCTTGCTACAGGGCTAATCGTGTTTTCCGCTACAGAGAGCCTTGTAGCAAGTTCTGTCTACAGGCAGAACAATGGCTATAAAAACTATGTATTTTTCCGGACGGTATGTACTTTTTCCTTTACATAAGCCAAAATATGCAATTCGCATTTTTAGGTAAAATCGACTACTATAGAGACCGACAATTTCTGTCACTCTAGGAAAGACGCAAGGAAACGCTTTAATTTGATCTAACAACGTCCAATCAGACGTACGAACCACTCCAAGATCACAGCACGCACGCGCCTAGAGCTACAGAAGTATCAAGCAAGTACTTCCTTCAACTCTCAACCATGGAACAGCAATATGTCATCGTATTCTTAGGACTATCTGCCGGAGTACTCCTCGGTCTTACCGTAGGATTCTTCTGGTTTTCTAAGGGCAAAAAGGTAAGCGATAAAATGCAGCAGCAAATCACTGCTCAAGAACGCGAACTACAAAAAGTCCAAAGCAAGGTTTCCGAATCACGGAATCAAGTAAAAACTGCAGAGGCAGAGGCTAGGGCTAGTTCGAAAGAAATTATTGCCGAAGCGAAAATTCAGGCTGGAGAACTCGAGAAGAAACTTGAGCAGCAAGAAGGCCGCTTAGAAGAAAAAGAAAAGCAACTCGACGAAAAGGTACAAGAAGTTGCGCATCAGCGTACGACAGTAGAAGAGCGTGAATCTAAAGTCGAGGAACTAAAGACAGAGCTTACTGATGCATCTGCAAAGCACCGTGAAGCGCTAGAAAGTGTTGCAAAGCTATCTCAAGAGGATGCCAAAACACAGTTAAAAGAAGAAGTAGAATCCGAGTTCTCGGAGTACTTTGCAGGCCAAATCAAACTTAAAGAGAAAGATATGGAAGAGCTCTATGAAGAGAAGGCAAAGAACATCATGGCAGAGGCTATGCAGCGCTATGCCGCTGAGGTTGCTTCTGAATCTACATCGACCATCGTGCAGCTACCTTCTGATGACTTAAAAGGAAAGATCATTGGAAAAGAAGGACGAAACATTACTGCGTTCGAAGCAGCTACCGGTGTCGATATTATTATCGATGACACACCAGGGGCGATCATTATCTCCGGTTACGACCTTGCAAGAAGGTACGTCGCTAAACTCTCTATGGAAAAACTCCTAAAGGATGGACGTATTCAGCCAGCACGTATCGAAGAAGTTGTAGAGAAGATGAAGAAGGAGGTAGGGAAGATGATGATGGAATTCGGAAAGCGCGCAACAGAAGAACTTGGAATTACTGGGTATCCACCAGAGCTCCTCAAGATTATCGGAAGACTTCGTTTCCGCACTAGCTACGGACAAAACATCCTTAAGCATAGTGTAGAAATGGCAAACATTGGTCGTGTTATGGCAGAAGAAATCGGTGCAGATCCGCAGATTGTTGTAGAAGGATGTCTGCTACATGATATGGGTAAAGCGCTCGACCACGAAGTATCCGGTACGCACGTTGAGATTGGAGTAGAGATCTGTAAGAAGTTTAAGATCCGTGACGAAGTAACACACTGTGTTGCAGCTCACCACGAAGATATCCCTATTGCATCTGCTGAGGCCTTTGTTGTTGCAGCTGCCGATGCCATCTCTGGTGCTCGCCCAGGTGCTCGTAGGGAATCTATGGAAGCCTACGTTAAGAGGCTTAAGGAGCTGGAAGAAGCTGCAAAGAGCTTCGATGGAGTACGCCGTGCATTTGCCATCTCTGCAGGTCGCGAAATTCGTGTCTATGTAGACACAGAGAAGATAAACGACCTCGAGCAAGAAAAGCTTGCTAAGAATATTGCCGAGAAGATCGAGAACGAACTCACCTACCCTGGAGTTATTAAGGTAAACGTGATTCGCGAGCGACGCATTGAGCATCAGGCTACGTAAATCTCAGCAGCCCTATATAAGGAATGGTAAAAATGGCGTGAAAATGCTATAATATTTACGAATATTCACATCAATACCCTTTTTTCGTATGAACACTTCTCAAAAGAAGTTAGCTGTCGTGGCGACCGTTGTCGGTCTTGCACTTGCATCTCAGCAACTTCCAACTAAC
>CAVOCY010000042.1:0-3983 GCA_963694385.1 Candidatus Altimarinota bacterium
TGTGATCAAATCGTGGTGGGTCATTAAGCTGAGCACGGAACTGGTTTCCTCCAAGTACACTGGCTGAGTAAGGATTTCCTCGGTAGAACTGTTGGCTTACTTCTGTTTGTGTAGAGTAGGCAACTGGCCCTCCTACAGCATCTTTAAGATCTCCTGCTGCAATTGCTAACGCGCTCTGTAATGTGTCTCCAGAAATAAGATCAATAGCACGTAGCGCAATGCTTCCGGGGAAGGCTGCACGAACGAGGAATTGCTGCTCTCCATATATATCAGTCTCACGTGTGATTGCTTGTACAAGATCATCTGTTCTACTAGAAATCAGTTCTGTAGAGCGACCAGACAGCGCATTACCGAATCGATCGGTAAGTACTACGGTAACGGTCATCTCTTCTCCTACGGCAAGGTTTGTCTTTGGAGCATCAATAAAGCTCGCAAGGAGGTCTACGCTATCTGGATGTACGGTGAGTGATCCGTTTGTGGATCCATCAACTGTAAGATCGTATGTACCTGCAACCTGTAGATCGTTTCCTGCTACCCATGTATGTGCGATTCCTTGATCACCTACATTAAGCGTATGTGAGAAGGTATCTCCAACAGGGGAGTGAATTGAAAGATGCGTTTGCGTTCCTGGTACTAGGCCTTCGATAACTACTTCTGTTGCAAGACCTGCAACAGAATCGAGTGCATCAATCGAGGCTGCCTGTAGCCCCATAGGGAGCAACATAAGCGCAGTTGTAAGTAGTGTGTATGTTTGTTTTCTCATAAATCATAATATTCTACCATTATTTGGCATTTTGCTCAATTCTTGGGGTACTTCTATAACAATATTTCAGAATTTGTCTACTTGGATATTTTCTTGAATCCTCAGTGCACTTGGTACCTTCCTAACCTTTGTCTATGCTATGGCCACATGCGTAAGTCACTTTTTCTTCTTTCGGCGAGCTTCCTCCTTGTTTCTTGTGGAGGGGGATCTAGCAAAGGAGTTGCGTGTGATCAGCGGTATTGGGATGGAACCATGGGAACATGCCTTCCAGAAAAATGGGAGATCTTAAACACAGAGACGCTTAGGCAGCGCGGTGTACCAGAGGAGACTATTGCTGCATTCCAGTCATCAGAATCGTTTTCTGGTCAGTTTCCGACGGTAGCAATAACCCGCGAGCGTTTGGCAAGTATCGTAGATCCTGCACAGTACAGCAGTGCAAATATGCGTTCTGTAGAAGTGTTAGATGGCTATGAGCATGTTGATACACGAGAGTTTAATGTTGACGATAGCAAGGTAAGCTTACATATTTTTACAGGCCAGCCCATAGAAGGAGAGCCACGGAGAAGGTTCTATCAAGTAAGTACAACCACAGGAGATACGGGATACACCATAACAGCAGTTACTCCTCTTTCTATTACCAAAGATCTCGATGAGAGTATTTTGTTGATCCTCGGAGAGGTGACGTTTATAGAGCCTGTAAAAGAGAAAGAATAAAAATACATAGAGGAGTGGATAGTCGATAGTGGGTTTGCTAGTATTCAATGCGCAAATGGTGCCGTAGCCAAGTGGTAAGGCAGGGGTCTGCAAAACCCCCATGCGCGGGTTCGAATCTCGCCGGCACCTCCATCTTTTTAATCTATTTCTATTGCCCCTTTTTTCTTGATAAAAAAGGGACGAAAAAATCAAGGCGAGTGCAGACTCGTGCGAAGCAATAATAGATAGAATGTTCCTGTGCGCGCGTTCAACCAAGTTCCCTTTGGGACTTGGCATTCACACGCTACATCAGAAGTATTAGCGTATTCTTCGCCCTCAAACATATGCACTCGCCAAATATTGCATAGCGTTTGTCATGCCACTGTAGTGTGGACGAAGATGACTCTACGTAATAATCAATATAGTGACGCAGTGCTAAGCGGCGAAGCCGACTTAGTCCAGGAGCGCACATTCTGTACTCTTTTTATTGCTTCGTTTACATCAGTGGCTAAGATTTTTGGTAACTTTTCATCTTTGAAAAGTTGCAAATATTACCCAAACGTCAGTAGTTCTGGTGCGAAGATCATCAGCATTCCGAGTGCGTACATAAGAAGACCTCCGAAGATCAGTGTGAAGCGGCGGTACTTTGTAGTCATTCCTGTTGCGTGCAGTGTGTAGATAGCGATGGCAAAAATTACCATATCGTCGATCATATACATCAGAATAAAGAGTCCGATGTATCCATATCGTGCAAGGTTCGTGATGTCATTAAAGGCGAGTATCTGTGTAAAGACTGCCGGAAGCCCTGCGGTACACACAAGCTCTATCATATTGACTGAGACTGCGAGGACAGAGACGCCTAGGATCAACGCTGGCCATTGAGTGATCTGCATGATCGATTTCATTTTGGCGATTGTTTTTTGGCGAGAGCTAAGGTTACGTACATTGCAAACGTTCGGGTCTTTTCCAAAGGCTTCGTATAAATAGAATCCACCTCCGCCAATCGCGACGATACCAATAACTTTTTGTACCCAGAAGTTGTAGCCAATCATCAGGAATACATTCAGCCATGCAGCAATGAAGAGGTAGTAGACAGCCCCACTTATAAAGAGGAATGTTCCACCAATAATCCATATCTTCTTTTTGTCGTGGGTATTTATGAGAAGTGTGAGCAATGTGATGAGTACCCACATCGCACATGGGTTGAATCCATCGAGGAAACCAAGAAGGAGACTAAGGGCTGGAAGGCTAAGAAGAGTTAGGTCTGTCTTTCCGATAAACCAAAGGTCTAGGGTGTATTTATCGAGATCTGCTTCGCAGTCTTCTGTACAGGTTTTTCCTGCTGCTGTGACGTCCACTGTTGTAGTGCTTTTCACAAAGTCTTCAAAAGAAAGACAGCCTTCTTTTTTGTCTTTACATGCAGAGAGCCTGGCGACAATCGCTTCCCCGTGTTCGTCGGTGTCGTATCCTTGGCTTACCGTTCCATTAATAACAACAGTTGGTACCCCTTGGTTGAGTGCGGTTGCACGTTGCTGCAGGTCCGAGAACTTTTTCTGAGCATCAATTTGGGTTACTTCATAGTACTGCACAGCAAGATCATGCTCCTTGGCATACGCTTCGAATGCTGCACAATGTGGGCATCCATCTCGTACAAATACAACAATATCAGCCCCTCTTGTTGAGTGGTACCCCTCTTGCATTATCTTTGTGTCAGTTACACGATCCGGAAAAAGAAAACCGAGTGCTACAACTGGAATAAAGGCCAAAGTCATGAATGTGAGGATGCGTTTCATACCCGTATGCTACAGCAAAAATACCTTGCATACAAAAATTGATCGGAGTAGCGTTGATTGTCATGGGAATCGTTACACATGCAGATGGTACAGATGTTCAGACCCCAGAGTATTTGAGCCATCAGGTCTCATTGATGGGGCAGAATGCAGAACAGCTACTAGATACTGGTGGAGAGAAAGGCCTTCTAAATGCTGAGGATTGGATGAATCTGAATTTCGTTTCGCATAATGGTATGGAAAACATCCCCGCTTTTCAGTCTGTTAGAAAGAATCCAATGGTCAGTTATCTTCTAGAGCAATGGATACGTAGGTATTCTTCGATTTTCGGAGTACTTGCGCGCGTGGAAGAGCAGCCACTAGAGCAGGTTGAGGCAGAAGTTGCTGCTTTTCAGTATCAAATAAATGAGAAGATTGGCGAGCTTCGGTACTTTTGGAGTGTTCATACTGGTCAGTCTTTGCCTTTACAGGCTGCTCTAGAACAAGTTCGATGGAACGGACCTAGCGTAAAACCTATTATTGAAAATTTTGAAACAGGTGAAGTTACGCATTATTTATCTGTTGATGCATTGTTTCCACATGTTGTTCATAAAGACGATTTTTGCGATCTTATGTTTGATTCGAATCATATCTCTGTAACTATTCTCCGAGTGGAAATTCATGATAAGGCAGTGGATGCTGTAAAAAGAGAGCTTGCCATTTATCCTCAATAATAGTACAATCCTTGAAATATTATG
>CAVOCY010000043.1:0-2555 GCA_963694385.1 Candidatus Altimarinota bacterium
GGACTACAAGTCGGCTACGATCACATCCCAAAATGGGACGACGACCGACAAATGTTCTTCGCGGGAGCAGACGCTGACTGATCAACTCACATCGGTTGAAAGGCGGAGAGCTGGATGTTTACATCCAGCTCTTTCCTTATACCTAAGAATATTCACAGAAGCACTCTCATTTCCTCTTGCAGTAGGGATATTTTTTGGTAGTATCTCGCGGCTATGAAACTCTGGTTTGGAAAATATAGGCCACAGCATGAAGTTGCCGTAAAGAAAGGACTCGCAGGCCTTGGACTCTTTGCCGAAGACGACATTCCAAAAGACGACTTCGTTATTGAATACATTGGACCACTGCTCACAAGAGATCAAGCAAATGAAAAAGCTGGACTCTATCTTTTTGCTGTGACAGATACCAAGTGGACTATCGATGGAAGTGGTCGTGAAAACCTTGCGAGGTACCTAAACCATAGCTGCAAACCAAACTGCGAAGCGTTTGCAGATGGAAAGAAAATTGTGATCCATGCAAGAAAGCATATTGCAGCCGGTGAAGAGCTTACCTATAACTATGGCAAAGAATACATGGCAGACCTGAACTGCAGATGTCCGCATTGCTAGTGGTATACTTCGCGTATGCCTCACTACTTCTATCTTGCACGGTGCAACGACGATTCTCTTTATAGTGGAACGTGTATTAATTTAGAAGAACGAGAGGCAACGCATAATGCAGGAAAAGGTGCCAAGTACACCCAAAGCCCCATTGTATGCACTTATGCAAAAGAAATATCCTCTGCAGTTGGAACGACGACAACTCCGAGGTTACTTTCATCTGCAAAACCTGAAACTATTTGATCATGCTTTGCACGGCTCGTATCACGGGAAGCGATGCTATCTTCCGCGATGACAATACGAAAGTTTAAACGAAGTTCTTTAAAGAGTGGAACAAACGCAGCATATGCGCTCTCGGAAATACAGGATGTACCTGTAACACCATGCAAGATAATGCTCACCACACTATTCTCATCTCTTTTACCTTCAGCAGCCTCAATCATAGCCTGATGCAACTGTTCCGAAGGAATTTGCAAATGAGAAAATGTAATGCCGAGATGCTCTAAAATCTCTGGTGAAGTAAATACCGAGTTTTGCTCTTTAGTGACAACGTCTGCCATTTCGACCACATCACCTGGAAGCATAATTTCTCGCTGAGAATCATCCTCAGATGCACACATCGTTGGCATAGTGGAAGTCTTAACCATCCACTGACCAGGAGAATATATCGACTGCACAATCAGCTGTTTAGCATGCCCATTCACTCTACGAATATTCTCTGCAGCAATAGCGGGATGAGCCAAAAGCTGCGTCATGTTATCGGCACCAACATCCTGTTGAGATATTGCCCACTCTCCATCACGGCCACAGAAGTATTTCAGAGGATCCACTTCTATATGCACTGTCTGGTCGCCAGGTAAAATAAGTGATGATTTATACATAAGAAATGAGTCTAATTCTTAGAGACAAAAACTCAAGCAATCCCTTCGGTTTACTACACCCAAAGACCCATCCACACACCAATATAGTGGACGACAACGTACAAGAAGAATACATATCCAGCCACTCCTGCAAAGATCGTAATGAGTACTGTATTAAGAATCTCATTCTTATGACGTTTGGCTTGGTCTAATGTACACACTCCCTTTTTGCGATAGTGCCACACAACAGCAGCCAACAAAAGAACAAGTCCCAGTGCACGAAATGCCCATTTGTAGTCTCCGTAAAATGTATCAGCAAGTGATGTGCCAAATGATACGGTCCCTAGTCCAAGTAATACAATGATCACCGGGCTAAGGCAGCAGAGTGATGCCCCTACAACCGGTAACCATGTAAGTTTAAAAATCTCTTTAAGTTTCATGCAACTAGAATACCACATATCCAGATGACGAAATCTTTCATTACATTGTCTTTATATACCAAGTAATTCATAAACGCTCGCTGAGGGAGGGTAATGGGGGTTTGGGGGAGCTAGGGAACCGAATGAGGTTCCCTGGTCCCCCAAGAAGAAACTATTGCATCGGAAAAGTAACAACGAGAATACTTTATGTATGACAAATACTATACAATGTCACACAAATACTAATGATCCACATCATATAAAAAAAGGCCAAGCAGTCGCTCGACCTTTTCTTTAAAGTGCTAGGTAAATTACCCGCGCTCAGCCGAGAAACAATCTCGACATAGAACTGGCTTTCCACCTTCTTCCTCACTGCGAGGTTTAAATGGAACTTGGCAGTCCGAACCGCACTTAGCACAAACAGCGTCGTGCATTTCGCGTGGGCCACCCATACGTGATGCTTTCTTAGCAGCACGGCAGTCCTTACAACGCTGAGGAGCGCTGAGATCCTTGGAGTTATAAAACTCCTGTTCGCCTTCTGTGAAGACGAATGTAGCACCGCAGTCGCGGCATGTTATATCCTGATCAGCCATGGATATGAGAAGGAAAATAAGTACAAATCCTTCTCAAAGCGTTTCTCTTTAGTTAATCGAGGTTTCCTCTCGAAGGATGGGCAAAG